>JBGPPD010000026.1:0-21506 GCA_041488375.1 Gammaproteobacteria bacterium | reverse complement strand
TGCGGGTCGATGGTCCAGTGCTTGTCGCTCTTGGCGTAGCAGCAGGTGGCGTTCTTCTGGTCCATGATCGCGACGTCGGCCTGCGCCAGTTGCGAGCGCAGTCCCTCCAGCTCCCCGGCGTTCTCGGCCTGGATGCCGAGGTGGTCGACGCCCGTCTTCGCGCCGCGCTGCGAAATGGCGAAGTTCACGCGCGGATCGTCCAGCTGCCACTTCGCATAGTCCGGCCGCACCACGCTGGGCTCGGCGTCGAACATCGCCTTGTAGAAGCGGATGCTTTTCGCGAGGTCATGCACGGCGACGTGTACGTGGAATCTTTTCATCCTGGTCTCCTGTGGAAGGCGTGCAAGAGCGGCCGCCGCAGCAGTTCTCCGTGAGAAACGCCACCAGCGTATTCATGCTCTCGAAATTGGCCGTGTAAATCACAAAGCGGCCGTCCTGCCGGCCCTGTGCGAGTCCCGCGCGCGTGAGTCCGGTCAGGTGAAACGACAGCGTGGCTGGCGGCAGCTCGAGCTTTTCCCCGATTTGCCCTGCCGCCATGCCCTGGGCGCCGGCCTGCACCAGCAAGCGGAAGATCGCGAGGCGCGACGGCTGCGCCAAGGCACTCAGCGATTGCACGGCCTGTATCGTTTCCATGTTTCCAGAATAATGGAAATAATGTGGCCAAGTCAAGCAGTCGGCTAAACGTAATGCAACCCATTCTAAATTCTAGGAATTCTAGGACTGCGGACGACTATCCCGAGCGTTGATCTCCAGCTTGCGCATCTTCTCCCAGAGGTTCTTGCGGCTGATGCCGAGGTCCGCCGCAGTCGAACCGATCTGGCCGTTGTTGCGCTCCAGTGCGCGCAAGACGTAGTTCCTCTCGCAGGCCTGGAGGTAGTCGCTCAGCCCGTCGCCGGCCTGGTGCCTGGTGATGTGCTGCAGGCTGCTCTCCTCGAACAAGGCCTCGGCCTGCAGCGTCTCGCCCTCGGTGAGGATCCAGGCGCGCTCGATGCAATGACGCAACTCCCTGATGTTTCCCGGCCATGGGTAACCGGTCAGCGCATGTTCCGCGCCGCGCGACAGGAGCTTGCGCTCCGCGGGCCGCCGGGCGGCCTGTTCCGCGAGGAACCGGTACGCATGCCACATGATGTCCTCCTGCCGCTCGCGCAGAGGCGGAATGCGCAGATTGATGACGTGGATCCGATAGTAGAGGTCTTCGCGAAATGCGCCCTGCCCGACCATCTTGCGCATGTCGCGGTGCGTGGCGCAGATCACTCTGACGTCCACCGCGATCGGCTCTTCGCCGCCAATGCGCACGATGCTCCTGTCCTGTAGCGCACGCAGCAGCTTGACCTGCATCGACGCCGGCATGTCGCCGATCTCATCCAGAAACAGCGTGCCGCCGTTGGCCTGCTCGAATACGCCGCGCCGCAGGCGGATCGCGCCGGTGAATGCGCCCTTCTCGTGCCCGAACAGTTCGGCCTCGAGCAGCGTCTCGGGCAAGCCGCCGCAGTTGACCGCGACGAACGGGCGTTCGCCGGAGCCGGCAACGGCAGCGTGCATCAGGCGCGCAACCACTTCCTTGCCCACGCCCGACTCGCCCGTCACCAGCACCGTGCTGGCCTGCTGCGCCAGACGCGGCAGCGTCGCTTCGATCTGCCGCATGGCCGGCGACACGCCCAGCAGCGGCACGGCCTGCGAGTCCGTCTGCGGGCGCCACAGTACGCGGCCGACGGTCGTCAGTTTCGCTATCAACTCGTCCAGGTCGAATGGCTTGGTGACGTAGTCTGCCGCCCCGAGCTTGAGCAGGGCCACGGCGCGATCGATCGAACCATAGGCCGTGATGAAGATCCACGGCGGCACGAAGCGCTCGCGTTCGATGACGTGACGGTACAGCTCCTCGCCGCTGAAGTCCGGCAGCCGGATGTCGCTGATCACCGCGCCGTAGTTGCGGCCGGCAATCCGCTCCAGGGCGTCGGCGGCGGTCCTGCACCAATCGAAGCTGAAGCCCTCCAGCTCCAGCCGGTCGCACAGCGACTCGCCCATGATGGGATCGTCTTCGATCAGGCAGACGTGCAGGCGTGCGCCCATGGGTCAGGTATCGATCGGCAGTTCGACGGTGAACGTCGTGCCGCCAGGCCGGCTGTCGGTGTCGATGCGGCCGTTGAGCTGCTGCACCAGCTGGTAGGTCACCCACAGCCCGATTCCGCTGCCGCCGACAGCCGCCTCGCCCTGCGCCGCGAACGGCTCGTACAGATGATCCAGGCGCTCGCGGCTGATCTGCCTGCCGTCGTTCGCGATCGACATGCGCAACGAACCATTGACGCGCGAGACGCTGCATTCGAGGCGCCCCCTGTGCTCCGTCGCCGCGACGGCATTGAGCAGCAAGTTGAGCAGGATTTGCCGGACCTGCGTGGAAGGCAGCGGCAGCGGTTCAGCGATCTCGTTGCGCCAGACCAGCTGTGCGCCCTTTTTCTGCGCCTCCGGCGTCACCAGCGTGCGCGCGTCTTCAATGTCCTGGGCGGTCAGGGCGTGGCTCTCCAGGCGCGCCTCCACGAGCAGCGCACCCACCGTTTCGCGGATCTGCAACAGGCCCCGCTCGAGCAGCGACAAGGTCTTCATGGTCAAGGCGTCGCCGCTGCCGTGCTTCTTGTAGGTACTGATCGCGTTCAGCATGCCGCCCAGCGGGTTATTGATCTCGTGGCTGATGCCTGCGGTGAGCCGCCCGATCGCCGCGAGACGCTCGGAGGCCAGCATCTGCTTCTCCATCGCCTTCTTTTCCTCGAGCTCCTGCAGCATCCTGTCGAATCCCTTGCCGAGCATGCCGACCTCGTCGCCGCTACGCGGTAGTCCGCGGCGCAGCTCCTCGATCGGCTCGCGCCCTACCTTGGCCATGCTCTCAGCGAGGTACTCCAGGGGTTCGGCCATGCGCCTGCCCCAGTACCAGCCAATCGGCAAGAGCACTACCAGCACCGCCAGCGTGGACAGGGCCACTCCGCCCAGCGCGGCGTAGAACTGCGGCAGGAACAGGGAGTGCGAGGAAGCGACAATCAGCGTGCCCAGGCGCGCGCCGTCTTCCGCGAGAATCGGCACGACGACGTGGATGTACTGCCAGTCGCTCTCCTCCGCAGTGAACGCTTCGTCGTTACTTTGGCCGGCGACGCGCTTCTCGATCACGCCGAACTCCGGGTCGACCGCGCCAAGCCGCTCGAGCATCGGAAAGCGCATGGGCGAGGAGGAGACGTAGACCTGGTTCTTCGCGTCGAGCACCACGATCACACGCTCGGCGGCGCCGCGCTCGGTGCGGATCTCGAGGGGCGTCGCGACAATCTCGTACGCCTGCCAGGGCTCATCGTGGAGCATCGCCGGCAGCAAGGTGCGAGAGAGCACCTTGCCGAGCCCCAGCGCGTTGGAAATCAGTTCGCGCTTCGCATTCTGGTAGGCGAGCAACGTGAGCGTAGCGGACACCACGAGCGCCGTCACCGCGATGACGAGTGTCAGGCTGAGCGGAATCTTGTAGTGGTATTTGAAGTCGCGCAGCACCGCTCAGAGCCCGAGCACGTACTTGAGATTCTTCTCGACGCCCTCGAACAGCGCGTCATTGCCGCGCTCGAAGCCATCAAGATCCAGTTGCCGGAGCAGGCGGCGACCGTCCTCGTCATCCTTCATGCCCACGAGGAGGTCCTGCATTTGCGCCAGAACGGTGGGGGCGATGCTGCGCCGCGCAATGATCGGCGGGAACCCGTACCAGGGAGATTTCCAGGCGACGCGCGTTTTCGCCGTCAGTTCGGGATGCAGTAGCTGCAGGGTTTCCCAGACATAGCCATCCACCGAACCGCCCTGCGCCAGGCCGACCGCCACGGCTTCGACGACTTTTTTGTGCGCCCACGTGAAGAAGCTGCGCTTGAAGAAAGTGGACGAATCGATGTGCTGGTGGCGCATCTCGGTCTGCGGCGCCAGCCAGCCGGAATTGGAATCCGGATCGGAGAACGCATAGACCTTGCCGCGCAGGTCCGCAAAGCTCTTCGTCGTGCGGTCGCCGGCGGGGACAATCAGGTAGGACTGGTACAACGGCTTTCCCCGGTGCAGCGGCACCGCCGCCAGCACCATGCGGTCCCGGTTGCGCAGGTACGGCGGACTGCACACCCATGCGAAATCGAGCTGGTCTTCACGCACCAGCTCCGTGATCTCGCGGTAACTGCCGCGCTGGACGAACCGCACCGGCCGCCCGAGCCGCTGCTCCATGTAGCGCTGCCACGCGCCGAGGAAGCTCGCCTGGTCGTCGAGAAACACCGGCGTCGTGCCGATGCGGATCGGGTCCGAGGCAAGGACGTTGCTCGCGAACGAGAACGCGACACAGAACAACAGGGCGCGCAACAGCGGCCGCATGGTTTCGCCCTCCCCCAGGCAATTCCCTCCCCGGCATTCTGGCAAACGCGCGACCCGTTAGCCATCTCGACGTTACCGTGGAGTGACTTCGTCGATGCTCCTGCAGCTCCATCTGTTACCAAACGGTAACGATCTTCGCCCGTCATGCCCGTGAAGAAGCCCTGGCACGGCGATTGCGTCCGGATTGCCGGAAGCAATACCTACCAGGGAGGGGATTCATGAACATATCCAGACGCGGTTTCCTGAAAGCCGGCGGTGCAGCCATCGCCGGCGCGGCGGTCGTGCAGGAGGCGGAAGCTGCGGTCGCCGATGCGGGAAAAGCGACGCTGCCTTACAGCGCCAAGAGCCTCGGCGTGGCGTCTGCGCTGCGCAACAACGTGCCGGTCAGTTTCACCTACCCGGATGCGTCTTCGCCCTGTGTGATGGTCAAGATGGGGAGACCGGTGCCGGGCGGCGTGGGGCCGGACCGAGACATCGTTGCGTTCAGCACGCTGTGCACCCACATGGGCTGCCCGGTCAGCTATGACACCGGCACCCGCACTTTCCGATGCGGCTGCCACTACAGCGTGTTCGACGCGGAGCTCGCCGGCCAGATGGTGTGCGGCCAGGCGACCGAGAATCTGCCGCAGGTCGCACTGCGCTACAACGAAAAGAGTGGCGCCGTCACCGCGGTCGCCGTTGACGGCCTCATTTACGGCCGCCAATCCAACGTGCTCTGAGAGGATCGACCATGAGCCGCAAAGATCGCGTCGCGCTGCCGCCGGTTTCGGCCAAGCGCAGCAATATGACCTGCCACTTCTGCATCGTCGGCTGCGGCTATCACGTCTACAAGTGGCCAGAGAACGACGAGGGCGGACGCGCGCCGAACCAGAACGCCCTTGGCCTCGATTTCCGCAAGCAGCTTCCTCCCCTTGCCACGACGATGACCACGGCGATGACCAACGTCGTCGCTGATGCCGGCGGCAAGCGATTCAACATCATGGTCGTCCCGGACAAGGCATGCGTCGTGAACCACGGGCTGTCTTCCACCCGCGGCGGCAAGATGGCCTCCTACATGTACGCGCCCGAGGGACTCGGCAAGGAGCGCCTGGCCTACCCGCGCCTGTACACCGGAGACCAGTGGGTCGACACCACCTGGGATAAAGCGCTGGCGATCTACTGCGGCGTGGCGAAGAAGATCCTCGACAAGGAAGGGCCGAACGGCCTGGCGTTCAACTGCTTCGATCACGGCGGCGCGGGCGGCGGGTTCGAAAACACCTGGGGCACCGGCAAACTCATGTTCTCGGCGCTGAAGACCCCGCTGGTGCGCATCCACAATCGGCCGGCGTATAACTCCGAGTGCCACGCCACGCGCGACATGGGCATCGGCGAATTGAACAACTCCTACGAGGACGCCGAGGTCGCCGATTGCATTTTCTCGATCGGCGCCAACCAGTACGAAACGCAGACCAACTACTTCCTCGCGCACTGGATGCCAAACCTGCAGGGCGGCACCGTCGACAAGAAGAAGAAGTGGTTTCCCGGCGAGACCGCGGAAGCCGGCCGCCTCATCTTCGTCGATCCGCGTCGCACCCCGACCGTCACCATCTGCGAGACCATCGCGAAGGATCGCGTGCTGCACCTGGAGATCGAGCCGGGAACAGACATTGCGCTATTCAACGGCCTGTTGACCCACGTGGTCGAACAAGGCTGGATCGATCGGGCTTTCATCGCGCAGTACACCACGGGCTACGATGCCGCGCTGGCGGCGAACCGCATGTCGCTGGAGGAGACGAGCCGCATTACCGGCGTCCCAGTCACGCAACTGCGTCAGGCCGCTGAATGGGCGTACAAGCCCAAGGCCTCGGGCCACATGAAGCGGACCATGCACGGCTACGAGAAGGGCATCATCTGGGGCAACGATAACTACCTCATCCAGTCGGCGCTCGTGGATCTGGTGCTCGCGACCCACAACGTCGGGCGCCGCGGCACAGGTGTGGTGCGCATGGGCGGTCACCAGGAGGGCTACACGCGGCCGCCCGACCTCAGCAACAAGATCTACGTCGACCGGGAGATCATCCAGGGGCGCGGCCGTACGCTCACCATGTGGGCCTGCAACTCGTTCCAGACGACGCTCAATGCCGAGCAGTACCGGGAGGTCGTCCTGCGCCGCGCCAACATTGTCAAGGAGGCAATGGCGAAGGCGCGCGGCGCGACTATCGAGCAGATCGTCGACACGATCGCGGATGCCGTGCTCAACAAGGGCGGCCTGTTCGTGACGCTGGTCGACCTCTATCCGACGATGGTCATGGACGCGGCGCACCTGGCGCTGCCCGCGGCGCAGCCGGGCGAGATCAACCTAACGTCGATGAACGGTGAGCGCCGCCTGCGCCTTTCCGAGAAGTTCATGGATCCGCCGGGCGTGGCCAAGGCCGACAGCCTGATTGCGGCCGAGATCGCGAACACGCTCAAGGCGATGTACGCGAAGGAAGGCAAGGCCGACATGGCCAAGCGCTTCGAGGGCTTTGACTGGCGCACGGAAGAAGACGCCTTCAACGACGGTTTCCGCCGTGCGGGCCAGCCTGGCGCGGGGCAGATCGACAGCCAAGGAGGGGACACCGGGAACCTGGCGACGTACGAGTTACTTCGCAAGGCGGGCAATAACGGCGTCCAGATGCCGATCAAGGAACTGAAGAGCGGCAAGCTGATCGGCACGGAGATGCTCTACACCGACAACAAGTTCGACACCAAGGACGGCAAGGCGAAGTTCCTGCCCTCGACCTGGCCCGGTCTGCCCAAGCCGGTCGCCGATCAGAAGGCGAAGTACAAGTTCTACATCAACAACGGACGGGTGAACGAGGTGTGGCAGACGGGCTATCACAACAAATACGATCCGCATGTCAAGGAGCGCTACCCGATGACCATCATCGAGCTCAATCTGGACGATGCTCGCGCGATGGGCGTCGAGCCGGGCGACATCGTCGAGGTCTACAACGACTACGGTTCCTCCTACGCGATCGCGTATCCCGATGCGAGCATCAAGCGCGGCCACACGTTCATGCAGTTCGGGGGCTATAACGGGATCGTCGGCGATACGGTCACCGATTGGACCGATCGCAACGTCATCCCGTATTACAAGGGAACGTGGGCCGACATCCGCAGGATCGGCGGCGGCGAGCACTACAGAAGGATCGCGAGCTTCAAGAGCAGGCGCTACCAGACCTGAGGTTCTCCTCCTGCTCAGGTCCAGTGCGTCGAAATTCGGGGCCGCTGCAAGCGGCCCATTTTTTATGGAGAGCGCAGATGAGAATATTCGGCTTCGCCGGATTCTCGGGCAGCGGCAAGACCACGCTGATCGAGAAGCTGATCCCGCTGCTCGTCGCGCGCGGGCTGCGCGTGTCGCTCATCAAGCACGCGCATCATGCCTTCGACGTGGACCAGCCCGGCAAGGACTCGTACCGGCATCGAGAGGCCGGGTGCGCGGAGGTGATGCTGACCTCCAGCCGTCGCTGGGCGCTGATGCACGAGTTGCGCGGCGCGCCGGAACCTTCGCTTCAAGACCTGCTCGGGACTCTGTCCCCCTGCGACCTCGTGCTCGTGGAGGGCTTCAAGCGCGAGGCGATTTCGAAGCTCGAGGTGCATCGCGCCGCGAATCAGGGTGCGGAATGGATCTTCCCCCACGACCCTCATGTCGTCGCAATCGCTACCGACGCCGCCATTCAGCCGCCCGTCCCGGTCTTCGGGCTAAATGACATCGACGCAATTGCCGGGTTCCTAGTGGAGCACTCGCAGCGCACCGCCAGCCACAAGCCCCGGCTGGTGGTGAACGCGTCGAGTACCTGAGGCAGGCCTCAGGCGGACGCGGCCCGGCGCACCGCGGCGGCGATGGAATTTGCCGCCTGTTCCACGACTTGCATGGGTTCGCCCTCCACCATCACGCGCAGCAGGGGCTCGGTGCCGGAGGGCCGCAGCAGGACCCGTCCACGGCCATGCAGCGACTTCTCCGCGGCGGCCTGCGCCGCGGCGATGGCGCCGTCCTTCTGCCAATCGAAGCCTTTCGGCACCGGCACGTTCACCAGCACCTGCGGAAACATCACCAGGTCCGCGGTCAGTTCGCCGAGCGTCCTCTTCGACTGGCGCAGCGCACTGAGCACCTGCAGCGCCGAGACGATGCCGTCGCCGGTGGTGTGCTTGTCCAGGCACAGCAGGTGCCCGGAATTTTCGCCGCCGAGCAGCCAGCCCTTCTCGCGCAGCAGCTCGAGCACGTAGCGGTCGCCGACCTTGGCGCGTGCGAAGGGAACGCCCAGTTTCGCGAAAGCCTGCTCCACCGCAAAGTTGGTCATCAGCGTGCCGGCGACACCCGGCACCTTTTCCTTCGAGGCGCGATGCTTGACGATGGCGTAAAGGAGCTGGTCGCCGTCGTAGAGTTGACCCGCGGCATCCGCCATCAGCAGCCGGTCGCCGTCGCCGTCCAGCGCGATGCCGAGGTCGGCCTTGTGCATGCGCACCGCGCTCTCCAGTTGCCGGGGGCTGCTGGCGCCGAACAGGTCGTTGATGTTGAAGCCGTCGGGCGAGACGCCGATCGGCACCACCTCGGCGCCGAGTTCATGGAACACGTTCGGCGCCACGCTGTAGGCGGCGCCGTGCGCGCAGTCCACCACGATGCGCAGGCCGCGCAGGTCGAGCTCGGCCGGGAAACAGGACTTGCAGAACTCCACGTAGCGCCCGGCCGCGTCGTCCACGCGGCGCGCCTTTCCCAGCTTCGCGGACTCGTTGCAGCCGATCGGCGATTCGAGCGCCCGCTCGATTTCCGCCTCCACCGCATCGGGCAGCTTGAAGCCGTCGCCGGAGAAGAACTTGATGCCGTTGTCGGCATACGGATTGTGCGAGGCGCTGATCACCACGCCCGCCGTGAGGCGCAACGCGCGCGCGAGGTAGGCGACACCGGGCGTGGGCAGCGGTCCGCACAGCAGCACGTCCACGCCGGCGGCGGAGAAGCCGGCTTCGAGCGCGGCCTCGATCATGTAGCCGGAGATGCGCGTGTCCTTGCCGATCAGCACCGCCGGTTGCCGCGACTGGCCGGCCAGCACGCGGCCGGCAGCGTAGCCCAGTCGCAGGACAAAGTCCGGCGTCATCGGCGCCTGGCCGACCGTGCCGCGCACCCCGTCGGTGCCGAAGTACCTGCGGCTCATGCCTGCTGCCACGCCTGCCAGAGGAGGACCACGTCGCGGGTTTCTTTCACGTCGTGCACGCGCAGTATTCTCGCCCCTCCGAGCAGGGCGAGCAAAGCGGCGGCGAGGCTGCCGGCCAGGCGCTCGCCGGTGTCGCGCCCGGTGATGCGCCCTAGGGAGGATTTTCTCGACCAGCCGGCGAGGATCGGGACGCCCAGCCCGGCGAACCCGGGCAGGTGCTTGAGCAGGGTCAGATTGTGCGCGGGGGTCTTGCCGAAGCCGAAGCCGGGGTCCGCCACGATCCGGTCGCGGGCGATGCCCGCCTTCTCGCAGGCGGCAATGCGCTGGGCGAGGAAATCACCGACCTCTTTCACGACATCTTCATAGCGCGGCTCGCGCTGCATGGACTGCGGCTCGCCCTGCATGTGCATCAGGCAGATGCCGCAACCGCTTTTTGCCACGGCGTCGATGGCGCCGGGCGCCTGCAGCGCCTGGATGTCATTGATCATGGACGCGCCCGCGTCGAGAACGGCCCGCATCACCCCTGGCCGGCGCGTGTCCACCGACACCGGGAAATCGCGCAGCGCCGCCACCACCGGGAGGATGCGCCTCAGTTCCTCTTCCTCCGGCACCGGCGCGGCGCCGGGCCGCGTGGACTCCCCACCCACGTCGAGCAGCTCCACGCCCTCGTCGATCAGGCGACGCGCGTGCGAGATGGCGGCCTCGGGATCGAGGTACCTTCCGCCATCGGAAAAGGAATCGGGCGTGACGTTGACCACGCCCATCACGAGCGGCCGCTCGAGGCTCAGCTCGAAGCGGCCGCAGCGCAGGATCAAGCGGCTGGCGTGGGTGCCGCGGCGCCAGTGGCGCCGTCGTTGGCCGCGCCGTCACTGGGCTTCGAGGCGCTGGAACTGGGCTTCGGCGGGCGCGGCGCCTTGCCTGCCATGATGTCGCTGATCTGCTCGGCGTCGAGTGTTTCCCACTCGAGCAGCGACTTGGCCATCGCCTCGACCTTGTCGCGGTTCTCCTCCAGCAGCTTGCGCGCGAGCTTGTACTGCGTGTCGATGATGCGGCGCACTTCCTGGTCCACCTTCTGCAGCGTGGCTTCCGACACGCTCTTATGCGTGGTGATCGAGCGGCCGAGGAACACTTCGCCCTCGTTCTCGCCGTACACCATGGTGCCCAGCTCATCCGACATGCCCCAATGCGTGACCATGCGGCGCGCGATCTCGGTGGCGCGCTCGAAGTCGTTCGAGGCGCCGGTGGTCATCTGGTGCATGAACAACTCCTCGGCGATGCGGCCGCCGAACAGCACCGTGATCGTGTTGAGCAGCCGGTCGCGGTCCTGGCTGTAGCGGTCTTCCGTCGGCAGCTGCATGGTGACCCCGAGTGCCCTGCCCCTCGGGATGATGGTCACCTTGTGCACCGGGTCGGTCTTGGGCAGCAGCTTCGCCACTACCGTGTGGCCGGACTCGTGATACGCCGTGTTCCGGCGCTCCTCCTCCGGCATCACCATCGAGCGCCGCTCGGCGCCCATGATGACCTTGTCTTTGGCGCTCTCGAAGTCCTCCATGTCGACCAGCCGCTTGTTCTTGCGCGCGGCGAACAGCGCCGCCTCGTTGACCAGGTTGGCGAGGTCCGCGCCAGAGAAGCCGGGCGTGCCGCGCGCGATGATGTCGGGCTTCACGTCGGGCGCAAGCGGGACTTTGCGCATGTGGACTTTCAGGATTTCCTCGCGGCCGCGGATGTCGGGCAGCGGCACCACCACCTGCCGGTCGAATCTCCCCGGGCGCAACAGGGCCGGGTCGAGCACGTCGGGCCGGTTGGTGGCGGCGATCACGATCACGCCCACGGAGGCCTCGAAGCCGTCCATTTCCACCAGCAACTGGTTGAGCGTCTGCTCGCGCTCGTCGTTGCCGCCGCCGAGGCCAGCGCCGCGTTGGCGGCCGACCGCGTCGATCTCGTCGATGAACACGATGCAGGGGGCGTGCTTCTTCGCCTGCTCGAACATGTCGCGCACCCTTGCCGCGCCCACGCCGACGAACATCTCCACGAAGTCGGAGCCCGAGATGGAGAAGAACGGCACCTTCGCCTCGCCAGCGATGGCGCGCGCGAGCAGCGTCTTGCCGGTGCCGGGATTGCCGACCATCAGCACGCCGCGCGGGATCCTGCCGCCCAGCTTCTGGAACTTGGTCGGGTCGCGCAGGAAGTCCACCAGTTCCGAGACTTCCTCTTTCGCTTCCTCGCAGCCGGCCACGTCCGCGAAGGTCACCGTGTTGGTGGACTCGTCCAGCATCTTGGCCTTGGACTTGCCGAAACTGAACGCGCCGCCGCGTCCCCCGCCCTGCATCTGGCGCATGAAGAAGATCCACACGCCGATCAGCAGCAGCATCGGGAACCAGGACACGAAGATGTTCATCAGCAGCGAAGGCTCTTCCTCCGGCTTCGCCTCCACCTTGACGTTGTACTTGAGCAGGTCCGACACCAGCCAGATGTCGCCCGGGGAATAGCTGGTCACGCGCTTGCCTTCAGTGGTGGTGGCCTTGAGCTGCCGGCCCTCGATCGTCACCTTGGCGATGCGGCCCGCCTTCACCTCGTCCAGGAATTGCGAGTACTCCAGCGGAGCCTGCGCCGCCTGGCGGGTGTTGAACTGGTTGAACACGGTCATCAATACCAGGCCGATTACCAGCCAGATGACCAGGTTTTTAAGCATGTTGTTCAAGGACTTGCTCCTTTTTGGGGCAGCGCCGCAAAAAATCAGTTTACGCCGAATTGGATAGATTGCGTCGCATTCCCCAGGTTCAACCCTTTTTCAACCCCCGGGCGAGCAAATAATTTTCGCGCGACTCGCCGCGGGAGGCGGCGGGCTTGCGCACGCCAACTGTTTGAAACACCGCCGTTAGCGCCTTGAGCACCTCGTCGAAGGCGCTGCCATGGAACACCTTCACCAGGAACGCCCCGTCCGGCTTCAACGACTTCTTGCATAGCTCGATCGCCGCCAGCGAGATCTCCAACGCCCGCGCCTGGTCCACCAGGGGCACCCCGGTAATGTTGGGCATCATGTCCGAGAGCACCACGTCCGCCTTGCCGCCGAGGGCGGCTTCGAGATCGGCTTCGCGGAAGTCGCCCTTGAAGATCGTGACGCCGTGGATCGGTTTGAGTTCGAGGAGGTCGACGGCCACCACCTTGCCGTTGGGCTTCACTTTTTCTGCCGCCACCTGCGACCAGCCGCCGGGGGCGGCGCCGAGGTCGAGGACCTTCATGCCCGGCTTGAGGAGCTTGTCCTTGGCGATGAATTCCAGCAGCTTGTAGGCGGCGCGCGAGCGGTAGCCGGCTTCCCTCGCCCGGCGCACGTAGGTGTCGGTGACGTGGCGGCGGAGCCAGGCTTTGTTGGATTTGGCCATGTTGGAATTATGATTGGTGCCGGTTTCGTCATCCGAAAGAGTTTAGGCGAGGGACCGTGAACGAGACATATGTGCACGGCTACGACCCGCGGGAGAACGTGCGCCTGCAGGATCAGGCCGATACGCTGGTCGATCTGCTGCATTCCGGTACCTCATACCCGGCGGGGAGCGTGGTCCTCGAGGCGGGTTGCGGCGTTGGCGCCCAGACGGTCACCCTGGCTCAAAGGAGCCCGGGCGCGCGATTCATGTCGATCGACATCTCCCCGGACTCGATCGCGCAGGCCAAGCGCAGGACGGACGCCGCGGGCCTCGCGAACGTGGAGTTCCGGCAGGCGGACATCTTCGCTTTGCCCTTCGACGCGCAATCCTTCGACCACGTGTTTGCCTGTTTCGTGCTGGAGCACCTCTCGCGGCCGGTTGAGGCCTTGGCGATTCTCAAGGGCTTGCTCAAGCCCGGCGGCACCATCACCGTCATCGAAGGCGACCACGGCTCCGCCTACTTCCATCCCGCCAGCGAAGCCGCGCAGAAGGCGATCCGGTGTCTGGTCCAGTTGCAGCAGGCGGCGGGCGGCAACGCCCTGATCGGGCGGCAACTCTACCCATTGCTGGTCGAGGCCGGCTTCCAGGCGGTGCAGGTCTCCCCGCGGATGGTGTACGTGGATTCGAGCAAACCCGCCCTCGTGGAGGGCTTCACCAGGAAGACCTTCACTGCGATGATCGAGGGCGTCCGCGCATCCGCGCTGAAGGCGGGCATCATCGAGGCGAAGGCCTTCGATGCGGGCATCCGGGATCTTTACCGGACGGCTGAGGCGGACGGCGTCTTCTGCTACACGTTCTTCAAGGCCACGGGGTTGGGCTAATATCGCCCGGCCATGGAATCCACCCTCCCTGCCGCGGAGCGCAAAGCCCTCAAAGCCCGCGCCCACTCCCTCCACCCGATCCTGCAACTGGGCGAAAAGGGCCTCACCGACTCCGTCATCGCGGAAATCGAGCGCGCCCTCGCCGCGCACGAACTGATCAAGATCCGCGCCGCCCCGCTCAACCGCGACGAGCGCGAAGTGGCCCTGGCCAGCATTTGCGAGCGCACCAACGCCCACCCGGTGCAGCACATCGGCAAGATTCTGGTCGTCTACCGGCAGAAGCCCCGGCCGGAAGCGCCGAAGGAACCCAAGCGCCGCCTCCCCCGCGGCGCCAGGTCCGGCTGGTCCGAACGCAAAGAGGCGCGCAGGCCGGCGCCCCGCAGGAAGTCCGCCGGCGCAAAACGCCCGCAGCGCAGGCGGCCCCGACCTTGAAGGGGCGCGCGCTACTCGTAGCGCACGTCGAGGATCTCGTACTTCTTCACCCCGCCAGGGGTCACCACGTCCACCTCGTCGCCGGCTTCCTTGCCGATCAGCGCCCTGGCGATCGGCGAGGAGATCGAGATCCTCCCGGCCTTGATCTCGGCCTCGTCCTCGCCGACGATCTGGTAAGTGATCGGCTTGCCGCCCTTCTCCTCGAGATCGACGGTCGCGCCAAAAACGCAGCGCCCATCCGAATCCAGCAGCTTGGGGTCGATGATCTGGGCGTTCCCCAGCTTCGCCTCGAGCTCCGAGATGCGCCCTTCGATGAATCCCTGCTGGTTGCGCGCAGCGTCGTACTCGGCGTTCTCCGACAGGTCGCCGTGCGCCCGGGCTTCCGCGATCGCCGCGGAATTGGCCGGCCGCTCGATGGCTTTGAGCCGGTGCAGCTCCACGCGCAGCAGCTCCGCGCCGCGCAAGGTCATGGGTGTCTTGGCCATTAGTGTGAGGTTACCCCGTGGGTAGTTGTCGAGATGGCGAGTTTCGCATGCAAGTCCTGAAGGCGATACGGCTCGAGTTGCGTCATGTGCTGCATGCCGGCGCAGGCCGCCTTGGCCCCGGCGATGGTGGTGTAGTAGGTCACGCGCGCCGCCAGGGCAGTCACCCGGATGGCGCGCGAATCCGAGATCGCGGTGCGCGTGTCCTCCACCGTGTTGGCGATGAAGCTCACCTCGCCGTTCTTGATCATGTCCACGATGTGCGGGCGCCCCTCGGCCACCTTGTTGACCGGGGTCACCGCCACGCCGTGCTGCTCGAGCACCGCCGCCGTGCCGCGCGTAGCGAGGATGGTGAAACCCAGCGCCGCCAGGTCGCGCGCCACCTCCACCGCCGCGCGCTTGTCGCCGTCGCGCACGCTGATGAAGGCGCGCCCGGACTTGGGCAGCTTCACCCCCGCCGCCAGCTGGGACTTCACGAAGGCCTCGCCGAAGGTCTCCCCGACCCCCATCACTTCGCCGGTGGACTTCATCTCGGGCCCGAGGATGGTGTCGACGCCGGGGAACTTGTTGAAGGGGAACACCGCCTCCTTCACCGAGAAGTAAGGCGGCGTGATGTCGCCGTGCACTTTCTGCGCGGCGAGGGTCTTGCCCGCCATGCACAGCGCGGCGATCTTGGCGAGCTGCCGGCCGGTGGCCTTGGAAACGAAGGGCACGGTGCGCGACGCACGTGGATTCACCTCGAGCACATAGACCGTGGTGCCCTGGATGGCGAACTGCACGTTCATCAGTCCGCACACTTGCAGCGCGCGCGCCATCATCTCGGTCTGGCGGCGCAGTTCCTGCACCAGCTCCGGGGACAGCGAATGCGGCGGCAGGCAGCAGGCCGAATCGCCCGAATGCACCCCGGCCTGCTCCACGTGCTCCATCACTCCGCCGATCAGCACCTCCTTGCCGTCCGAGATGCAATCCACGTCCACCTCGATGGCGTCCGACAGGTAACGGTCGAGCAGCACCGGCGCGTCGTTGGACACTTTCACCGCGTTCTTCATGTAGCGCTCGAGATCCGCCTGGTGGTGCACGATCTCCATCGCTCGCCCGCCGAGCACGTAGCTCGGCCGCACCACCACCGGGTAGCCGATCGCCTCGGCGTGCTTCACCGCCTCGGGCGCGGAGCGCGCCGTGCGGTTGGGCGGCTGCCGCAGTTTGAGCTTCTCCAGCAGCTTCTGAAAGCGCTCGCGGTCCTCGGCCGCGTCGATCATGTCGGCGCTGGTGCCGATGATCGGCACGCCCGCCGCCGCGAGGTCGCGCGCCAGCTTCAGCGGCGTCTGCCCGCCGTACTGCACGATCACGCCCCAGGGCTTTTCCTTGTCCACGATCTCGAGCACGTCCTCCAGCGTCAGCGGCTCGAAGTACAGCCGGTCCGAGGTGTCGTAGTCGGTGGACACGGTTTCCGGGTTGCAGTTGACCATGATGGTCTCGAAGCCCTCCTCGCGCAGCGCCAGCGCCGCGTGCACGCAGCAGTAGTCGAACTCGATGCCCTGGCCGATGCGGTTCGGCCCGCCGCCCAGCACCATGATCTTGCGGCGCGCGGTCGGCTCCGCCTCGCACTCCTCCTCGTAGGTGGAGTACATATAGGCGGTCTTGGTGGCGAACTCTGCCGCACAGGTGTCCACGCGCTTGAACACCGGGCGGATGCCGAGCTTGTGGCGTTTCTCGCGCACCGCCATTTCGCCGGTGTTGAACAGGTACGCGAGCCGCCGGTCGGAGAAGCCCTTGCGCTTGAGCTTGCGCAGGGTGTCCGCGTCGATGTCGGCGAGCTTCTGGTCGTCCAGGCGCATCTCCAGGTCCACGATCTCCTTGATCTGCGCCAGGAACCAGGGGTCGATGTGCGTGAGGCGGTACACCTCTTCCAGCGAAAAACCGTTCTCGAAGGCGTCGCCCACGTACCAGATGCGCTCCGGTCCCGGCTCGCCGAGCTCGCGCTCGAGGATCTCGCGGTCGGTGGTCTTCTGGTTCAGGCCGTCCACCCCGACCTCCAGGCTGCGCAGCGCCTTCTGCAACGATTCCTGGAAAGTGCGGCCGATGGCCATCACTTCGCCCACCGACTTCATCTGCGTGGTCAGGCGGTCATTGGCCTGCGGGAACTTCTCGAAGGCGAAGCGCGGCACCTTGGTGACCACGTAGTCGATGCTCGGCTCGAACGAAGCCGGCGTCGCGCCGCCCGTGATCTCGTTCCTCAGCTCGTCCAGCGTGTAGCCCACGGCGAGCTTGGCCGCCACCTTGGCGATGGGGAAGCCCGTGGCCTTCGAGGCGAGCGCGGAGGAGCGGCTGACGCGCGGGTTCATCTCGATCACCAGCATGCGCCCGTCCTTCGGGTTGATGGCGAACTGCACGTTCGAGCCGCCCGTGTCCACCCCGATCTCGCGCAGCACCGCGATCGAGGCGTTGCGCATGATCTGGTATTCCTTGTCGGTGAGCGTCTGCGCCGGCGCCACGGTGATCGAGTCGCCGGTGTGCACGCCCATCGCGTCCACGTTCTCGATCGAGCAGATGATGATGCAGTTGTCCTTCCTGTCGCGCACCACCTCCATCTCGAACTCTTTCCAGCCGATCACCGACTCCTCGATCAGCAGCTCGTTGGTGGGCGAGGCCTCCAGCCCGCGCTCGCAGATGGCGACGAACTCCTCGCGGTTGTAGGCGATGCCCCCGCCCGAGCCGCCGAGCGTGAACGAGGGCCGGATCACCGCCGGGAAGCCCAGGCTGGCCTGCACCTGCAGCGCCTCCTCCATCGAGTGCGCGAGCGAGGAGCGCGCCGAGGCAAGGCCGATCCGGGTCATCGCCTTCTTGAATTTTTCCCGGTCCTCGGCCATGTCGATGGCCTCGCGCGAGGCGCCGATCAACTCGACGCCGAACTTCTCCAGCACGCCCTCGCGCGCGAGGTCGAGCGCGCAGTTGAGCGCGGTCTGCCCGCCCATGGTCGGCAGCAGCGCGTCGGGGCGCTCCTTCTCGATGATGCGCGCCACCATCTGCCAGGTGATCGGCTCGATGTAGGTGGCGTCCGCCATCTCCGGGTCGGTCATGATGGTGGCCGGATTGGAATTCACCAGCACCACCCGGTAGCCCTCGTCGCGCAGCGCCTTGCAGGCCTGCGCGCCCGAATAGTCGAACTCGCAGGCCTGGCCGATGACGATCGGGCCGGCGCCGATGATCAGGATCGAGTGAAGGTCAGCTCGTTTTGGCATTCTTCATCAGGCCGGCGAAGCGGTCGAACAGGTAACCGATGTCGTGCGGCCCCGGACTGGCTTCCGGGTGCCCCTGGAAGCAGAACGCGGGCCGGTCGGTACGGGTCAGGCCCTGCAACGAGCCATCGAACAGCGATACATGCGTGGGTTTGAGCGTTGGCGGCAGCGTCGCCGGGTCCACCGCGAAGCCGTGGTTCTGGCTGGTGATCGCCACTTGCCCCGTGTCGAGGTCCTTCACCGGATGGTTGGCGCCGTGGTGCCCGAATTTCATCTTGATCGTCTTCGCGCCGGAGGCAAGCGCCATCAGCTGGTGCCCGAGGCAGATGCCGAACACCGGCACCCGCGTGCTGTCGAGGATCTCGCCGATGGACTCGATGGCGTAGTCGCAGGGTTCCGGGTCGCCCGGCCCGTTGGACAGGAAGACCCCGTCCGGCTGCATGCGCAGCACCTCGCGCGCCGGCGTCTGCGCCGGCACCACCGTGATATGCGCACCGCGCTCGGCGAGCAGGCGCAGGATGTTGCGCTTGATGCCGTAGTCGTAGGCCACTACGTGGAACGGCGCGCCGGCGATGTGCCGGTAGCCCTTGCCCAGCTCCCACCTGCCGTCGCGCCACTCGTAAGGCCTGGCGGTGGTGACTACTTTGGCGAGGTCCATGCCGGCGAGGCCCGGGAAGCGGCGCGCCTCGGCGAGCGCCTTGTCCAAGTCCACGCTCCCCTCGCGAAGATCGCCTCCGGCGATGAGGCAGCCGTTCTGCGCGCCCTTTTCCCGCAGGAGGCGCGTCAGTTTGCGGGTGTCGAGTTCGGCGATCGCCACGACCTTCTGGCCCACCAGGTACTGGGTCAGGCTCTGCTGCGCACGCCAGCTCGAGAGCACCGGCGGCACGTCGCGCACCACCAGGCCCGCGGCGTAGACCTTGTCGGACTCCTCGTCCTCGGCGTTCACCCCGGTATTGCCGATGTGCGGAGTGGTCAGCGTGACGATCTGCCCGCAGTAGGACGGATCGGTGAGGATTTCCTGGTAGCCGGTCATGGCGGTGTTGAACACCACTTCGCCGGCCGAGAGACCCGGGGCACCCACGCTGCGGCCCCGAAACACCGTCCCGTCGGCGAGGACGAGGACGGCGGAATCGAGCGCTGGCACGGCAAACTCCCGGAGTAGATGTGAAAAAGCGGAAGAGGCTCGCGCCCCTCCCGCTCATTTGAGCGACGAATTATACCGCGCCGGCTACTTCAGGCCAAGCACGTCGAACATGTCGTACAGGCCGGGGCCCTTGCCTTGGAGCCATCGCACCGCGCGCAGCGCCCCGGCGGCATAGGTCATGCGGCTTTGCGAGCGCACCGAGACTTCCACCCGCTCGCCGGCGCCCGCGAAGATCACCGTGTGCTCGCCGACGATGTCGCCGCCGCGGATGGCGTGGAAGCCGATCGCCTTGGCGGGCCGCTCGCCGGTGTCGCCCGCGCGGCCGTGGGTGGCCACCTGGCCGAGGTCGCGCCCCAGTGCCTTGGCCACCAGTTCGCCGAGCATCAGCGCCGTGCCCGAGGGCGCGTCCACCTTGTGCCGGTGGTGAGCCTCGACGATCTCGACGTCGTAGGCGTCGCCCAGCGCCTTGGCGGCGGTCTGGGCCAGCCGGAACACGACGTTCACGCCGATGGCGAAATTGGGCGACAGCACGATCGGGATGCGCTTCGCGCCTTCCGCCAGGCGCGCTTTCTGCGCCTCGCCGAACCCCGTGGTCCCGATGACCATGGCCTTGCCCAGCTTCACGCACGCCTCCAGGTGCGCGAGGGTCCCTTCGGGGCGCGTGAAGTCGATCAGCACATCCGCCGCGGCCAGCGCGCCGAGGTCCGAACCGACTTTCACCGCGCCCGCCGCGCGCCCGAGCGCCTGGCTGCCGGCGGCGTCGAGCGCCGCGACCAGCTGCAGCCCCCGCTCGGCGAGCACGGCCTCGATCAGCGCCTGCCCCATGCGGCCGCCCGCGCCCGCGATCGCCACCCTCATTGGAGTGCCCCCTTCTTTTCGCCCGCCGGCCCCACGTCGCCGTCCAGCCGCGCCAGCTTGCCGTCCTGGAAGAACACCGCTAGCCGCCGCTGCTCGCGCGGCTGCCCGCGCCGGTCCAGCCAGTACACGTAGTCCCAGCGCTCGGCGTGGAACACGTCGGTGAGCAGCGGGGTGCCGAGGACGTAACGCACCTGCTCCTTGCTCATGCCGTTCTTCAGTTGCGACACCATGTCCTGCGTGATGTAGTTGCCCTGCTGGATGTCCATGCGGTAGGGCGCCATGAAATCCGGCAGCGAGCAGGCGCCGAGCAACAGCAGTAGGGCGAGCGTGGGCGCGCGAGGCATGGGCATATAATGATAAGCGATGAATTCGGCGCAGAGCCTCAAGGAGAGCGGTCTCAAGGCCACCCTGCCGCGGCGCAAGGTGCTGGAGTTGTTCGAGCACAGCAAGGTGCGGCACCTGTCGGCCGAGGATGTCTACAAGAGCCTGATGGCGGAAGGCATCGACATCGGCCTCGCCACCGTGTATCGCGTGCTGACGCAGTTCGAGCAGGCCGGCCTGCTCTCGCGGCAGCATTTCGAGACCGGCAAGGCGGTGTTCGAGCTGAACCAGGGCGGGCACCACGACCACCTGGTGTGCCTGCAGTGCGGCCGGGTCGAGGAGTTCTACGACGCCGAGATCGAGCAGCGCCAGAGCGAGGTGGCGCGCAAGCGCGGCTTCGAGCTGCGCGGCCACTCCCTCGCGCTGTACGCCGACTGCACCAGGCAGGACTGCCCGAACCGCAAGGCCGTCCAGCCCTAGCCGGCGCCGAGCATTTCCGCCGCGTGACGACGCGTGGTGGCGGTGATCTGCGCCCCGCCCAGCATCCGCGCCAGTTCCTCGATGCGCCCCGCCCGGTCCAGCCGCGACGCCGCGACGCCGACCTTGCCGCGCGCCGCGGAGCGCACCACGGTCCATTGCTCGTCGCCCTGCGCCGCCACCTGCGGCAGGTGCGTCACGCACAGCACCTGCCGGTCCATGCCCAGCTTCTTCAGCGCGCGGCCGACCGTCTCGGCCACGGCGCCGCCGATGCCGGCGTCCACCTCGTCGAACACCAGCGTGGCCACGGGCGACGCCTTGGCCGTCACCAGCTGGAGCGCGAGGCTGACGCGCGACAGTTCCCCGCCCGAGGCCACCTTGGCGAGCGGCCGCAGCGGCAGGCTGGGATGCGAGGAGACTTCGAACTCCACTTCCTCCATGCCTGCCGCGGTGGGCGCCTCGAGCGCGCGCAGCGCAACCGAGAAGCGCCCGCCTTTCATCGCCAGTTGCTGCATGCCTTCGGTGACCGCCTTGGCCAGGGTCTGCGCCGTGCTCTTGCGTTTGGCGGAGAGCTTCTTCGCTGCAGCCAGCGTGCGCGCTTCGGCGGCCGACACCTCCCGCTGCAGCGCTTCGGGCGAAGCCGCCAGATCGAGGTCCTTCAGCCGCGCGCGCTGCGACTCGGCGAGGCCGGCCAGCTCCTCCGGCCGCACGCGGAACCGGCGCCCGGCCGCGTGCAGCGCCTCGATCCTCGCCTCGGCCTCGCGCAGCGCT
>JBGPPD010000025.1:0-21615 GCA_041488375.1 Gammaproteobacteria bacterium | reverse complement strand
TGGCGCGCGAGCGCGTCGAAGTCGAGGATCTCGCGCCAGTACTCGGTGCCGAAGAGCACGATGGGCATGGGCTTGCGCATCTTGCGCGTCTGCACCAGCGTCAAGAGCTCGAACAGTTCGTCCAAGGTTCCGTAGCCGCCCGGAAACACGATCACCGCCTTCGCCAGGTAGGCGAACCAGAACTTGCGCATGAAGAAGTAATGGAAGTGGAAGGCGAGCTCACGCGTGACGTAAGGGTTATCGAATTCCGCCACCGGAATCGAGATGGTGAGCCCGACGCTCAACCCCTTCGCCTCGGCCGCGCCGCGGTTGGCCGCCTCCATGATCCCGGGGCCGCCGCCGGTGCATACCACGAAGCGGCGCTCTTCGCGGTCGAGCTCCTTCGACCAATTCGTCAGGCGAAAGGCGAACTCGCGTGCGGCTTCGTAATAGGCGGACATCCTGAGTGCGGTCTGCGCCTTTTCCGCGCTGCCATCGCCTGCCCGCCCCTTGCGCACCATCCCCTCCGCGGCCTCGCGCGATTGGATGCGCGCCGAGCCCATGAACACGATGGTGTCTTCCACCTTGAAATGGTCGAAGCGGCTCTTGGGTTCGAGATACTCCGCTAGGATGCGCAAGGGGCGGGCGTCCTTGCTGTTCAGGAAGCCCGGGTGTTGGTAGGCCTTGGTGGCAGCACGCTTGCGTTCAGTCATGCGCCCATGTTACCCGGCCTTACTGAATGACCGATCCGGTCAGAACGAAACCAGGCGCGGCCCGGCGTCGTCGACGGCGAGGTAGCCGCCGCGCTCGTACCAGTCCGGCAACACCCAGCGCTCGCAGGCACGGCCGTCCACCTCCAGCAGGTGGCGCGCCGGCCGGTGCGTATGGCCGTGCACCAGTCGGGTCAGACGGTGCTCGCGCAGCGCCTCCCGGACGGCGCCGTCGTTCACGTCCATGATCTCGGCCGGCTTGGCCCCGACCACTTCCTTGCTCTTCTCGCGCAGCGCCTGCAGCGCCTTGCGCCGCTCGGGCAGCGACAAGGCGAGGAAATCGCACTGCCACTCCCGTGAGCGCGCGGTCCTGCGCCAGGCCTGGTAGTCGAGGTCGTCGGTGCACAGCGTGTCGCCGTGCATCAGGAGCGTCCTCGCGCCGCCGATCTTCTCCACTGCGGGATCCTGCAGCAGGCGCGCGCCGCTCAACTCGCAGAAGCGCTTGCCGATGAGAAAATCGCGGTTGCCGTGCATCAGGCGCACGCCGACGCCCCGGCGCGACAGCGCGCCGAAGGCCTCCGCCACCTTGCGCGCCAGCGGATCGCCGTCGGGCGCGTCCAGCTCCTCGTCGCCGATCCAGTATTCGAACAGGTCGCCGAGCACGTAGAGCACGGCGGCGCGGGGCGCCTGCTCGCGCAGGAAGGCGAAGAAGCGCCGGTTGATCGCCGGGCGCTCGACCGCGAGGTGCAAGTCCGAGATGAACAGCGTGGCCGCCACGCGGCCGGCTCTATGGGCCGACGAGGGTCGCCGACTCGATGACCACCGGCTGGCGCGGCACGTCGCTCTGGAACGGGCCGCCCGGGCCGGTCGGGGTCTTGGCGATGCTCATCACCACGTCGAGCCCGGACACCACCTTGCCGAACACTGCGTAGCCCCAGCCGTCCTGCGCCGCCGCGGCGTTCAGGAAGTCGTTGTTCTTCAGGTTGATGAAGAACTGCGCGGAAGCCGAATGCGGCGCGTTGGTGCGCGCCATGGCGATAGTGCCGAGATCGTTGGTCAGCCCGTTCTTGGCCTCATTGGGGATCGGGTCGCGCGTCGCCTTCTGCTGGTAGCTGCGATCGAAGCCGCCGCCCTGGATCATGAAGCCGGGGATCACACGGTGGAACACGCTGCCGCTGTAGTGGCCGTCCTTCACGTATTGCAGGAAGTTGGCCACCGTCTTGGGCGCCTTGGCCGGGTACAGCTCGAGGCGTATGGTGCCCAGGTTGGTTTTCAGGTCGACCTGCGGGTTGGCGGCCAGCGCGCCGGGAGCGGCGGCGGCGGCCGAAAGCATCACCAGGGGCTTCCACAAGCTCGAGAGTCTGAATTTCACGAGATTCCTTCATAAATGATGCGCCATTGGCCGTCCTGCTTCTGCCAGTACTGGCGCTTACGCATCGAGTTGGCGAGGTTGCTGGAGCGGTAGTCCTGCTGGAAGGTAACCACCACGAAGTCCGCCTGGCTGGGGTAGCGGAACATCGCCACCTGCGACAGGCCGACCCGGATCCAGGACTTGGCGGCATTGACGCTGCGCTTGCGCGCCGCCCAGGCGGCGCGGTCCTCCGTGCCGGAGGTGAACGCCGCGGCGTAGTGCGCGAGGTAACGCTCCGTGTCGCGGCTCTCCCAGTCGGTGCGCCAGGATTCCACCGCGCGCGCGAGCGCGGTGCGCTCCGCTTCCAGCGCGTCGGCGTCGGCCCACTCGATCTCCTCGGCGATGATCACCGGCGTCGTGCCGACCTGCATGAAGCGCGCGACCGACAGCAGGTCGGGGTTGGCCAGCACGATGCAGCCGTCGCTGGCACGCGGCGGGCGGCTGTAGGTGTCCGGCGGCGTACCGTGCACCCAGATGCCGAAGCCGTTGCGGCCCAGGCGCCTGTCCCACTCGTTGGGGTAGTTGATCGGGTAGGCCCCGGCGCCGTAGAAGTCGCTCAGCTTCTGCCTCGGCAGGTTGGCCGTCACGTGATACACGCCGACCGGCGTCTTTTGGTCGCCCTCGCGCGTCTTGTCCACGCCGCGCTTGCCGAGCGTGACGTAATAGTCGGCGACGTAGTGCGGGCGGCCCGCCACGTTCTCGAACACGTACAGCCGCGAGCGGCGCGAATCGACGACCAGCGCATGTTGCTGGCCGGAATTCATCTGCAGGATAGCCCGCGGCAGGCGCCCGGAACCCGGCCGTTCGCGCAGCGCGCGCAGGCGCACCAGCGCTTCGGCGCGCAGGTCGTCGACCTTTTCCTGCGGCACGGTCTTCACCACGTTGCCGAAGGTTTCCAGCGGCCGCGCGCGCGCCAGCAGCAGGTCGCCGCGGATCAGGTGCGCGAGGCGGAAGTTGGGGTGCTCGGCGATCAGCCGCTCAACGCGTTGCAGCGCCAGTCCCGGCCGGTTGCTCTCGATCGCTTCGACGACCCCCGACAGCGCGGACTCGGGCGAGGCGGCCAGCACGCTCGCGGGCAGGAGCAGCGCAGCTGCCGCCGAGCGCAGCAGTGCGGCGACGCCCTTCAATTCGCCACCTGCTCCTGCAGGATCTGCCAGTGCCCGTCATCCGACTTGACCAGAAACAGGGTCTTGTTGCCGCGCGAACTCAGCGTGTCGGATTGGTAGGCCTGGCGGAACGTGACCTTGGCGCGGGTGTCGCCCTCGCGGCTCACGCGCGGCGCATCGAGCGTCACGGAAATGCTTTTCGGCGCGAGGATGCGCTGGCGGCGGCTTTTCTCCCAGGCGGTGCGCGACTGTCCTTTCGGCGTGTGGAAATCCCTGGCGTAGAACCCCAGGTAGGCGTCCACGTCCTTGCGCGACCAGGCCTGCGCCCAGGCATGCACCGCCTCGAGTACCTCGTCCTTGTCCGCGCCGGCCGGTTTCGGTGCCGGCTTTTCCGCGACGGCGGGCCGGGCTTGCGCGGCCGGCTTCGGTTCCGCGGCAGCCACCAGCGCCGGCGCCTCGCCGTGCGGCATGCCGCCGACCAGGTCGCGCACCAGCGCCAGCTTGTTCTGCGCGCCGGCGTTGGAGGAATCCAGCTTGAGCGCCTTGTCGTAGGCCTGGCTGGCGAGCTTGGCGTAGACGTCGCCCAGGTTCTCGTAGGCGGTGGCGTAGCTGGGGTGCGTGCGGATCGACTGTTCGAGCGAGGAACGCGCCTTCTCGTATTGCCCCTGCGAGGCGTAGATCACCGCGAGGTTGTTGTAGGGCTCGGGCAGCTCGGGGTAGTCCTCGGTCAGCTTCTGGAACATGTCGATCGCGTCGCGCGTGTTGCCCTGCTCGGTGTAGATCAGCCCCTTCAGGAAGCGCGCCTGCGGATCCTTCGGCTTTCCCGCGAGCAGCTTGTTGACGCGCTCCAGGGCCAGCTGGTGCTGGCCAGCCTTGAGCAGCTTGCTCGCTTCGGCCAGTTCGTCGTCCGCGCGCGCGACCGGCGACGCCGCGAAGATCGCGAGCGCGATCGCAACGAGGCTCAGGCGCGCGACGGGCAAAACACGCATTGTGTTATAGTTTTCAAGGATCTACGGAATCTTGCTCATTCTAGACTAAGCCCCGCGCATTCACAACCGAGCGGCGGCCCGTTCCAGCCCAAGCCCACAATGCTCCGGATCTACAACACCCTCGCGCGCCAAAAGCAGGTCTTTGAGCCGATCCGGCCGGGCGAAGTGCGCATGTACGTCTGCGGCATGACCGTCTACGACTACTGCCACATCGGACACGGCCGCATGATGGTGGCGTTCGACCTGATACGGCGCTGGCTGCGCGCCAGCGGCTACCGCGTCACCTACGTGCGCAACATCACCGACATCGACGACAAGATCATCAAGCGAGCGGTGGAGAACGGCGAAACGATCGGCGCGCTGACCGAGCGCAACATCCGATACATGGACCAGGACATTGGCGCACTCGGCGTGGAGAAGCCCGACCACGAGCCGCGCGCCACGCAGTACGTGCCGCAGATGCTCGAGATGATAGGCCGGCTGGAGGCAAAGGGCCTCGCCTACCGGGCTGCGGACGGTGACGTGAATTTCGCGGTGCGCAAGTTCCCCGGCTACGGCAAGCTCTCGGGCAAGTCGCTCGACGACCTGCGTGCCGGCGAGCGCGTCGAGGTTGGCACGGCGAAGCACGATCCGCTCGATTTCGTCCTCTGGAAGCATTCCAAGCCGGGC
Organism: Gammaproteobacteria bacterium; assembly: GCA_041488375.1. GTDB lineage: Bacteria > Pseudomonadota > Gammaproteobacteria > Burkholderiales > SG8-39 > JAABQT01. The sequence goes on along the minus strand of JBGPPD010000025.1, from coordinate 16,751 downwards.
GAGCCCAAGTGGCCCTCACCCTGGGGCGAAGGGCGCCCGGGCTGGGCGATCGAATGCTCGGCGATGGGTTGCACGCTGCTCGGGGAATCCTTCGACATCCACGGCGGCGGGCAGGACCTGCAGTTCCCGCACCACGAGAATGAAATCGCGCAGTCCGAGGGCGCCAACGGCAAGCCTTTCGTCAAGTACTGGGTGCACAACGGCTTCCTGCACGTCGACCAGGAGAAAATGTCGAAGTCGCTCGGCAACTTCTTCACCATCCGCGACGTGCTCAAGCGTTTCGATCCGGAAGTGGTGCGCTTCTTCCTCGTGCGCTCGCACTACCGCAGCCCGCTCAACTACTCGGACGCCCACCTCGACGACGCCAAGGAGGCCTTGACCAGGCTTTACACGGCGCTCAAGGGATTCGAGGTTGGCGCTGGACCCATCGACTGGGCCGAATCGCGCGCAAAGCGGTTCCGGGAAGCGATGGATGACGACTTCAATACGCCCGAGGCGGTCGCTGTGCTGTTCGAACTGGCGGCCGAGGTCAATAGAAGTCGCTCGGAGAAGGACGCGCGCCTGCTGCGGTCCCTCGGAGCGATACTTGGGCTAATGGGCCGCAGGGCCGAATCGTTCTTGCAGGCTGGCAGCGTGGCCTACACGCCGGAATCCATTCAAAAGCTGATTGACGCCCGCCTCGCCGCACGCAAGGCGAAGAACTACGCGGAGGCCGACCGCATCCGCAAGGACCTCGAGTCGGCCGGCGTGATCCTCGAAGACGGCCCGCAGGGCACGACCTGGCGCCGCGCCTAGTGCAGTAGCTGGCCGTCGCGTCCGATGGCGATCATCTCGGTCTGCGAGCTGCCGTGCCGGTCGCCGCGCCCGAAGCTCATCAGGACGCCGCCGGCGTCGTAGGGCGACATCGTCTCCAGCGCCCGCAGCAGCGACTCGCGCGTCAGCGATGGGCCGGCGCGGCGCACGGCCTCGGCGAACACCTTGGCGCCGATGAACGCCTCCAGCGACGCTGCCGAGTAGGCCTGGCGCCCGGTCTCGGCCTGCATCGCCGCACGGTACTCGGCGATGAGGGGCAGCGAGACGCGCTCCAGGGGCGGCACCACCACGGAAAGCGCGACGCCGGCGCCCGCCGGGCCGAGCGCGCGGGCCAGCGGCGTGGCCTCGGCGAGCGACAGCACCACGATCTGCGCCGGCAGCCGCGAGCGCTTGAGCCGGGCGACCAGGTCGGCGGCCGGCCGCTGCGCCGCGACCACCAGGATCGCGTCGGCCGCGGCACGGCCGGCCGCAGGCTGCAGGCCGCGTTTGTTCAGCGCGCGCGCGAAGGCCTGCCGGAATTCCGCGTCCGCGCCTTCGTCGCCGGTGGCCAACGCGAAACTCTTCAAGCCCAGCCGCGCGTAGTACTCCACTGCACGGTCCAGTTCCTCGGCGTGGCTGGCGCGCACCGTCACGACGTAATGCCCCGCCTGGCGCACGATTTCGGCGCCCGACAGCGGCGCGAACAAGGGGATGCGGGCTTGCTGCACGTAGGTCAGCAGGTCGCGCGACACGCTGCTCGCGGGGTAGGCGAGCAGCGCGAACACGCCCAGCTGCTCGGCCAGGCGCTGTGTGTTGGCCAGCGCGCGCTTGGCGTCGCCCGCGTCGTCCAGCGTGGCGAGCTCGATGCGCCGGCCGTGCACGCCGCCGGATTCGTTCAGCGTGCGCAAGTAGGCCAGGGCGCCGTTGCGGATGTCCTCGCCGAGCGCTTGCGACGCCCCGGAGAGGGGCGCCGACTGGCCCAGGGCGACGGTGAGCGAGGTAACGCCTTGCGCTCTGGCGGCGCAGGCCGCCAGGAGCAGGAACGCGGCAGCGGCGCGTCTCACCTCAACCCTCGAAGAACTCTTTCACCTTGTCGTACCAGGATTTGCTGCGCGGGTTGTGGCGCGCCACGTCTTTCTGGCTGATGGCCTCGAATTCGTGAAGCAGTTCCTTCTGTCGCGCCGTCAGGCTCACCGGCGTCTCGACCACCACGTGGCAGAATAGATCGCCGGCGGCGTGGCTGCGCACGCCCTTGATGCCCTTGCCGCGCAGGCGAAAGGTCTTCCCGCTCTGCGTCTCGGCGGGCACTTTGATGCGCGCGCTGCCGTCGAGCGTCGGGATCTCGATGTCGCCGCCGAGCGCCGCGGTGGCAATGGAGATCGGCATCTCGCAGTGCAGGTCGTCGTGGTCGCGCTGGAATACCGCGTGCGGCTGGATGTGCACCTGCACATACAGGTCGCCCGCCGGCCCGCCGTTGACCCCCGGTTCGCCCTCGCCGGTCAGGCGCACGCGGTCGCCCTCGTCGACGCCCGACGGGATTTTCACCGACAGCGTCTTCTGGTGCTTGATGCGGCCGCTGCCGTTGCAGCTGGCGCAGGGGCTGGGGATGATCTTGCCCGAGCCATGGCAGCGCGGGCAGGTCTGCGCGATCGAGAACGGCCCCTGCGACACGCGCACCTGGCCCGCGCCGCGGCAGGTCGGGCAGGTCTGCGGCTGGGTCCCCGGCTTGGCGCCGCTGCCATGGCAGGTCTCGCACTGCGCCATGGTCGGAATGCGGATGCGCGTCTCGAAGCCGTGCGCCGCCTGCTCCAGCGTGATCTGCAGGTTGTAGCGCAGGTCGGCGCCGCGGAACACGTTCGAGCGTCCGCCGCGCGCGCCGCCGAAGATGTCGCCGAAAATGTCGTTGAAGATGTCGCCGAAGCCGCCCATGCCGCCTGCCGCCCCGGCGGCACCCATGCCGGCCTGCGGGTCGACGCCGGCGTGGCCGTACTGGTCGTAGGCGCCGCGCTTCTGCGCATCCGACAGCATCTCGTAGGCTTCCTTCGCCTCCTTGAAGTGCTCCTCGGCCTTGGGATTTTCCGGGTTGCGGTCCGGATGCCACTTCATGGCGAGCTTGCGGTACGCCTTCTTGATGTCGTCCTCCGAGGCGTCCCGGTTCACTCCCAGTACTTCGTAGTAGTCGCGCTTCGCCATGTGCCTTCCCAGACAGCAAAACGGGCGGCGCGCTTGCGCGCACCGCCCGGCTGCTGTTACGTCAATGCGTCAATGCGTTCAACCGGCTTTCTTGTCCTTGACTTCCGTGAACTCGGCGTCGACCACGTCGCCGTCCTTGCCCTTGGCCTCGCCGCCGCCGGCCGGCGCTTCGCCCGCCGGGCCTGCGCCCGCCTGCGCCGCCTTCTGGCTCTCGGCGTAGACCTTCTCGCCCAGTTTCTGCGCGGCCTTCGCCAACGCCTCGGCCTTGGCCTCGATGTCGGACTTGTTCTCGGACTTGAGGACGCCTTCCGCGTCCTTCAGCGCGGCCTCGATGCCCTGCTTCTCGCCGGCCTCCAGCTTGTCGCCGTGCTCGCCGAGCGATTTTTTCACCGTGTGCACCAGGGCCTCGCAGGCGTTGCGCGCGTTCACCAGCTCGAGCGCCTTGCGGTCCTCCTCGGCGTGCGCCTCGGCGTCCTTCACCATGCGCTGGATCTCGGCCTCGTTCAGGCCCGAGCTCGCCTGGATCTTGATCTTGTTCTCCTTGCCGGTGGCCTTGTCCTTGGCCGTCACGTGCAGGATGCCGTTGGCGTCGATGTCGAAGGTGACCTCGATCTGCGGCATGCCGCGCCGCGCCGGCGGGATGTCGGTGAGGTTGAACTGTCCCAGCGACTTGTTGCCCGAGGCGATCTCGCGCTCGCCCTGCAGCACGTGGATGGTCACCGCGCTCTGGTTGTCGTCGGCCGTCGAGAACACCTGCTGCGCCTTGGTCGGCACGGTGGTGTTCTTGTTGATCAGCTTGGTCATCACCCCGCCCAGCGTCTCGATGCCGAGCGACAGCGGCGTCACGTCGAGCAGCAGCACGTCCTTGACGTCGCCCTTCAGCACGCCCGCCTGGATCGCGGCGCCGACGGCCACTGCCTCGTCGGGGTTGACGTCCTTCCTCGGCTCCTTGCCGAAGAACTCGCGCACCTTGTCGATCACCTTCGGCATGCGCGTCTGGCCGCCGACCAGGATCACGTCGGCGATGTCGGCGGCTTTCACCCCGGCGTCCTTGATGGCGATGCGGCAGGGCTCGATGGTCCTCTCGATCAGTTCGTCCACCAGCGCCTCGAACTTGGCGCGCGTGATCTTCATCGCCAGGTGCTTGGGGCCCGAGGCGTCGGCGGTGATGTACGGCAGATTTATCTCGGTCTGCTGTGACGACGAGAGCTCGATCTTCGCCTTTTCCGCCGCGTCCTTCAGCCGCTGCAGCGCGAGCACGTCTTTCGACAGGTCGACACCCGCTTCCTTCTTGAACTCGGTGACGATGTGGTCGATCAGGCGCTGGTCGAAATCCTCGCCGCCCAGGAAGGTATCCCCGTTGGTGGAAAGCACCTCGAACTGCTTCTCCCCCTCGACGTCCGCGATCTCGATGATCGAGATATCGAAGGTGCCCCCGCCCAGGTCGTACACGGCGATCTTGCGATCGCCCTTTTCCTGCTTGTCCATGCCGAAGGCGAGCGCCGCCGCCGTGGGCTCGTTGATGATGCGCTTGACGTCCAGGCCGGCGATGCGTCCTGCGTCCTTGGTGGCCTGGCGCTGCGAGTCGTTGAAATAGGCCGGCACCGTGATCACGGCCTCGGTGACTTCCTCGCCCAGATAGTCCTCGGCGGTCTTCTTCATCTTGCGCAGGATCTCGGCGGACACCTGCTGCGGGGCCATCTTCTTGCCGCGTACCTCGACCCAGGCGTCGCCGTTGTCGGCCTTGACGATGCGGTAGGGCATCAGGCCGATGTCCTTCTGCACTTCCTTTTCCTCGAAGCGTCGGCCGATCAGGCGCTTGACCGCGTAGACGGTGTTCTTGGCATTGGTCACCGCCTGTCGCTTGGCGGACGCGCCGACGAGGATCTCGCCGTCCTCCGCATAGGCCACCACCGAGGGGGTGGTGCGCGCGCCTTCGGAGTTCTCGATCACCTTGGGCTTGCCGCCCTCCATGATCGCGACGCACGAGTTGGTCGTGCCCAGGTCGATGCCGATGATCTTTGCCATGGTGGTTCCTTCAGTTCGATTCCAAGTTACTGTCGGAGATGGGGTTTCCCGGCGCGTTTTCAACCGTGTTTTTCCCGGCGCGAGCCTTGGCCACCGTCACCAGCGCCGGCCGCACGATGCGCTCGTGCAGGCTGTAGCCCTTCTGCATCACCGCCAGCACGGTATTGGGTTCCTGGTCGGCCTCAACCGCGGCCATCGCCTGGTGGCGGTGGGGGTCGAAGCGCAGGCCCGGGGAGGGGTTAACCTCGGCGACCCCGGCACGCTCGAAAGCGTTGCGCAGCTGCCGCTGGGTCAGTTCCACGCCTGCGCGCAACGCGTCCGGGCTGGCCCCGGCGGCGCCCAGCGCCGCCTCCAGGCTATCCATCACCGGCAGCAGGTCTTCGATAACGCGTTCGGCCGCGTATTTGCGCGCCAGCGAGATGTCGGCCTGTGCGCGCTTGCGCGCATTCTCCGCGTCGGCCAGGGCGCGCAGCCAGGCGTCGCGCTGCTCGTCGAGCTTGGCTTGCGCCTCGGCCAGCAGCTCGTCGAGCGAGCGGGCAGGCTCGGGCGTGGAATCCCCAGGCAAAACTTTGTCGGACTGGCTCTTCGGATCGGACATCGGGCAAAAGTTCGTTCTGCAAAGCCGATATATTGAGTGCAACCGGCCCACTTCAAGCCTGCAGGGCCGCTATTTCGCCGGTGCTATCTCGGATTTTGATGGAATAGACACCGCAGGTATGATTCCACTTTAATTGGATGCGATAACGGCCTGACAAGAAAAGGCTTAGAGTTGCATCCATGGAGTCTGGGAGGGGGAGAGGTTCGTGAGCGAGACGGCGCCGGACCCCATCAAGGTCCTGGTCATCGACGACAGCAACACCATCCGGCGCAGCGCGGAGATGTTCCTGCGCCAGGCCGGGTACGAGGTGATCCTGGCCGAAGATGGTTTCGACGCGCTGGCGAAGATCAGCGACCACCAGCCAAAGGTGATCTTCGTCGACATCATGATGCCCAGGCTGGACGGCTACCAGACCTGCGCCCTGATCAAGCAGAACCCGAACCTGAAATCCACGCCGGTGATCATGCTGTCGAGCAAGGACGGCGTATTCGACCGCGCGCGCGGCCGGCTCGCCGGCTCCGACCGCTATCTGACCAAGCCCTTCACCAAGGAAGCGCTGATTGAAACCGTGCACGAGTACGTCAAGCCGCGTTCCGTTCCCACCTGACCCAGACGCCAGAAAGGCCGACCCCATGCCCATCAAGAACATCCTCGTCGTCGACGATTCGCCCACCGATCGCCAGTACCTCAGCGACATCCTGGCCAAGAGCGGCTACGTGGTGAGCACCGCCGAGAGCGCGGAAGAGGCGCTGGCCAAGGTCAAGCAGCAGCGCCCGGACCTGGTGCTGATGGACGTGGTGATGCCGGGGCAGAACGGCTACCAGGCGACGCGCACCCTCAGCAAGGACAGCAGCACCAAGGACATCCCGGTGATCATCTGCACCACCAAGGGCCAGGAAACCGACCGGGTCTGGGGCATGCGCCAGGGCGCGCGCGATTACATCGTCAAGCCGGTGAGCCAGGCGGACCTGCTGGCCAAGATCTCGGCGCTGGGCTAGTGGCCGCACGCACCTCCCTGCGCGATTACCAGCGCGAGCTGGCGGCGCGCCTGCAGAGCGCGGGCAGCGGCCGGGCCGCGTCCAAGCTCGGCCTGCAGGTGGGCGCCGAGGCCTGGCTGGTGGACCTGTCCGACGCGGGCGAAGTGCTCCCCGTGCCGCCGATCACGCCGGTGCCCCTGACTCGGCCGTGGTTCCGCGGGGTGGCCAACATCCGCGGCAATCTGTACAGCGTGGTGGATTTCGCGGCGTTCCTCGGCGGCGCGCCGGTGGCGCTGGGCGAGCAGGCGCGGCTGCTGCTCCTCGGGGAGCGCTTCCGGCTGGGCAGCGCGCTGCTGGTGGACCGCTCGCTCGGCCTGCGCGGCGCGGAGCAGCTCCAAGCGCGCACCGCCGGCGGCAGCACCGCCTGGCTGAAGGCTGAATACACGGACAAGGACGGCCGGCATTGGAAGGAACTGGACGTCGCGCAGCTGGCGCAGGACGCCGCGTTCCTCGCGGTGGCGGCGTGACCGGACCAGCAACCAAGGAGAACCGCATGCAGATCCATTTCACGCGCGCGCTCGCCGCCCTGGCGCTGTTGTGCGCGCAATCCGCCGCGGCGCAATTCGGCGTGAGCGCGGACAAGATCGTGCTCGGCCAGTCGGTGGCGCTCACCGGCGCCGCCGCCGAGCTCGGCATCCAGATGCGTAACGGCGCAAAGACGTATTTCGATGCCGTCAACGCGCAGGGCGGCGTGTACGGCCGCAAGATCGAGCTGATCACCCTGGACGACGGCTACGAGCCGGCGCGCACCGTGCCGAACACCCGGCGGCTGATCACGGAGGACAAGGTGTTCGCGCTGTTCGGCTATGTCGGCACGCCGACCAGCGTGCCCGCGGTGCCGATCTTCACCGAGGCCAAGGTGCCCTTCTTCGGCCCCTTCACCGGCGCGGAGGCGCTGCGCCAGCCGTTCAACCGCTACATCTTCCACGTGCGCGCCAGCTATTACGACGAGACCGACAAGATCGTCGAGCAGGTGGTGTCCACCGGCGGCAAGAACATCGCCGTGTTCTACCAGGACGACGCCTACGGCCAGGCGGGCCTGAAGGGCGTCGAGCTGGCCTTGGGCAGGCGCAACCTGAAGATCTCCGCGCTCGGCACGGTCGAGCGCAACACCATCAAGGTCGAGAACGCGGTGAAGACCATCAACGCCGCGCAGCCCGACGCGGTGGTGATGATCAGCGCCTACAAATCCTGCGGCGAGTTCATCCGCCAGATGCAGAAGGCGGGCAGCGCAGCGCAGTTCTTCAACGTGTCCTTCGTCGGCAGCAAGGCGCTCGCCGAGGACCTGGGCGCCGCCGGCGCCGGGGTGGCGATTTCCCAGGTGATGCCGTTCCCGTGGGGCACCTCGGTGCCGGTGGTGAAGGAGTACCAGCGCCTGTCGGAGAAGGCCGGGCACAAGGATTTCAATTTCAGCGCGATCGAGGGCTTCGTCGCCGCCAAGGTGTTCGTCGAGGGTCTCAAGCGTACCGGGCGCGACCTGACGCGCGAGAAGTTCATCGATGCGCTGGAGAAGATGCAGGACCTGGACGTCGGCGGCTTCTACGTCAGCTATTCGCCGAAGAACCACAACAACGCGGCGAGATTCGTCGACCTGACCATCATCGGGCGGGGCGGCAAGTTCTTGCGATAAGGGGAGCACACCATGGCATTCGGACTAGGGGCGCTGAAACTTCCGTTCTTCAGGCGCGGCGGGGCGCAGCCGCCGGCTGACGCCGCCGCCGGCGGCAGCGGCCTGCTGCTGATCGGCCGGCTGGCCACCGGCCGCCAGCTGCAGGTGCTGATCGGCCTGCTGGTGGCGCTGCTGGTGATCGACGCCGCGATCGTCGCGGTGGACACGCGCCAGGGCACCTTCGCCACCATCTACATCGCCGGCGTCGGCAAGATCCGCATGCTGTCGCAGCGCATTGCCAAGGCGGCGCAGCAGGCCTCGCAGGGCAACGCCGAGGCCTTCAAGCAGCTGCGCGAGAGCCGCGACGACTTCGCCGGGCTGATCCGCCTGCTCGCCGAGGGCGGCACCGCGAGCGGGGTGAACCTGCCCCCGACCTCCGCCAAGGTGCGCCCGGCGCTGCAGGCGCTGGACGAGGAATGGAAGAAGACCGAACGCAACGCCAGCCGGGTGATCGGCGAGGAGCGCAACCTGGTGGCGCTGGGCACGGCGGTGCGACAGATCAACGCCAGCAACCCGGCGCTGCTCGAGCTGGCCGAGGAAGTCGCCGCCCTCGGGCCGCAGGCCGGCAATTCGGCGCGGCAGAACGCGGTGGCGGTGCAGCTGGTGATGCTGACCCAGCGCATGGCGAAGAACGCCAACACCATGCTGGCCGGCGACGTGGTGGACCCGGAGGTGGCGTTCCTGCTGGGCAAGGACACCAACACCTTCCGCGACACCCTGCAGGCGCTGCTGCTGGGCAACGAGTCGCAGCGCATCGCCCGCGTCGGCGACCCGGAGCTGCGCGGCAAGCTGGCGGAGCTCGAAGCGGCGTTCAAGGAGTACCAGCGTGCGGTGAGCGACATCCTCGGCAACATGCAGCGCCTGGTGAACGCCAAGCGCGCCAGCCGCGACATCTTCAACGACAGCGAGGTGCTGCTGCGCGCCTCCGAGCTGCTCAACCGCGGCTACGAGGAGGAGCTGGCCGAACGGCGCGTCAACTTCGTGGCCCTGGCGGTGGTGTCGGTCCTGGCGCTGCTGGTGCTGCTGCTGATCGGTAAGGTGTACATCGACGACAGCCGGCGCCGCGCGCTGGAAAGCGAGCAGCAGAACCAGTCCAACCAGCAGGCGATCCTGCGGCTGCTGGACGAGATCGGCAGCCTGGCCGACGGCGATCTGACGTCGCGCGCCAAGGTGACCGAGGAAATCACCGGCGCGATCGCCGACTCGATCAACTTCACCATCGACGAGCTGCGCCGCCTGGTGGCGGGCATCACCACCGCGGCGCAGCAGGTCACCACCGCGACCGCGGAAGCGCAGGCGGTGTCCGGCCAGCTGCTGCAGGCGGCGCAGAAGCAGGCCACCGAGATCCAGGGCACCGGCCAGTCGGTGGTGCAGATGGCGCAGTCGATGGCCAACGTGTCCAAGAGCGCCAACGAATCGGCCAAGGTGGCGCAGACCTCGCTCAACGCCGCGGAGAAGGGCGCGCAGGCGGTGCAGAACTCGATCCGCGGCATGAACGACATCCGCGACCAGATCCAGGAGACCTCCAAGCGCATCAAGCGGCTGGGCGAGAGCTCGCAGGAGATCGGCGAGATCGTGCAGCTGATCTCCGACATCACCGAGCAGACCAACGTGCTGGCGCTGAACGCCGCGATCCAGGCCGCCTCCGCCGGCGAGGCGGGGCGCGGGTTCACGGTGGTGGCGGAGGAAGTGCAGCGGCTGGCGGAACGCTCCGGCGAGGCGACCAAGCACATCGGCGCGATCGTCAAGTCGATTCAGCGCGATACCCAGGACGCGGTCGAGGCCATGGAGCGCAGCACGCGCGGCGTGGTGGAAGGCACCAAGACCGCGGACGAGGCGGACCGCGCGCTGCGCGAGATCGAGCAGGTCTCCAACCAGCTGGCCGGGCTGATCGGCTCGATCTCCAACGCCACGCAGCAGCAGGCGGCGTCGGCGACGCGCGTGGCGGCGTCGATGAACGAGATTCTCGCCATCACGCAGATGACCACCGACGGCACGCGCCGCACGGCGGCCTCCGCCGAGCGGCTGACGGCGCTGGCCAACGAGCTGAAGGCCTCGGTGTCGGGCTTCAAGCTGGCCTGACGAGGGCCATGGCCAACGCCTCCGCCACCATCCTGTCCTGGATCACCGCCGAGGTCGATCAGGCGCTGAAACTGGTCAGGGACAACATCGCCAGGTTCGCCTCCGACCCCGGCGATGCGGCGGTGCTCAAGCCGGTGCCGGAGCACCTGCACCAGGTGGCCGGCGCGCTGCGCATGGTGGGGTTGTCGGGCGCCACGCGCTTCTGCGAAGAGATCGAAGGCGGCTTCGCCGGCCTGAACGGCGCGCGCCCGAGCTCGCAGGGGATCGGCGTGATCGACAAGGCGGTGCTGGCGCTGAAGGATTTCGTCGACGGGCTGGAACGCGGCCAGGCCAACGTGCCGCTGCGCTTGTTCCCAGTCTACCGCGAGCTGAAGACCCTGCAGGGCAAGGCCGACGCCGCGGAGAAGGACCTGTTCTTCCCCGACCTGGTGGTGGCAGCGCCGGCGCACGCGAATCCGAAGCCGCTGGCCAAGGAAGCGCTGGCGCCCTACCTGCAGGCGCAGCGTTCGCTGTTCCAGCGCGGCCTGCTCGCCACGCTGCGCAAGCTGCCCAACGGATCTCAGGAGATGACGCGGGCGCTCGGTGCCATGCACCAGATCGCGCCGCAGCTGCCCGAGCCGCGGGCGCTGTGGTGGGTGGCCGAGGGCCTGGTCGACGCGATGCAGGACCCGCCCGATGCCGACTGGCTGGCGCGCGCCAAGGCGCTGTGCAACAAGATCGATTTCCAGATCCGCGACCTGGCCGCCGGCGTGCAGGCGGTGAACGAGCCGCTGCTGCGCGAGGTGCTGTATGCGATCGCCAAATGCAAGCCGGCCACGCCGCGACTGAAGGAGATCCGGCAGCTGTACCAGCTCGATAGCCTGTTTCCCGGCGCCGAGCTCGGCGGCGTCATGGAATTCGACATGGACTGGCTGGGGCCGGCGCTGGCGGACATGCGCTCCCGGCTGGAAGCGCTGAAGAGCATGTGGCTGCAGTATGTCTCGGGCGAGCCGAAGAGCGCGGCGCGCTTTCGCGAGCTGGTCGCCTCGTTCAAGTCCAAGGCCGGCGAAGTCGGCAGCGCGCCGCTGGCCAAGCTGCTCGACGCCATCGCCCTGGTGTCGACGCGCCTGCCCGATCCCTACCCGCAGCAGAACCAGTTCATGGTGATCGAGATGGCCTCCGCGTTCCTGCTGGCGGAGAGCCTGATCGAGAGCTTCACCAGCCCGGCCGCCGACACGGAGCAGCAGATCGGCATCATGGGCGGCTGGCTGCTGGACGCGGCCAAGGGCCGCTCCACGGGCGAGCCGCCGGCCGGGCTGCGCGCGGACCTGAGCGAGCGCATCGGCGCGTTGCAGCTGCGCGCGCAGGTCGCCAAGGAGATCGTCGCCAACCTGCAGCACGTGGAGCAGGTGCTCGACGGATTTGCGCGCGATCCCGCCAAGCGCGACACGCTGGCCGGACTGGCGCCGCACCTGCGCCAGATCCACGGCGCGTTGATGGTGCTGCGCTTCGAGGCGGCGGCGCGCGCGCTGGCGACCTGCGAGCGCCTGGTCGCGGCCTGCGCCGGGCCGGAGCACGCCGACACGGCCGAGGACATGGACTGGATCGCCGAGGGCCTGAGTAGCATCGGCTTTTTCCTCGATCCCTGCCTGCAGGGGCGGGAGCCCGCGACGCAGGCCATCGATCTGTTCTTCCGCCGCTACGACAAGGCGCACCTGCCGGTCCTGCAGCGCGGCATGGATTCCACCGTGGTGCTGTCGGCCTCGGCCCTCAAGGCGGCCTCTACGGCCGCCGAGGTCGTCGCGGCGGCCGCCGCGGAGCCCGCTGCGCCGACGCCGAAGCCGCGCCCCGAGGTCAACCGGGAACTGCTCGACATCTTCCTCGAGGAAGCCGGCGAAGTGCTCGGCAACATCGACGCCGCGCTGCCGGTGTGCCGCGCCAACCCGCAGGACCGGGAGACGCTCACCACCATCCGGCGCGGATTCCATACGCTCAAGGGCAGCGGCCGGATGGTGGGCCTCATGGACCTGGGCGAGGTGGCCTGGGAAGTCGAGCAGGTGATGAACCGCTGGCTGGAGATGAAGTGGCCGGCCAGCGCCGACTTGCTCGCGTTGATCGCCGCGGCGAGCACCGGCTTCGGCGGCTGGATCGCCCAGCTGCGCGAAGGCAGCCTGACCGGGGAGATCGATGGGCGGGACGTCGTGACGCTCGCCGGCAGGCTAAAACTCGCCGAAGAGTCCGTCGCAGCCCCGGCGCCAGCGGCGGCGGAGCCGCCGCCCGAGCCGGTACTGGATTTCATCGCGCAGGCGCAGGCCCAGGCCCAGGCGCCCGAGCCCGAGCCCGAGGAAGTGGTGGTCGGCGAGACGCGGCTGGCGCGCCACATGTTCGACATCTACGTGAAAGAGGCGCTGCAGCACGTCGCGATGCTGGAAGCGCAGTGCGAGGCATGGCGGCACGCACCCGGCGAGGCGGCGCACGAATTCGTGCGCGCCGCGCACACGCTGGCCAGCAGCTCGCGCACCGCCGGCTTCGCGCCGATGGTGGCTCTGGCGGGCGCGCTGGAGCAGTGGATGCCGCACGCCAAGCAGACCGCGACGGCCGACGGCAATGTCGTGCAGGCCGCGATCGAGGGCCTGCGCGAACGGGTCGAACTGATCGTACGGCGCGAGGTTCCCGCGCCGGCGGGCGAGGCCGAGCAGGCGTTGCGCCAGCTGACGGCGCGCTTGCAGGCGCCGCCGAAGCCCAAGCCCGAAGCCAAACCCAAGCCGGCACCCAAGGCCGAGGCGCCGGCCCCGGTCCCGGCGAAGGGCGGTCGCGAACTGCGCGTGATGCGCGACGACATCGACGCGCAGCTGCTGCCGATCTTCCTCGAGGAGGCGCAGCAGCTGCTGCCGCTGATCGGCAGCGACCTGCGCGACTGGAAGGCGCACCGCGCGGACCAGCGCGTGCAGCAGTCGCTGCAGCGCGCGCTGCACACGCTGAAGGGCAGCGCGCGCATGGCCGGCGCCATCCGGCTGGGCGAGCTGACGCACATCATGGAGAGCCGCATCGAGGCGGCGCTCGAGGCGGGCGAATTCGCGGACGCGCTGTTCGTCGAACTGGAAGAAAAGATGGACCGGCTGAGCCTCGACCTGGAGCGCATGGCGGCCGGCCCGGAACCCGAGGCCGCCGTGCAGGCGCCCGCGGCGGCGGCCGCAGCGCCGCGGGCGGAGCCGCCGCTGCCCAGCCCGGCGGCGATGCTGCGCATCAACGCCGATACGCTGGACCACCTGATCAACGAGTCCGGCGAGGTGAGCATCGCGCGCACGCGCGTCGAGGCCGAGCTGCGCGCGGTCAAGCAATCCATCGGCGACCTGAGCGAGAGCATTGCGCGCCTGCGCGGGCAGCTGCGCGAGGTGGAGATTCAGGCCGACAGCCAGATGCAGTCGCGCCAGAGCGAGATGGAGGAACGCAACCGCGAGTTCGACCCGCTGGAATTCGACCGCTACACGCGCCTGCAGGAACTCACGCGCCTGATGGCCGAGAGCCTGCACGACGCCGCCTCGATCCAGCTGGCGCTGAGCAAGAGCATGGGCGAGAGCGACGCGGCGCTGGCGCACCAGTCGCGCACCAGCCGCGACGTGCAGCAGGCGCTGATGCGCATGCGCGCGGTGCCGTTCTCGATCCTCGACGAGCGGTTGTACCGCATCGTGCGCCAGACCACGCGCGAGCTCGACAAGCAGGCCGAACTGCGCATCGAGGGCAGCCAGGTCGAGGTCGACCGCAGCGTGCTCGAGCGCATCGGCGCGCCGCTCGAGCACATGCTGCGCAACGCGCTGGCGCACGGCCTGGAGCTGCCGGCGGTGCGCGCGGCGGCAGGCAAGCCGGAGGCCGGGCGCCTGCAGGTGAGCCTGCGCCAGGAAAGCAACGAGATCGCGCTGATCGTCAGCGACGACGGCGCGGGCCTGGACTTGGAGCGGCTGCGCCGCAAGGCCGAGGAGAAGGGGCTGCTGCGGCCCGGGCAGGAGGCCAGCGAGGCGGAGCTGATGCAGCTGATCTTCGTCTCCGGCCTGTCCACCGCCGAGACGGTGACCGAGCTTTCCGGCCGCGGCATCGGCATGGACGTGGTGCGCAACGAGATCACCGCCATCGGCGGGCGCATCGAGATCGCCAGCGAGCGCGGCCGCGGTACCACCTTCACCATCTACCTGCCGCTGACGCTCGCGGTGACGCAGGCGGTGCTGGTGCGCGCCGGCGGCAGCGTGCTCGCGGTGGCCTCGGCGATGGTCGAGCAGGTGCTGCGCCTGAAGTCCGAGGAGATGGCCGCGCGCACCGCAGCGCAGTCGATCGACTTCCAGGACCGCCAGTACCCGCTGTTCGGGCTGGCGCCGATGCTGGGCACGGGCAGCCCGGCGGTGCAGCCCTACAACTCGGTGCTGCTGCTGCGCAGCGGCATCCAGCGCATCGCGCTGCACGTCGACGAGCTGATCGGCAATCGGGAAATCGTGGTGAAGAGCATCGGCCCGCAGCTGGCGCGTGTACCCGGCGTGGCCGGCGCGACGGTGCTCGCCGACGGCAGCATCGTGCTGATCGTCAACCCGGTGCAGTTGGGGCAGCACGCGCGCGCCGTGATGGAGCGCACCGCCGCGCCGGCGGCGGGGGCCGCGGCGGCCGCGCGCGCGCCGGCCGCGCCGGTGATCTTGGTGGTGGACGACTCGCTCACCGTGCGCAAGATCACCAGCCGCCTGCTGGAGCGCGAGGGCTACCAGGTGCTGACCGCCAAGGACGGGCTGGACGCGCTCGAGCAGATGAAGGACACGCTGCCCGGCGTGATGCTGGTGGACATCGAGATGCCGCGCATGGACGGCTTCGACCTGACGCGCAACGTGCGCGGCGACCCGCGCACGCGCGGCGTGCCGATCATCATGATCTCCTCGCGCACGGCGGAGAAGCACCGCAGCCAGGCCTCCGAGCTGGGCGTCAACGTGTTCCTCGGCAAGCCCTATCCCGAGGCCGAGTTGCTGCAGCACATCGCCGATTACCTCAAGGGCGAGCACCGGTGATGCCGGGCGCTGCCAGCACGCGCGGCGCCTCGGGCGCGCGCTTCGAGCCGCAGACGCAGCTCGGCAAGTACCCGATCCTGCGAGAAATCGGCCGCGGCGCCACCAGCCACGTGTTCCTGGCGCGCGACCCTTTCGCCGACCGCGAAGTGGCGATCAAGGTGTTCCTGTTCGACCAGCACGCCGACCCGCACACCGAGCGCATGATGCACAAGGCCTTCCTGGCGGAGGCTTCACTCGCCGGCAAGCTCAACCACCCGCACATCGTCGACATTCTCGACGCGGTGGCCGAACCCGACCACAGCTACCTGGTGATGGAGTACATCGCCGGCACCACACTGGACGCGCACTCGGACGTGACCAGCCTGCTGCCCTTGTCCAAGGTGGTGGAGATCATCTTCAAGTGCATCCGCGCGCTGGAGTACGCCTTCCAGCACGGCGTCATCCACCGCGACATCAAGCCCGGGAACATCCTGCTGTCGGCTGCCGGCGAGACCAAGGTGAGCGACTTCGGCGCCTCGTTCCAGCAGCGCCACGGCCACGAGACCACGCAGATCACCGGCGTCGGCTCGCCGGCCTACATGTCGCCCGAGCAGATCCGCATGGAGCAGCTCACGCACCAGACCGACATCTACTCGCTGGGCGTCACCATGTACCGCCTGCTGACCGGGCGCCTGCCGTTCCAGGCCTCCACCCAGGCCGGCCTCACCTACGCCATCCTCAACACCGTGCCGTCCCGGCCCGCCACCCTGCGCCCGGACCTGCCGACGCTGCTCGACCAGATCGTGATGAGGTCGATGGAAAAGGACCCGGCGCGGCGCTACCGCTCCTGGCTGGACTTCGGCAAGGACCTGAGCCAGGCCTTCACCGCGCTGCGCCTGGTGGGGGAGTCGCTGTCCGATTCGGAGAAATTCAACGAGCTGCGCAACACCGCGTTCTTCGAGGGCTTCGGCGACGTCGCGCTGTGGGAGGTGGTGCGCATCGGCAGCTGGAAGAAGATTCCCGCCGGCAGCGTGATCATGCGCGAGGGCGACCACGGCGACAGCTTCTACCTGCTGATCGCGGGCGAAGTCAGCGTGACGCTCTCGGGCACGCAGCTCAACACCGTCAAGCCGGGCGGCTGCTTCGGCGAGATCCTGTATTTCACCGACCGCATCGAGCGGCGCACCACCACCATCACCGCCAACAGCGAGGTGACGGTGATCGAGATCAAGGCCACCGCGCTGCGCGCCGCCACCGACGCCTGCCAGGTGGGCTTCAACAAGGCGTTCATGCGCGTGCTGATCGAGCGGCTGATGCAGGCCAACATGCGCCTCGCGGCGCGCGGCTAGGAG
>JBGPPD010000024.1:0-22016 GCA_041488375.1 Gammaproteobacteria bacterium | reverse complement strand
TCGGTGGCGAGGTTGACGTCGGCAGTGCCGACACCGGGCACTGCCTTGAGCGCCTTTTCCACGCGCGTCACGCAGGAGGCGCAGGTCATGCCCTCGATGGGCAGGCGAATCCGTAGGCTGGTTTCCATGGTCGACAAGCTAGAGTCTGCCACCATTGGAAGGTCAAGGGCTTGACGTTCCCATGGTGGGAGGGTGGAGGATGGCGGCGAATTCCCCCCATCAGGAGCCATCATGATCGAACTGAAGGTCCCGGACATGACCTGCGGGCACTGCGCCAGCACCATCACCAAGGCGGTGAAGGAGCTGGACGCCTCCGCCAAGGTGGACATCTCGCTCGCCGAGCATCGCGTGAAGGTGGACAGCAAGGCCTCGAAAGAGGACCTCCTCCGCCGCATCGCCGAAGCCGGCTATACGCCGCAGGCCCTCTAAGCCGGCATCCGCCGGCCGAAGTCCCGCAGCACCTCCCGTGCGCAGTTGTGGCCCGGCGCGCCGGTGACCCCGCCACCGGGGTGCGCGCCCGATCCGCACAGGTACAAGCCGGGCACGGGGGTGCGGTAGTCGGCGTACCCCAGCACCGGCCGCGCCGACCAGAGCTGGTCGAGCGACAGTTGGCCGTGGAAGATGTCGCCGCCGGTGAGGCCGAACTCCTGCTCCAGGTCCGCGGGCGAGAGCGCCGTGTGCGCGATCAAGCTGCGCCGGAAGCCCGGCGCGTGCGATTCGACCACGTCGAAGATCCGCTCGATCGCTTCCTGCTTGCGCGCCGCCCAGTCCGCCTCGGGTGCGAAGTGCTGGCAGAACAGGCTCGCCACGTGGGCGCCCTTGGGCGCCAGGGTGTCGTCGAGCGTGCTCGGGATCACCATCTCCACGATCGGCGCTCGCGCCATGCCGTGCGCGCGCGCATCGAGGTAGGCGCGCTCCATGTAGCCGAGCGAGGGCGCCATGATGATGCCGGAGGCATGGTGCGGCCCTTCCTCCGGCAAGCAGGAAAAGCGCGGCAGCGCGGAGAGCGCGACGTTCATGCGGAAGGTTGCAGAGCCGCACTTGTAGCGCGCCATGCGCTCGCGGAAGTCGCGCTCGAGCAGGGAGGCGTCGACCAGCTTGAGGAACAGCAGCTTCGGATTGACGTTCGCGACAACGGCGCGGGCGGCAATCTCCTTGCCGTCGGCGAGCAACACGGATCCCGCCCGCACCTGCTCGACCGGCGCTTCGCATTGGATCTCGACACCCAGGCGTCGCGCCTCAGCGGCGAGCGCCTCGCTGATCGCCCCCATGCCGCCGATGGCGTGTCCCCATTGACCGCGCCGACCGTTCACCTCGCCGAAGCAGTGATGCAGCAGCACGTAGGCCGTCCCCGGGTGGTACGGGCTCGCGTAATTGCCCACCACCGCATCGAAACCGAATGCGGCCGTCACCGGATCGGACTCGAACCAGTCCTCCAGCCAGTCGGCGGCGCTGCGCGTGAACAGCCCTAGCAGGTCGCGCCGCGCTTCCATGTCCAGGCCCTTCAGCCGGCGCCCGACCTGGAACGCCGCCAGCGCGTCGCGCACGCCGCCGCCCACGTTCGGCGGAGTCTCGAGAACCGTCGCGCGCAACACATCCGCCACGCGCCCGAGCTTGTCCCAGTACGCGGGCAGGCGGTTCGCGTCGCGCGCAGAAAACCGCGCGAACTCGCGCTGCGTCGCTTCCAGCCCGCCGCCGACCTTCAGGTAGCCGTTCTCCAGCGGAAGGAAATTGGCGAGCGGCCGCGCGACGATGCGAAGGCCATGCCCGGCGAGCCCCAGCTCGCGGATCACCTTCGCCTGCAGCAGGCTGACCGTATAGGCGGCGACCGAATTGCGGAATCCCGGATGGAACTCTTCGGTCACCGCGGCGCCGCCGACGCGCGGCCGGCGTTCCAGCACCTTGACCTTCAGGCCGCCGCGCGCGAGGTAGCAGGCGCAGGTGAGGCCGTTGTGCCCGGCGCCGACGACCACCGCGTCGTAGCGGCTCACGGCCCTATTCGACGGTGACCGACTTCGCCAGGTTGCGCGGTTTGTCCACGTCGCTGCCGCGCGCCAGCGCCGTGTGGTAGGCGAGCAGCTGCAGCGGCACCACGTGCAGGATCGGCGACAGCAGCCCGTAGTGCTCGGGCAGGCGGATCACGTGCATGCCCTCCTGCGCGGCGATGCGCGTGTCGGCGTCGGCCAGCACATAGAGTTCGCCGCCGCGCGCGCGCACTTCCTGCATGTTGGATTTCAGCTTCTCCAGCAGCGCGTCATTCGGCGCCACGGTCACCACCGGCATTTCCTCGGTCACCAGCGCGAGCGGACCGTGCTTCAACTCCCCCGCCGGGTAGGCCTCGGCGTGGATATAGGAAATCTCCTTGAGCTTCAGCGCCCCTTCCAGCGCGATCGGGTAGTGCAGCCCGCGGCCGAGGAACAGCGCGTGTTCCTTTTTCGCGAAGCGCTCTGCCCAGGCCATCACCTGGGGCTCGAGCGCCAGCGCCGCCGCGAGCGCCTTGGGCAGGTGCCGCAGGCTCCTCAAGTGGCGCCATTCCGCGCGCGCCGGCAGGCGCCGGCGCAGCTTCGCCAGCACCAGGGCGAGCAGGAACAGCGCCGTCAGCTGAGTGGTGAAAGCCTTGGTCGAGGCGACGCCGATCTCGGTCCCGGCATGGGTCAGGAACCTGAGGCGCGTCTCGCGCACCATGGCGCTGGTGGCGACGTTGCAGATGGCGAGCGTGCGCTTCTGTCCGAGCTTGCGCGCATGGCGCAGCGCGGCGAGCGTGTCGGCGGTCTCGCCCGACTGCGACACCACCACCACCAGCGTCGCCGGGTCGGGCACGCTGTCGCGGTAACGGTACTCGCTCGCGATCTCGACCTGCGTGGGCAAGCGGGAGAGCGACTCGATCCAGTATTTCGCGGTGAGGCCCGAGTAGTAGCTGGTGCCGCAGGCGAGGATCAGGACGCTCTTGGTGCCCCGCAGCGTGCGCAGCGCGTCCTTGCCGAAAAGCGCCGGGGTGATCGCCTGGACGCCTTCCAGCGTGTCGGCCACCGCGCTGGGCTGCTCGAAGATCTCCTTCTGCATGTAGTGGCGGTAGGCGCCCAGCTCGACGGTCGCGATGCCGGCCTTCACCGTGCGCACTTCGCGCTTCACTTCCCGGTCCGCGGCGTCGCGCACGCGAAAGCCGTCCAGGTCGATCTCCGCCACGTCGCCTTCTTCCAGGTAGGCGATGCGATCCGTGGTGCCGGCGAGCGCCAGCGCATCGGAGGCGAGGAACATCTCCTTCACGCCGACGCCGACCACCAGCGGGCTGCCGGCGCGCGCGCCGACCACGCGGTGCGGCTGGCTCCTGGCGAGCGCGGCGATGGCATAGGCACCGGCGAGGCGCTTCACCGCGCGTCGCATCGCCTGGAACAGGTCGCCGTCGTAGAGGCTGTGCACCAGGTGCGCGATGACCTCGGTATCGGTCTGGCTGTCGAACACGTAGCCCTTCGCCTTCAGCTCGGCGCGCAACTCCTCGTAGTTCTCGATGATGCCGTTGTGCACCAGGGCGATCTCGTCGCGCGACACCATCGGGTGCGCGTTCCTGGTCACTGGCGCGCCGTGCGTCGCCCAGCGCGTATGCGAAATCCCGGTCTCGGCGGCCAGCTTCTGCCTGGACACCTGCCGGGCCAGGTCGGCGACCCGCGCCACGCTGCGTATCCGGGACAGCGCACGCTCGTCGCCGACCGTGGCGACGCCGCAGGAGTCGTAGCCGCGGTATTCCAGCCGCCGCAGGCCCTCGATCAGCACGGGGACGATGTTGCGCCGCGCCGCGGCGCCGACGATGCCGCACATGGGCTATTTCTTCCGCGGCTTCCAGTTCGGCAGCGACACCTGCTTGGCGCGCGCCACCGTGAGCTGTCCGGGCGGCGTGCTCTTGCTGATGGTGGAGCCCGCGCCGATGTAGGAGCCCTTGGCGATGGTGACCGGCGCCACCAGCGTCGCATCCGAGCCGATAAAGGCGTCGTCTTCGATCACGGTGCGGTGCTTGTTGGTGCCGTCGTAGTTGCAGGTAATGGTGCCGGCGCCGATATTGACGCGCGCACCCACCTCGGCGTCTCCGATGTAGGCGAGGTGGTTGGCTTTCGAGCCAGCCCCGATGCGGCTCGCCTTCACCTCGACGAAATTGCCGATGTGCACCTCTTCGGCAAGTGCCGCGCCGGGCCGCAGCCGGGCATAGGGCCCGATGCGGCAGCGCTTGCCGACGCTCGCGTCTTCCAGCAGCGAAAAGGCGCGGATCTCGCTGTCGGCCGCCACGGTCACATTGCGCAGCACGCAATTGGGTCCGACGCGCACCCGGTCGCCCAGCTTGACCTCGCCCTCGAACACGCAATTCACGTCGATGGACACATCGCGGCCGCAGCAAAGCTCGCCGCGTACGTCCACGCGCCACAGGTCGGCCAGCGCGACCCCCGCCTCGAGCAGCTTCTTTGCCTGTGCATTCTGGTAGGCGCGCTCGAGCAAGGCGAGTTCATGGCGCGAATTGACCCCCGCCACTTCCCAGGGATCCTCTGCCTTGACCGTCGCGATGTCGACCCCATCCTTCGCCGCCAGCCCGATCACGTCGGTGAGGTAGTACTCCTTCTGCGCGTTCGCCGGCTTCACCTTCGCCAGCCAGGCGGCCAGGCGCTGCGCCGGCGCTGCCAGGAAACCCGCATACCACTCGCGGACGCGTAATTCCTTCGCGTCGGCGTCCTTGTGCTCGACGATACGCCGCACCCGCTTGCGCGCATCGCGCAGCACGCGCCCGTACCCCGCCGGATCGCTGAGATCCGAGGTGCAGATGGCCAGACCGCCCTTGGCCGCCGCCGCGAGCCGCTCCAGCGTTGAGGCGCGCACCAGCGGCACGTCGCCGTTGAGCACCAGCACTTGCGCCCCGCGCGCCACCTTCGGCAGCGCCTGCGCGAGCGCATGGCCGGTGCCGAGCTGCTTTTCCTGTTCCACCCATTCGACGCGCGCGCCGTCAAACAAGGCACGCACCTCCGCGCTACCGTGGCCATGCACCACCAGGATTTGCTTGGGCTTGAGCGCGCGCGCCGCGTCGAGCACATGGGCAAGAAGCGGACGGCCGGCGAGCGGGTGCAGCACTTTGGGCAATGCAGAATGCATGCGCTTACCCTGCCCGGCGGCGAGCACGACCACGGCGAGGCTCATGGCGCCGGATTCTAGCATCCGGATTGTGGCGAACTCCTTGAAAGATCATGGAAAAGCGCTTTAATATGACAGACCGGTGACAGGGGCCACCAGTTGAACAACGAGTATTTCGAAATCACTTTCAGGCTGGTGGCCGCGTTGGCGGCGGGAGGCATCATCGGCCTGGAGCGCAGCTATCGCGGCCGCGCCGCCGGCTTTCGCACGCACGCGCTGGTGTGCGTGGCCTCCAGCCTGCTGATGCTGGTTACGGTGTACGAATCGCAATGGTTCATCCATGGCGGTGCGCGCTCTAACATCGACCCGACCCGCATGGCGCAAGGAATCATGACCGGCATCGGCTTTCTTGGCGCCGGGGTGATCGTCAAGGAGGGCCTGTCGGTGCGCGGCCTGACGACGGCGGCGTCGATCTGGATCACGGCGGCGATCGGCATCCTCACCGGGATCGGCTTTTATTTCGCCGCGGGCATCGGTGCCGTGCTGACCCTCGGCACGCTGTCCGTGTTCCGCTGGATCGAGAGCAAGATCCCGACCGAGTTCTACGCCAACTTCTCGGTGCGCTTTGCGCGCGACGCCGTGATGCCGGAACCCGAATTGCGCGCGCTGGTGTCGCGGCACGGGTTCTCCGTCTACAACCTGAACTACCGCTTGAGCGCGGAAGGCAGCCAATTCGAGTACCGCATGGTGCTGCGCGCCGTCGGCGCAGGGGGAGCGCGCGCCTTGTCCGACGCCTTGAAGGCGGACCGCCAGGTGATCGAGTACCGGATCGCGCCGGCGAGCGACTAGCGGCCGCCGCTAGCGCGGCAGCTCTGAAACTCCCATCAGGAATTCGTCCACCGCGCGCGCGGCCTGGCGGCCTTCGCGGATCGCCCACACCACCAGCGACTGGCCGCGCCGCATGTCCCCGGCCGCGAACACCTTTGGCACGTTGGTGACATAGCAACCGGCACCGTCGGTAGCGGCCTTGGCGTTGCCGCGCGCATCCTTTTGCACGCCGAAGGCTTCGAGCACGGACTGTGCCGGCGACTCGAAACCCATCGCCAGCAGCACCAGCTCGGCGGGCATCTCGAATTCCGAACCGGCGATCTCCGCCGGCTTGCCGTCCTTCCATTCCAGCCGCACGCCGCGCAGCGCCTTGAGCTTGCCGTTCTCGCCAATGAACGCCTTGGTGGCGACCGACCAGTCGCGCTCGGCGCCCTCTTCGTGCGAGGACGAAGTGCGCAGGCGCGTCGGCCAGTAGGGCCACACCGGGTTGCGCTCCGGGTCGGGCGGCATCGGCAGAAGCTCGAATTGGGTGACCGAGGCCGCGCCGTGGCGGTTGGAGGTGCCGACGCAGTCGGAGCCCGTGTCGCCGCCGCCGATGATCACCACGTGCTTGCCGCTCGCCCACAGGTCCTTGACGCTCTTGTCGCCCGCCACGCGCCGGTTCTGCAGCGGCAGGAAATCCATCGCGAAGTGCACGCCCTCCAGTTCGCGCCCCGGCACCGGCAGGTCGCGCGGCACTTCCGCGCCGCCGGCCAGCACCACCGCGTCGTAGTCGGCGAGCAGCTTCTTGGCGTCGACCGGCTTCGCCTGCGCATTGCCGGCGCCGACCGGCGCCGCGCCGATCACGTGATTGATGCGGAATTCCACGCCCTCGGCCTTCATCTGCTCGACGCGCCGGTCGATCAGCCATTTCTCCATCTTGAAGTCGGGGATGCCGTAGCGCAGCAGCCCGCCGATGCGGTCGTTCTTCTCGTACAGGGTCACCGCGTGCCCGGCACGCCCCAGCTGTTGCGCGCAGGCCATGCCGGCGGGGCCCGAGCCGATCACCGCGACCATGCGCCCGGTCTTGGCGCCCGCGGGCTGCGGCGCGACCCAGCCGGCCTCCCAGGCGCGGTCGATGATGGCGTGCTCGATCGACTTGATGCCCACCGGATCGGCGTTGATGCGCAGCACGCAGGCTTCCTCGCAGGGCGCCGGGCACACGCGCCCGGTGAACTCGGGGAAATTGTTCGTCGAGTGCAGCGAGTCGATGGCGGCTTTCCAGTCCTGGCGGTACACCAGGTCGTTCCAGTCCGGGATGATGTTGTTGACCGGGCAGCCCGACATGCAGAACGGCGTGCCGCAATCCATGCAGCGCGCGCCCTGGATTTTCGCTTCCTCGTCGCTGAGGTGCACGACGAACTCGCGGTAGTGCTTCTTGCGCGCCTTCCTGTCCTCGCTCGCCTCCTGCAGCCGCTGGTACTCGAGGAATCCGGTGATCTTGCCCATTTACGCGGCCGCCTTCTTCTGCGCCGCCGCAAGCTCGCCGAGCGCGCGCCGATACTCCTTCGGGAACACCTTGACGAAACGTGCGCGCCAGCTCGCCCACTGCTCGAGGATCTGCTGCGCGCGGCGGCTGCCGGTGTGCTTCACGTGGTTCTCGATCAGGCGCCGCAGGATCGCCTCGTCGGTCTGACCGAGGTGCCACAGCTCGCGCCCGAGCTTGGCCTGCTGCTCGGACTCCGCCAGCACCGGCTCGAGTTCGACCATCGAAGTGTTGCAGCGCTTGGCGAAGTCGCCATCCGTATTGAGCACGTAGGCGATGCCACCCGACATGCCGGCGGCGAAATTGCGCCCGGTCTGGCCGAGCACGGCGACGGTGCCGCCGGTCATGTATTCGCAGCCGTGGTCGCCGACGCCTTCGACCACTGCGGTGGCACCGGAATTGCGCACGGCGAAGCGTTCGCCGGCCACGCCGCGGAAGTAGGCCTCGCCGGCGATCGCGCCATACAGCACCACGTTGCCGGTAATGATGTTCTCGGTCGGCTCGCCGCGGAACTTGGGCGAAGGCTGCACCGAGATGCGCCCGCCGGAGAGCCCCTTGCCGCAGTAGTCGTTGGTGTCGCCGATCATGTCGAGGGTGACACCACGCGCCAGAAACGCGCCGAAGCTCTGGCCCGCCGAACCGGCGAAGCGCAGGTGGATGGTATCGTCGGGCAGTCCTTCGTGGCCGTAGCGCTTGGCGATCTCGTGCGACAGCATGGTGCCGACGGTGCGGTTGACATTGCGGATCGGCATCTCGATGGTCACTTTTTCGCCGCGCAGCAGCGCCGGCTGCGCCAGCTCGATGAGTCGGTTGTCGAGCGCCTTCTCCAGGCCGTGGCTCTGCGATTCGCTGTGGAAGCGCGCCACCGCCGCCGGCATCTGCGGCATGTGGAACACCTGGGAGAAGTCGAGGCCCTTCGCCTTCCAGTGCTCGACGCCTTTGCGCATGTCGAGCAGGTCGCTGCGTCCGATCAGCTCGTCGAATTTGCGGATGCCCAGTTGCGCCATCAGCTCCCGCGCCTCCTCGGCGACGTAGAACATGTAATTGACGACGTATTCGGGCTTGCCGGAGAACCTCTTGCGCAGCACCGGGTCCTGCGTCGCCACGCCCACCGGGCAGGTGTTGAGGTGGCACTTGCGCATCATGATGCAGCCCTGCACCACCAGCGGCGCGGTGGCGAAGCCGAACTCGTCGGCGCCCAGGATCGCGCCGATCACCACGTCGCGCCCGGTCTTGAGCTGCCCGTCCACCTGCACCGCGATCCTGCCGCGCAGGCGGTTCAACACCAGCGTCTGCTGGGTTTCCGCCAGGCCGAGTTCCCACGGCGTGCCGGCGTGCTTGATCGAGCTCCAGGGCGAGGCGCCGGTGCCGCCGTCATGGCCGGAGATGGTCACGTGGTCGGACTTGGCCTTGGACACGCCCGCCGCCACGGTGCCGACGCCGACTTCGGACACCAGCTTCACCGAGATCGAGGCCTCGGGGTTGGCGTTCTTCAGGTCGTGGATCAGCTGCGCCAGGTCCTCGATCGAATAGATGTCGTGGTGCGGCGGCGGGCTGATCAGCTCGACCCCCGGGGTCGAGTAGCGCAGCTCGGCGATGTACTCGGACACCTTCTTGCCGGGCAGCTGCCCGCCTTCGCCGGGCTTGGCGCCCTGCGCCATCTTGATCTGGATCTGCTCGGCGCTCGCCAGGTACTCCGCGGTCACGCCGAAGCGGCCCGAGGCCACCTGTTTGATCTTGGACTTGAGCATGTCGCCTTCGCGCAGCTCGACGTCCTTCTCCACGCGGCCCGCGCCCAGGCGCGAGCGCAGCGATTCTCCCGCCTTGGCGACGCCGTAGCGGCGGCGGTCCTCGCCGCCTTCGCCGGTGTTCGACTTGCCGCCGATGCGGTTCATGGCGATGGCCAGCGAGGTGTGCGCCTCGGTGGAAATCGAGCCGAGCGACATGGCGCCGGTGGAGAAGCGCTTGACGATCTCGGCGGCGGGCTCCACCTCCGCGATCGGCACGGGCTTCACCCTGTCGAGCCTGAACTCGAACAGACCGCGGAACGTCATGTGGCGCTTGGACTGGTCGTTGATGATCGCCGCGTACTCCTGGTAGGTGGCGTAAGACTGCTGGCGCGTCGCCTGCTGCAGCTTGGCGATCGCTTCCGGCGTCCACATGTGCTCCTCGCCGCGCACGCGCCAGGCATATTCGCCGCCGGCGTCGAGGTTGATCCGCAGCACCGGGTCGCGCTCGTCGAACGCCGCGCGGTGGATGCGCATCGCCTCCTCGGCCACCTCGAACACGCCGATGCCGCCGACGTTGGACGCGGTGCCGGTGAAGTACTTGTCGACCAGCGTGCGCGACAAGCCGACCGCCTCGAAGATCTGCGCCCCGGTATAGGACATGTAAGTGGAGATGCCCATCTTGGACATCACCTTCTTCAAGCCCTTGCCGATCGCCTTGACGAAGTTCTTGATCGCCTTCCTGCCGTCGACGTCGCCCAGCTTGCCCTGCGCCGCAAGATCGAGCAGCGTCTCCAGCGCCAGGTAGGGATGCACCGCCTCCGCACCATAGCCGCCGAGCAGCGCGAAGTGGTGCACCTCGCGCGCCGAGCCGGTCTCGACTACCAGGCCGGTGGAGGTGCGCAGGCCCTTCGCCACCAGGTGCTGGTGGATCGCCGATAGCGCGAGCAGCGCCGGGATCGCCAGCCGCTCGCGATCCACTTTGCGGTCGGAAATGATGATGATCGAGGTGCCGGAGCGCACTGCGTCCTCGGCCTGCGCGGCGAGCGACGCGAGCCGCGCCTCGATGGCTTCCTTGCCCCAGCTGTGCGGATAGGTGATGTCGAGCTCGCAAGCCTGGAACTTGCCCTGCGTGTAGCGCTCGATGTGGCGCACCTTCTCCATCTCGAAGAAATCCAGCACCGGCTGGCTCACTTCCAGGCGCAGCGGCGGGTTCATCTCGTCGATGCCGAGCAGGTTCGGCTTGGGGCCGATGAAGGACACCAGCGAGGTCACCAGCTCCTCGCGGATCGGGTCGATCGGCGGGTTGGTGACCTGGGCGAACAGCTGCTTGAAATAGTGGTAAAGCGTCTTGTCCTTGTCGGACAGCACCGCCAGCGGCGAGTCGTTGCCCATCGAGCCGATCGGCTCTTCGCCGTTCTGCGCCATCGGCGTCATCAGGAACTTGACGTCTTCCTGCGTGTAGGCAAAGGCCTGCTGGCGGTCGAGCAGCCGCACCGCCGAGCGCTCGGGCTTTTGCTTGTCGCTTTCCACTTCGTCGAGCTTGATGCGGATGCGCTCGATCCACTCGGCATACGGCCGCAGGTGCGCGAGCGTGTCTTTCAACTCCTTGTCGTCGACGATGCGGCCCTTCTCCAGGTCGACCAGGAACATCTTGCCCGGCTGCAGGCGCCACTTCTTGACGATGCGCTCTTCCGGCACCGGCAGGCAGCCGCACTCCGAGCCCATGATCACCAGGTCGTCCTCGGTCACGATGTAGCGCGAGGGCCGCAAGCCGTTGCGGTCGAGCGTAGCGCCGATCAGCCGCCCGTCGGTGAAGGCGATGGAGGCCGGGCCGTCCCAGGGCTCCATCATCGCCGCGTGGTATTCGTAGAACGCGCGGCGCGCGGGATCCATCAGGCTGTGGTTCTCCCAGGCCTCGGGGATCATCATCATCATCGCGTGCGCGACCGTGTAGCCGCCCATCACCAAGAGTTCCAGCGCGTTGTCGAAGGACGCCGAGTCCGACTGGCCGTCGTAGATCAGCGGCCAGATCTTGGCCAGGTCCTCGCCCAGCACCGGGCTCGAAATTGCGCCCTGGCGCGCGCGGATCCAGTTGACGTTGCCGCGTACCGTGTTGATCTCGCCGTTGTGCGCGATCATGCGGAACGGGTGCGCCAGGTCCCACGACGGGAAAGTGTTCGTGGAAAAACGCTGGTGGATCAGCGCCAGCGCCGACTCCGCGCGCGCGTCCTTCAGGTCGAGGTAGTACTCGCCCACCTGATTGGCCAGCAGCATGCCCTTGTAGATCATGGTGCGCGCCGACATCGACGGCACGTAGAACTCCTTGCCGTGGGCGAGCTTGAGCGCCTGGATGGCGTGGCCCGCGCTCTTCCTGATGATGTAGAGCTTGCGCTCGAGCGCGTCGGTCACGGTCACGCCCCGGCCGCGTCCGACGAACACCTGGCGGATCATCGGCTCGAGGTTCTGCGCCGGCTCGGCGAGGTCGGAGTTGTCCACCGGCACGTCGCGCCAGCCGAGCAGCACCTGGCCCTCGTCCTTGATCGCGCGCTCGATTTCGTATTCGCAGGCGCGGCGCGACGCCGGCTCGCGCGGCAGGAACACCATGCCGACGCCGTATTGCCCGAGCGGCGGCAGCTTGACACCCTGCCTGGCCATTTCTTCGCGCAGCATCTTGTCCGGGATCTGGATCAGGATGCCGGCGCCGTCCGACAGCTTTGGATCCCAGCCCACCGCGCCGCGATGCGTGAGGTTGCGCAGCACCGTGAGGCCCTGCTCGATGATCAAATGCGATTTCTTGCCCTTGATGTGCGCCACGAAGCCGACGCCGCAGGCGTCGTGCTCGTTTCTCGGGTCGTACATCCCCTGCGCGGCAGGCAAGTGTCGTGAGTCCATGTTAACTCTCTGATAATAAATAAATTTCTCTAACTTTCGCCGCCCTGCACAAAATCCGCGGGCGGGCTTGGAAATATACCTGCAGAGCCCTGCGGCAACAAGGGTTTGTAGTCTGGAACCGGCTAGCGTGCGGCCGCAGCGGGCGCCGGCGACCCGTGGGCGCCGAGGGCGTCGCGCACCAGCCGCTCGTCGATGTCGCCATGCAGAACGGCGTGCCCGATGCGCTCCAGCAGGACAAACCGCATGCGGCCGCGCGCGGCTTTCTTGTCCTGGGCCATCAGTTCGAGATAACGCTCCGGTGCCAGGGCCGGCCCCTTGGCGGGCAGACCGGCGCGCAATACCAGCGCGCGCAGGCGCGCCGCGTCCGCGGCGGAGAGCAGTCCCGCGCGCACCGACAGCTCGGCCGCGATCACCATGCCCGCGGCAACCGCTTCGCCGTGCAACCACGCGCCGTACCCGGCGCCGGCTTCGATCGCATGGCCGAAGGTGTGGCCGAAATTCAGCACGGCACGGCGCCCGCTTTCGCGCTCGTCCGCCGCCACCACCTCCGCCTTCAGTTCGCATGAACGCCGCACCACATGCGCCAGGGCGTCCGGCTCGCACGCCAGCAGCGCCTCGACATGCGTCTCCAGCCATTCGACCAGCGCGGCATCCAGCGCAAATCCATGCTTGATGACCTCGGCCACGCCGGCACGCAACTCGCGCTCGGGCAGCGTCGCCAGCGCAGTCACATCGGCGAGCACCACCGCGGGCTGGTGGAAGGCGCCGATCATGTTCTTGCCGCGCGGATGATTGATCGCGGTCTTGCCGCCGACCGACGAATCGACCTGCGCGAGCAGGGTGGTCGGCACCTGGATGAACGGAACGCCGCGTTGATACACGGCAGCGGCGAAACCGGCCAGGTCACCCACGACGCCGCCACCCAACGCGACCACGACGCCGTCGCGACCCAGCCGCGCCGCAAGCATGGCGTCGAGCACCCGCTCCAGGCTGGCCCAGCTCTTGGCCTGTTCGCCGTCCTCCACCAGAATGTCGAAGGCTTGCGCGCCGGCCCGCGCCAACGCCGCCTTGACGCGGTCAAGGTACAACGGCGCCACCACCGGATTGGTGATCACGGCCGCACGCCCGCCTGCCAGGTACGGGCGGTACAGCTCGGTCGCGTCCATCGCCCCCGCGCCGATATGAATGGGATAGGCGCGCTCGCCAAGCGCTACGCGGATAGTTTCCATGTCTCCTTCAACTGGCCGAGCAGCTGGCGCGCGAGGTTCTGCACGCTCTGCCTGCCGGTGTCGATGACGATGTCCGCGACCTCGCGGTACAACGGATCGCGCTGCGCATAGAGCTCGGCGAGGCGCGACAGGGGGTCGGCGGTGGCGAGCAACGGCCGGTTCTTGTCCTGGCGCACCCGCTGATACAGCGCCGCAGGCTGCGCGTGCAGGTAGACCACCGTGCCGCGCGCGGCCAGAAGGCGCCGGCTAGCTGGCGCCAGGACCGCGCCCCCGCCGGTGGCGAGAACCACGTCCTCCTGCGCGGTGAGCTCGGCGATCATCGCCGCTTCCCGCTGCCGGAAGCCCGCCTCGCCTTCGATATCGAAGATCACCGGGATCTTCACGCCGCAGCGGCGCTCGATCTCCTGGTCCGAATCGTGAAAGACGCGCTTCAGGCGGCGCGCGAGGATGCGCCCGGCGGTGGTCTTGCCCGCCCCCATCATCCCGACCAGGAACACGTTGCGTGCGCCCTGCATGCGCCTATTGTACGGACCACGGGGACGCTGGAAACAAAAACGGCCGGGAGGTCCCGGCCGTGCGTCCAAGGAGGAGTCCCGGCAAATTCTTCAGCGCACCGTCATGCGCTCGTTGACGATGCGCGGCGTGATGAATACCAGCAGCTCGGTCTTCTGCGAGTTGGTGATCTTGTTCTTGAACATCCAGCCCACGATCGGCAGGTCGCCGAACCAGGGTACTTGCGTGACGTCGGTGCGGTCCGTCTGCTCGAAGATGCCGCCGATCACTACCGTGCCGCCGTTCTCGACCAGCACCTCGGTCTTGACGTGCTTGGTGCTGATCTGCACGCCCGCGGGGGTTTGCGCGCCCGGCGCATCCTTGTTCACGTCGAGCGTCATGATCACGTTGCCGTCGGGCGTGATCTGCGGTTTCACCTTCAGCGCGAGGCTCGCCTTGCGGAAGGACACCGAGGTCGCGCCGGAAGACGTCGCCTGCTGGTAGGGAATCTCCGTGCCCTGCTCGATGAGCGCCTCGACCTGGTCGGCGGTCAGCACGCGCGGGCTGGAAATGATCTTGCCCTTGCCGTCGGCCTCGAGCGCGCTGATTTCCAGGTTGAGGAAGCGCGTGGCCGCACTGTTGAACAGGATCAGGGAAAACACGCCCGCAGGCTGCGAATTCAGGCCGGCCGCCGGCATGTTGACCGACAGGCTGTCCGGAATGAACACCGGGGTGCCGCCTTGTGCCCCGCCCCCGGCGTGGCCGCCCACATCGCCCAACGCCCCGCCGACGGAGACGCGTGGCTGGTTGTTGTTGCCGAAGGTGCTGGGATTGAGGTCGTGGTAGCCGAGGCGCACGCCCAAGTTCTTGGAGAAGGTGTCGCTCGCCTCGACAATACGCGCCTCGATCATCACCTGCCGCACCGGCACGTCGATCTTCGCCACCAGCTTGCGGACTTCCTCCAGCCGGCTCGGCGTGTCCTGCACGAACAAGGTGTTGGTGCGCGCGTCGACCACGGCGCTGCCGCGCTTGGAGAGGATCGGCTGCGACTTGTCCGCGAGCAGCTTTTGCACATCGGCCGCCTTCTGGTAGTTCATCTGGAACGCTTCGGTGCGCGTCTGCTCCAGGTCGTTGATCTGCGCGGTGGCCTCCAGCGCGAGCTTCTCGCGCGTCGCCAGTTCGTCACGCGGCGCGATCCAGATCACGTTGCCGTTCTTGCGGCTGTCCAGGCCGCGCGTCTGCAGGATGATCGCGAGCGCTTGGTCCCAGGGCACGTCCTTCAGGCGCAGCGTGATGTTGCCGCCCACTGAGTCGCTGGTGATGACGTTGAGGTCGGTGAAGTCCGCGATCACGTTGAGTACCGCGCGCACTTCCACGTTCTGGAAGTTGAGCGACAGCTTCTCGCCGGTGTAGCGGCCGCGCTGCGGCGCGGCGTCCGCCGCCACCGGTTTCACCTCGACCACGAACTGCGTGTCGGTCTGGTAGGCGTTGTGCTCCCACTGCCCGCGCGGCTCGATCACCATGCGCACGTTCTCGCCCTGCTGGAAGGCGCTGATGGTCTGCACCGGCGTGGCGAAATCCACCACGTCCATGCGCCGGCGCAGGTTTTCCGGCAATGCGGTCTTGAGGAAGTCGACGATGATGTTCTGGCCCTGCTGGCGGATGTCGATGCCGGTCGTGGTGTCCGACAGGTCCACCACCACGCGACCTTCGCCGACGCGCCCGCGCCGGAAATCGACGTCGCGGATCGCGTGCTTGGAATCGCCCCGCCCTTCGGCGAAATTCGCCACCTTGTCGCCGGTTGGCGCGGCGGCGGCCTGCAGCGTCACCACCACGCTGCGCCCGTCGAGCGCCACTTCGTGCGCCACCGGGCGGCGCAGATTCAGCACCAGACGCGTCTTGTCGCCGGCCTGCACCAGGTTCATCGAACGCAATTCCCCCTGGCTGATGTCCTGGCTGCTGCGCCCCAGCGCATTGCCGGTGCCGCTGAAATCGAATGCGATGCGCGCGGGGCTGGCCACGGTGAAGTTTGGCGGCGGGGTCTTCAGCGGCTCCTTGGTGGTGATGCGAACCACCACCTTGCCGCCCTGCTGCGAGACGTCGAACGCCTCGATGCTGTTGGCCTGGGCGTGCGCGATGCCGCAAGCCGCGAGCCAGAGGACGAGCGCGCGCCAACCGGCCCGCACGACGTTGATCGATCTCATTTCTTCACCTCCTGCAGTTGCAGCGAACTCGAGCGCTCCACCCATTCGCCGCTGCCTTCCTGGGTCAGCTCTTTCAGGCTGATCTGCGACTCGTCGATACCCGTGATGACGCCGAAGTTCTGGCCCATGTAGTTGCCCTTGCGCACGCGATACAGGTTCGGACCGGCCTTCACCAGCCCGAAAGTTTCGCGGCCCTGGGTCAGCGAACCGACCATCTGGATCGATTCCAGCGGGAAGGCCTCAAGCGGCTCCTTGGGACGATCCATGTCCGGCGCACGCCCGCCCGCTGCGGCGCCCGGGCCGCCAGCGGCTGCGGCGATCTCGATGCGCCCGGGACGGAACGGGTCGACCTCGTTCTCGGCCTGGTAGGCCACAGGTTCGTAAGGCCGCACCTGCGGCAGGGGATCCACCCGCCCGCGCAGGTCCTTGGTCATGTCGTTCAGCTCCTTCTTCAGGTCGCTGAACTGTTCGCCGCCACAGGCGGCGAGCGCGGCCACGCAGGCCAGCGCGAGCAGCCGCTTCATTTCTTGGCCCCCTTCTTCGCGCCGGCGATCGACTTGCGCTGCGCCGCCACTTCCTCGTCGTCGAGATAGCGGAAGGTGCGTGCGGTCACGTCCATGGTCAGGGCGCCGTCCTTGCCCGCCTCGATGCCGACATCGTTCAGGGTCACGATGCGCGAAAGCTGCCCGACATCGCTGGCGAACGCGCCCATGTCGTGATACACGCCGACCACCCGCACGGCGATCGGCAATTCGGCGTAGAAATCGCGCACCGTCTCCTGCGGAGCGGGCTTGAACAGCTCGAATTGCAGGCCGCGGCCGAGCCCGGCCTGGTTGATGTCGACCAGCAGCGCGTCCATCTGCGACTTGTTCGGCAGCTGCTTGAGCAGCGCGCCGAACTGGGTGTCGATTTCCCTAAGCTGCTGCTTGTGCAGGTCGAGGTTGACCGCCTGCTTCTTCTTGTTGAGGTAATCCGCCTTGTGCTTCACCTCCTGCTGCTTGCCCTGCTCGAGTTCCTCCAGCTGGCCTTGCCACAGGCCGAAGTAGCCCGCCACCGGCAGCGCCACCAGGATCGCGATCAGCACCACCGCCTTGGGGATCGCCGTCCAGCTGCCCGGGTCCTGCCAGTTGGTGGCCTTGAAGTCTTCGGCGATTTTCTTGAAGTCGAGCGCGGCCATGACCTACCCCTTCTTCGCCGCCGGCTTGGCCGCGTCCTTGGTCGCGTCCTTGGCGGCGTCCTTGACCTCCGCGCGCTTCACGCTGAGGGTCATGTTGAACTCGGACAGGCGCTTCTTGTTCACGTTGTTCGCCTTGATCTCGATCAGCTTGGGATTGGCGAGCCAGGGCGAGGATTCGATATTGCGCATCAGGGTCGACACGCGCGCGTTGGACTGCGCGTAGCCCTGCAAGGTGACGCTCAGCCCGCGCTGCTTGACGCTGCGCAGATAAACGCCTTCGGGCATCTGGCGCACCAGCTGGTCGAGCAGGTGCACGGTCTGCGCCCTGTCCGCCTGCAGGGTCTCGATGATCTGCTTGCGCGCCAGCAGCGCCGCGATTTCGTCCTTCAGCTTCTTGATCTCGGCGATTTCCTTGTCCAGCTTGGCGATCTCCGACTTGAGGAACGCGTTGCGCTCCTGTTGCGTCGAAATCAGGCCGGCGACGTACAGGTAGCCCGCGCCGACGATCACCAGGCCGAGGACGGCGGTGAGACCGGCGAGGACCGCGAAATGCTGGCGGCCGCGCTTGCGACGCTCGTCGCGGTGCGGCAGCAGGTTTACGCGCACGCTCATGGGTCGAACCTCCGCATCGCCAGCCCGCAGGCGACGATCAGCGAGGGCGCGTCCACCATCAGCTTCTTCAGCTGGATGCGCGGCGAAGCCTGCATCGAGGCGAAGGGATTGGCCACCATGGTCGGCACCTGGGTGCGCGTATGCACCACCTCGTCCATGCCCGGAATTACCGCCGACCCGCCGGCAAGCAGGATCTGCTCCACGCTGTGGTATTGCGTCGAGGTGAAGAAGAACTGCAACGCGCGCTGCACTTCCATGGACAAGTTTTCCATGAACGGGCGCAGCACTTCGGTCTCGAAATCATCCGGCAGGCCGCCCGAGCGCTTGGCGTTCTCGGCCTCCTCCGCGCTCATGCCGTAGCGGGCGACGATGTCCTGCGTCAACTGGTTGCCGCCGAACGCCTGCTCGCGGGTGTAGATCGACTGGTCGTTGCGCATGACGCTCACGTTCATGACGTTGGCGCCGACGTCGACGATGGCGACGTTCATGTCCTTGCCCGCATTCGGCAGTTGCTTGACCACCAGACCGAGCGCCGATTGCTGGGCAAAGGACTCGATGTCCATCACGATGGCCTTCAGCCCGGCCGACTCCGCCACCGCGACACGGTCCTCGACCTTCTCCTTGCGCGTCGCGGCGATCATCACTTCCTGTTCGTCCGGCGAGGTCGGCGAGGGTCCCACCACCTGGAAGTCGAGGTTGACCTCCTCCAGCGCGAACGGGATGTACTGGTTGGCCTCCGACTCGACCTGCACTTCCAGCTCGCTCTCGCGCAGGCTGGCCGGGACAATGATCTTCTTGGTAATCACGGCGCCGGTGGGCACCGCCATGGCGACGTGCTTGGCACGGGTTCCAAGTCGCTTATAGCCGCGCTTGACCGCCTCCACCACGGACTCGAGGTTGCTGATGTTGCCGTCCACGGTGGCGTCGCGCGGCAGGGGCTCGATCACATAACGCTCGACGCGATACGCTCCCTTGCCCGCCTCGACGATCTCCAGCATCTTCACCGACGAAGAACTGATGTCCAGCCCGAACAGCGGCGGCGCCTTCGGGCTGAAAATATCCAGATTCATCGTTATTTCCCTTTTTGTATCGACCCTTAGGCACGATACGTAGAATTTGCGTTAAATGCTAGCAACAACTCCCACCGGTGTCTAGCGAATCCGTCACCACTGAGGGGAGGCTATAATGCCTCCGCTTCTCCGCCCGGCGCAACTGCCGCGGCACTAACGCCGCGATGGTTGTCTAAAACCCTTGATGTGGTTCCGTTTTTTGACGTTTCCGCTGGCCCTGATCGGGGGCCTGATCGTGGCCGCCCTCTGCCTGGTCGGCCTGGTCGTGGCGCTCGCCTATCCCAACCTGCCTTCCCTCGACACGCTGACCGACTACCAGCCCAAAGTTCCGCTGCGGGTTTACACGGTGGAAGGGGTGCTGATCGGCGAGTTCGGGGAAGAACGCCGCATGCTGGTGGACATCAAGAGCGTCCCGCCGACCCTGGTCAACGCCATTGTCGCGGCCGAGGACGAACGCTTCTACCAGCATTCCGGGGTTGACTACCACGGCGTGGCGCGGGCCGCCTATGCCAACCTGGTGACCGGCGGGCGGCGCCAGGGGGCCAGCACCATCACGATGCAGGTGGCGCGCAACTTCTTCCTGTCCTCCGAGAAGACCCTCACGCGCAAGCTCTATGAGGTGCTGCTGGCACTTAAGATCGAGCATAGCCTCAGCAAGGATCAGATCCTCGGGCTGTACGTCAACCAGATCTACCTCGGGCAGCGGGCATATGGCTTTGCCGCCGCCGCCCAGATCTACTTCGGCAAGTCGCTGGACCAGCTGACGCTCGGCGAGGCCGCCATGCTGGCGGCGCTGCCCAAGGCGCCCTCCAGCTACAACCCGATCGCCAATCCGCAACGCGCCAAGCAGCGCCAGCAGTACGTGCTGCGCCGCATGAAGGAGCTGGGCTACATCAGCGAGGAAGAGCACGAAGCCGCAGTCAGGGCGCCCATCGCGGTGCGCAGGGTGGCGGCGGATAGCTTCGCGGTGCAGGCGGACTATGTGGCGGAGATGGTGCGCCAGGCGGTCTACGAGCAGTACCCGGATGACGCCTACAGCCGCGGCTTCCGCGTCTACACCACCATCCGCGAGGCCGACCAGCAGGCCGCGGTCGCGGCGGTACGCGCCGGGCTGCTGGAGTATGACCGGCGGCTGGGATACCGGGGACCGGAAGGGTTCGTCGAGCTCCCCGCCGACGCCGACGAAGACGATTTCGAGGAGGCGCTGGCGGAACGCGCGGACGACGAGGAGTTGAGGCTCGCGCTGGTGCTCGCCGCCAGCGCCCGCGAGGTGAAGGTGGTGCTCAGGAACGGCGAGCGCGTCACCATCGCGGGCGAGGGCCTGCGCTTCGCGGGGCGTTCCCTGGAGCGCACGTCGCCGCAGCGCCGCATCCGGCGCGGGGCAATCCTGCGCGTGCAGCGCGTCGACGCGACGCACTGGCAGATTGCTCAGTTGCCCGAGGCGGAGGCGGCGTTCATGTCGCTCGATCCGGTGGACGGGGCGGTGCGGGCGCTGGTCGGGGGGTTCGATTTCAACCGCAACAAGTACAACCACGTCACCCAGGCCTGGCGTCAGGCAGGCTCGGCGATCAAGCCGTTCATCTACTCGGCTGCCCTGGAACGCGGCTTTACGGCCGCCACCGTGGTGCCCGACGAACCGATCGCCATCGAGGCGGACGTCACCGGAAGCCAGCGCTGGGAACCGAAGAATTTCGACGGCAAGTTCGAAGGACCGATGCGGCTGCGCACTGCGCTGGTCAAGTCGAAGAACATGGTGTCGATCCGCATCCTGGATGCGATCGGCGTCAAGTACGCGCAGGACTACATCACGCGCTTCGGTTTCGATGCCGATCGGCACCCGCCTTACCTGACGATGGCGCTCGGCTCGGGCACGGTGACTGCCTGGCAGATGGCACGTGCCTACGCCGTGTTCGCCAACGGCGGCTACCTGGTGCAGCCCTATTTCATCCAGAAAATCGTCGATGATCGCGGCAATCCGCTCGGCGTGGCGCGCCCGCAGCGTGCCGGCGACGAATCGCTGCGGGTGATCGACGAACGCAACGCCTTCATCATGGACAGCCTGATGCAAGACGTGGCGCGCGTGGGCACTGCGGCGCGCACCGCCAGCCTCGGCCGCAAGGACATTGCCGGCAAGACCGGCACCACCAACGAGTTCATCGACGCCTGGTTCGCCGGCTACAACCCGGCGCTGGTCGGCATCGCCTGGGTGGGCTTCGACCAGCCCAAGTCGCTGGGCCGCAACCAGACTGGCGGGCTGGTGGCGCTGCCGATCTGGACCGGCTACATGGCAAAAGCGCTCAAGGGGATGCCCGACATGCAGCGCGTCGTGCCCGATGGCGTGGTCACCGCGGACACCTTCGAGATGACGCCGGCCGCGCTGAGCGATGGCAAGCACATCCCGGAATATTTCTACCGCGAGTTCGTGCCCAAGGACGACGCGCCGCCGTTCACGCTGCTGCCCACGTTCGTGCCGCCGCCCGAAGCGGCGGCCGAAGCCGCCAAGCCCGCGGCGGCGAACTACTAGTCAGGCGCCAGTCAGGACGACGGGCGCGCCGCCTTGCGCCGACACCAGCCTCGAGAGCGCGGCGAACAATTCGCCGCCGTCGCGCGTGTCCCGCCAAGCCTTGCCGTCGTAACGGAAATGGAATCCGCCGGACTTGGCCGCCACCCAGATTTCACGCGCCGCGGCATGGCGGTTCACGATCATCTTGCTACCATCCCGGAACTCGATTTCCAGCACCCCGACCCCTTTGACCTCGAGGTCGACATCCAGGCCGGTGGCGTCGACGGCATGTTCCACCGCAGCCAGCGTGGCGCCGGCGAGGGCTTCGAATTCGCTGTCCGTCATGTCCATTTTCCCTGCTAGTATCAGTATTTTAGCGAGCCTTGGATGCGTGCCGCCGCAATTTTCCTCGCCGCGCTGATCCTGGCTGCCGGCTGCGGCCAGAAGGGTCCGCTTTACCTGCGCGACAAGCCCCCGCCGGGCGTCAAGCCGCCCAAGCCCGAAGCGTACAAGCCGACGCCCTACCCGCCGGACGCCGAAAGCGCGACCGAGAAGAAGTAGCCCCGCCATGGGATTCGCGTACCGCCAGGGCGCGCTATGCGCCGAACAGGTGCCGCTTGAGGAAATCGCGCGGCGCTTCGGCAC
>JBGPPD010000023.1:0-22509 GCA_041488375.1 Gammaproteobacteria bacterium | reverse complement strand
TTCGCGTACTCCAGCGTTCGCGGGTCGCTGTGGCCGAAGATGCCGGCGGCGAGCAGGCCGACCACGCCGGCCACGTGGTAGCAGTAGCGCTCCAGCGCCGCGAAATCGAGGTAGCGCGTCTGCGTCAGGTCCATCTGCATGCCGTCGATGATCTCGTTCAGCCGCTGCTCGGTGATGCCGTAGGGCGCGAGCGCGGGCTGCAGCGCGCGGGTCACCGGGTGCTGCGGCTTGCCGGCGAACAGCCCGGCCACCTCGTGCCGCCACCAGTCGAGCTTGGTGCCGGCGAGCTGCGCGTCCGCGGTTTCGTCGACCACGTCGTCCACCTCGCGGCAGAACGCATACAGGGCGGTGATGGCGCGCCGGCGCTCCGGCGGCAGGAACAGGAACGAATAGTAGAAGCTCGACCCGCTGGCGGCGGCCTTCTGCTGGCAGTAGGCGTCCGGCGTCACCGCGCTCTCGCCAACAGCAGCGGCCAATCGAACCAGCGCAGCACCGGGCGGCGGTGGAACACGTCGTAGCCGACGCTCTCGATCTTTTCCAGGATGCGCAGGCCGCCTTGCACCGTGGCACGGATCTCCAGTCCCAGCCGGCCCGGCAGGCTGCGCCCGAGAGGCGCGCCCGCGAGGATCATTTCCCGCGACCGCTGTACCTGGAAAGCCATCAGCCGGCGCCAGGCGTCGTTGCACTTTTGTTCGGCGAGGTCCCGCTCGCTCACGCCGTAGCGCGCCATCTCGTCCTGCGGCAGATAAATGCGGTTCTTGGCCCAGTCGATGGCGATGTCTTGCCAGAAATTGATCAGCTGCAGCGCCGAGCAGATCGCGTCCGACTGCCTGAATTCCGTTTCAGACGATCGTTTGAACAGGTGCAGCAGCAAACGCCCGACGGGATTGGCGGAGCGCCTGCAGTAATCCAGCACTTCGGCGAAGTTGGCATAACGAGGTTTCACGACGTCCTGCGAGAAAGCGTCGAGCAGATCGCGGAACAGCTGCACAGGGAGATCGTGCTCTCGGACGATGCGCCGCACGTCATGCAGCAAGGGGTCGGCAGGCGCGTCCAGCTGGCGCCGATAGTGGTCCAGTTCTTCCAGCCGCAGCGCGGCAGGATCATCGCCTTCGTCGGCAAAGTCGTCCGCGCTGCGCGCGAAGCGGTAGATGACCGCCACCGGCTCCCTGAGCGGGGCCGGCAGCAGCAGCGAAGCAACCGGGAAGTTCTCGTAATGGCCGACCGACACGCGAAGGTATAATACGTTGTTTTTGACCCGCTTTTTCGCGAAGGTGGCGGAATTGGTAGACGCACTGGATTTAGGTTCCAGCGCCGCGAGGCTTGAGGGTTCGAGTCCCTCCCTTCGTACCAGCGGACAACCCCGGGGGAAACGACCGCAATGGCGGCAAACGTGGAATCGCTAGGCGCGCTGGAGCGCCGGCTGCAGATGTCGGTGCCGATGGCGCAGCTGGAGCGCGAAGTGGACGAGCGCCTGAAGAAACTCGCGCGCAACGTGAAGATGCCGGGCTTTCGCCCGGGCAAGGTGCCGATGAAGATCGTCGAGCAGACCTACGGCGCGCAGGTGCGCAACGAGGTCACCGGCGACGCGGTGCAAAAGGCGTTCAGCGACGCGGTGAAGCAGGCCAACCTCAAGGTGGCCGGTTATCCGCGCATCGAGCCGAAGAAGGACGCGACGCCCGCCGGCGCGCTGGAATTCAGCGCCACCTTCGAGGTCTACCCGGAATTCAAGGTGGGCGAGTTGGCCAGCGCCAGCATCGAGCGGCCGCAAGTCGCGCTGGACGACGCCGCGATCGACCACACCCTCGAGGTGCTGCGCAAGCAGCGCAGCCTCTACGCGCGGGTCGAGCGCCCGGCGCGGGACGGCGACCGCCTGACGGTGGATTTCGAGGGCAAGATCGGCGGCCAGCCGTTCCAGGGCGGCAAGGCCGCCGGCTTCGCCCTCCAGCTGGGCGAGGGCCGCATGCTGCCCGAGTTCGAGGCCGCCGCGCGCGGCATGTCCGCGGGCGAGTCGAAGGAATTCACGCTGAGTTTTCCCGCCGACTATCACGGCAAGGACGTGGCGGGGAAGGCGGCCTCCTTCGTGCTGGTGCTCAAGCAGGTGGACGAGCCGCGGCTGCCGGCGCTCGACGCCGAGTTCGCCAAGAGCCTGGGCGTCGCCGACGGCGACCTCGCCAGGATGCGCGCGGAAGTGCGCCAGAACGTCGAGCGCGAGGTGCACAAGCGCGTCGAGGACCGGCTCAAGCAGCAGGCGCTGGACGCGTTGCTCGCCGCCACGCCGCTCGAGCTGCCCAAGGCGCTGGTGGCCCGGGAGACGCAGGAGCTGGTGCAGCGCGCCGCCGCCGATTTGCAGGCGCGCGGCGTGAAGATCGAGAACCTGCCCCTGGACCCGCAGACCTTCGAGGCGGCCGCCAAGCGCCGCGTGGCCCTCGGCCTGATCATCGCCGAGCTGGCGCGCGCCGAGAAACTGCAGCCCAAGCCGGCGGAAGTGCGCGCCCTGATCGAGCAGGAGGCGGCTTCCTACGAGAGTCCCGCCGAAGTTGTAAAATGGTTTTATATGCAGCCGCAGCGCCTGTCGGAGATGGAAGGCATGGCCCTCGAGGGGAACGTGGTCAAATGGGTGCTGGCGAAGGCGCGGGTGCTCGACAAGACCCTGCCGTTCGACGAACTGATGGGAAGCAAGGCATGAACTGGGAAAAGCGCGGGCACGAAGCCGAGAGCGGCATGGAACCCGCACGCGGGTTGGGCTTGATCCCGATGGTGATCGAGCAGTCGGGGCGCGGCGAGCGCGCCTACGACATCTATTCGCGCCTGCTCAAGGAGCGGGTGGTGTTCCTGGTCGGCCCGGTGACCGAGATCACCGCCAACCTGATCGTCGCGCAG
Source organism: Gammaproteobacteria bacterium (assembly GCA_041488375.1). Lineage (GTDB taxonomy): Bacteria > Pseudomonadota > Gammaproteobacteria > Burkholderiales > SG8-39 > JAABQT01. The sequence continues at coordinate 19,626 of JBGPPD010000023.1, read as the reverse complement.
CTGTTGTTCCTCGAGTCCGAGAACCCGGACAAGGACATCTTCTTCTACATCAACTCGCCCGGCGGCTCGGTTTCCGCCGGCCTGGCGATCTACGACACCATGCAGTTCGTCAAGCCCGACGTCAGCACGCTTTGCGTCGGTCAGGCGGCCAGCATGGGCGCGACGCTGCTGGCGGCCGGCGACAAGGACAAGCGCTTCATCCTGCCCAATTCGCGCGTCATGATCCACCAGCCTTCGGGCGGCTTCCAGGGCCAGGTCTCGGACATCGAAATCCAGGCCAAGGAAATCCTGTACCTGAAGGCCCGGCTCAACGAGATCCTCGCCAAGCACACCGGCAAGCCGATCGAGACCATCGCCCGCGACAGCGACCGCGACTTTTTCATGGGAGCCGAAGAAGCGGTAAAGTACGGCCTGGTGGACAAGGTACTCACGTCGAGGGAGCCCGCCTAGATGTCGGACAAGCCCGGCTCGGGCGAGAAGCTGCTGTACTGCTCGTTCTGCGGCAAGAGCCAGCACGAGGTCAGGAAGCTGATCGCCGGCCCGTCGGTGTTCATCTGCGACGAGTGCATCGAGCTGTGCAACGACATCATCCGCGAGGAAACCGCCACCGACAAGGGCGGCAAGGGCGCCAAGTCGGACCTGCCGACGCCGCGCGAGATCCGCGCCATCCTGGACCAGTACGTCATCGGCCAGGACCAGGCGAAGAAGATCCTGTCGGTCGCCGTGTACAACCATTACAAGCGCCTGAAGCACCTGTCGAAGAACGACGAGGTGGAACTGGCGAAATCCAACATCCTGCTGATCGGCCCCACCGGCTCGGGCAAGACGCTGCTCGCGCAGACGCTGGCCCGGCTGCTGAACGTCCCGTTCGTGATCGCGGACGCGACCACGCTGACCGAGGCGGGCTACGTCGGCGAGGACGTCGAGAACATCATCCAGAAGCTGCTGCAGAACTGCGACTACGACGTGGACAAGGCCAAGCGCGGCATCGTCTACATCGACGAGATCGACAAGATCTCGAGGAAGTCCGACAACCCCTCGATCACCCGGGACGTCTCCGGCGAAGGCGTGCAGCAGGCGCTGCTCAAGCTCATCGAGGGCACCGTCGCCTCGGTGCCGCCGCAGGGCGGCCGCAAGCACCCGAACCAGGACTTCGTGCAGGTGGACACCACCAACATCCTGTTCGTCTGCGGCGGCGCCTTCGACGGGCTGGAGAAGATCGTGCGCAACCGCACCGAGAAGACCGGCATCGGCTTCGGCGCGGAGGTGCGCAGCCCCGGCAACTCCAAGGCCACCTTCGACCTGCTCAAGGCGGTGGAGCCCGAGGACCTGATCAAGTACGGCCTGATCCCGGAGTTCGTCGGGCGCCTGCCGGTGGTGGCGGCGCTGGAGGAACTCGACGAGCACGCCCTGATCCAGATCCTCACCGAGCCGAAGAACGCCCTGCTCAAGCAGTACCAGCGCCTGTTCCTGATGGAAGGCGTGGAGCTGGAAGTGCGCACCGCCGCGCTCGGCGCGGTGGCCAAGCGCGCCCTGGCGCGCAAGACCGGGGCCCGGGGCCTGCGCTCGATCCTGGAGAACGTGCTGCTCGACACGATGTACGAACTTCCGGCGCTGGAGAATGTCAGCAAGGTGGTGGTGGACGAGCAGATGATCTCCGCCGACGGCAAGCCGCTGCTGATCTACTCCGAGCCGCAAAAAGTCGCCGGCTCTTCCGCGTAAGCGGACCGATTCCCTGTTTTGTCGCGTTGCGGGGGGCACGCGTTGCGTGTACCCTCACCCCATTGATTTTGCTGCGGGAACCCGCACATGGCCGAAATGAACGAAACCCCTGCCGCATCCCCCCAGTACCCGCTGCTGCCCTTGCGCGACGTGGTGGTATTCCCGCACATGGTGATCCCGCTGTTCGTCGGCCGGCCGAAGTCCATCAAGGCGATGGAAACGGCGATGGAGGCGGGCAAGAACATCCTGCTGGTGGCGCAGAAGTCGGCCGCCAAGGACGATCCGGGCCCGGAGGACATCTACGAGATCGGCTGCGTGTCGAGCATCCTGCAGATGCTCAAGCTGCCCGACGGCACGGTGAAGGTGCTGGTGGAGGGCGGCAGCCGGGCCCGCATCCGCGGCGTCACCGACCTGAAGACGCACTGGACGGCGGAGGCCGAGCCGATCGCCCTCGAGGGCACGGCGCCGGCGGAAATCGAGGCGATGCGCCGCGCGCTGCTGTCGGCTTTCGACCAGTACGTCAAGCTGAACAAGAAGATCCCGCCCGAGATCCTGACCTCGCTGTCGGGCATCGACGAGCCCGGCCGCCTGGCCGACACGGTGGCCGCGCACCTGCCGCTCAAGCTCGAACAGAAGCAGCAGGTGCTGGAGATGTTCGACGTCAAGGGCCGGCTGGAGCACCTGCTGTCGCAGCTGGAGACCGAGATCGACATCCTGCAGGTGGAAAAGCGCATCCGCGGGCGCGTCAAGCGCCAGATGGAGAAGAGCCAGCGCGAGTACTACCTCAACGAGCAGGTGAAGGCGATCCAGAAGGAGCTGGGCGAGGGCGAGGAAGGCGCGGACCTCGAGGAGATGGAAAAGCGCATCAAGCGCGCGCACATGCCCAAGGACGCGCGCAAGAAGGCCGAGTCCGAGCTGAAGAAGCTCAAGCTCATGTCGCCGATGTCGGCGGAAGCGACCGTGGTGCGCAACTACATCGAGACCATCGTCAACCTGCCGTGGAAGAAGAAGTCCAAGATCTGCAAGGACATCAAGCAGGCGCAGGAAGTGCTGGACAAGGACCACTACGGCCTGGAAAAGGTGAAGGAGCGCATCGTCGAGTACCTCGCGGTGCAGACCCGCGTCGAGAAGATGAAGGCGCCGATCCTGTGCCTGGTGGGCGCGCCCGGCGTGGGCAAGACCTCGCTCGGCCAGTCGATCGCGCGGGCCACCAACCGCAAGTTCGTGCGCATGTCGCTCGGCGGCGTGCGCGACGAGGCGGAGATCCGGGGCCATCGCCGCACCTACATCGGCTCGATGCCGGGCAAGATCCTGCAGAACATGACCAAGGTCGGCGTGAAGAACCCGCTGTTCCTGCTCGACGAAGTGGACAAGCTCGGCATGGACTGGCGCGGCGACCCGTCCTCCGCGCTGCTCGAGGTGCTCGACCCGGAGCAGAACCACACCTTCACCGACCATTACATCGAGGTCGAGTACGACCTGTCCGAGGTGATGTTCGTGGCCACCGCCAACACGCTCAACATCCCGGCGCCGCTGCTCGACCGCATGGAAGTGATCCGCCTGTCGGGCTACACCGAGGACGAGAAGGTGCACATCGCCATGAAGTACCTCTTGCCCCGGCAGACCAAGAACACCGGGCTGAAGGACGGCGAGCTGGCGGTGAGCGAGCCGGCGGTGCGCGACATCGTGCGCTACTACACGCGCGAGGCCGGCGTGCGCAGCCTGGAGCGCGAGATCTCCAAGATCTGCCGCAAGGCGGTGAAGCAGCTGCTGACCGACAAGAAGGTCGCCGAGGGCAAGGCGCACCGCATCACGGTGACGCCGAAGAACCTCGACAAGTTCCTCGGCGTGCGCAAGTACAGCTTCGGCATGGCCGAGAAGCTGAACCAGGTCGGCCAGGTGACCGGCCTCGCCTGGACCGAGGTGGGCGGCGAGTTGCTGACCATCGAGACGGTCACCATGCCCGGCAAGGGCAAGACCATCACCACCGGCAAGCTCGGCGAGGTGATGCAGGAGTCCATCCAGGCCGCGCTGTCGGTGGTGCGCAACCGCTCGCGCAAGCTCGGCGTGAAGGAGGACTTCTACCAGAAGAACGACATCCACATCCACCTGCCCGAGGGCGCGACGCCCAAGGACGGCCCGAGCGCGGGCATCGGCATCGCCACCGCGATGGTGTCGGTGCTGACCGGCATCCCGGTACGCGCGGACGTGGCGATGACCGGCGAGATCACGCTGCGCGGCGAGGTGCTGCCCATCGGCGGCCTGAAGGAAAAGCTGCTGGCGGCGCTCCGCGGCGGCATCAAGACGGTGCTGATCCCGGAAGAGAACGTGAAGGACCTCGCCGAGATCCCGGACAACGTCAAGAACCGGCTGGAGATCCTGCCGGTGAAGTGGATCGACAAGGTGCTGGAGATCGCCCTGGAGCGCAAGCCCGAGCCGCTGCCCGACGCGGTGGCGGAGGCCGCGCCGCTGCCGCCCGCCGAGGAAAAGCCGGCGACGGGCGCGGCGCTCAAGCATTGAGGGGGCACCTTGAACAAGGCGGACATGATCGAGCACATCGCGCAATCGGCCGAGATCTCCAAGCTCGCCGCGGAGCGCGCGGTGGACGCGCTGGTCGGCGCGGTCAAATCGAGCCTGAAGAAGGGCCAGATGGTGACGCTGGTCGGCTTCGGCAGCTTCTACGTCGGCAAGCGCGCGGCGCGCACCGGGCGCAACCCCCGCACCGGCGCGGCGCTGAAGATCGCCGCCGCGCGCGTGCCGAAATTTCGCGCTGGCAAGGCGCTGAAGGAAGCTATAAACTAGCGCCCCTTTGCACGGCGGCACACGTGCCGCGTGGGGTGCTTAGCTCAGCTGGCAGAGCGTCGCTCTTACACGGCGAATGTCGGCGGTTCGATCCCGTCAGCACCCACCAGGACCAGACAAGTAGGAGCGGTAGTTCAGTTGGTTAGAATACCGGCCTGTCACGCCGGGGGTCGCGGGTTCGAGTCCCGTCCGCTCCGCCAAACCTTTTCATGTTCGGATTCGTACAAAAACACAAGCGCCTGATTCAGATCGCGTTCGTGCTGCTGATCGTGCCGCCGTTCGCGTTCTTCGGGATGGAGTCGTACACGCGCTCGATCGGCTCCAAGGACGACGTGGCCTCGGTCAACGGCACGGGCATCTCGCAGCGCGAGTTCGAAGAGGAACTGCGCCGGCAGCAGGACCGGCTGCGCGCGGCCTTCGGCCGGGGCTTCGACCCCTCGGCGCTGGACACGCCGGAAACGCGCGGCGCGCTGCTCGAGTCGCTGGTGTCGCAGCGGCTGGTGTCCGACGCGGCCCTGCGCGGGCACCTGACGGTGAGCGACGAGGAACTGCGCGAGACCATCGCCGCCATCCCGGCGTTCCAGGCTGAAGGCGGGTTCTCCAAGGCGAACTACGAAGCGCTGCTGCGCGCGCAGAACATGACGCCGCAGATGTTCGAGGCGCGCCTGCGCTACGACATGGCGGTGTCGCAGCTCACGCGCTCGATCGCCGACAGCGCGATCGCCGCCCGCGGGGTCACCGAGCGGCTGGCCGCGCTGCGCGACCAGCGGCGCGAGGTGTCCGAGTCGCTGGTCGCCTCGCAACCCTTCCTGGCGCAGGTGAAGCTCACCGAGGATCAGCTGAAGGCCCATTACAGCGCCAACGCCGCGGAGTTCGGCATCCCCGAGCGCGTGCGCGCCGAATACGTGGTGCTGTCCGCGGAGGCGCTGGGGCGGCAGGACCCGCCCAGCGAGGCCGAGCTGAAAGCCGCCTACACGGCGCGCGCCGCGCAATACCGGGTCGAAGAGCAGCGCCGCGCCAGCCACATCCTGGTGAAGACCAAGGAGGAGGCCGACAAGCTCGTCGCCGAGCTGCGCAAGGCCCCGCGGCGCTTCGCCGAGCTGGCGAAGAAGCATTCGCAGGACCAGGGCTCGGCCGAGAAGGGCGGCGACCTGGGCACCTTCGCGCGCGGCATGATGGTCCCCGCGTTCGAGGAGGCGGCCTTCCGCCAGAAGGAAGGCGAGATCGGCAACCCGGTGCAGAGCGATTTCGGCTGGCACGTGATCCGCGTCACCGGCGTGCAGCCCGCCAAGACGCGCGCCTTCGAGGAGGTGCGCGCCGAGCTGGCGGCCGAGCTCGGACGGCAAAGCGGCACGCGCCGGTTCGCCGAGGCCGCGGAAACCTTCAGCAACATGGTCTACGAGCAGTCCGACAGCCTCAAGCCGGCGGCCGAACGCTTCAAGCTGCCCGTGCAGGCGAGCGGCTGGGTCACGCGCACGCCGAGCGCCGAGTCCGGCGTGCTGGGCAATGCCAAGCTGCTCGGGGCGCTGTTCGCCGCCGATTCGGTGAAGTCGCGGCGCAACACCGACGCGGTGGAAGTGGCGCCGAACGTGCTGGTGGCGGCGCGCGTACTCGAATACCAGCCGGCGTCGCAGAAGAAGTTCGAGGAGGTGCGGGGGGAGATCGAGCAGACGCTGCGCCGCGCCGAAGCTGCCCGGCTCGCGCGGAAGGAAGGCGAGGCGAAGCTCGCGGCGCTGCGCGCGGGTTCCGACGCGGGCTTGAAGTGGGGCGCGCCGAAGGCGGTGTCGCGGCGCAGCCCGCAGGGCGTGCCCTCGACCGCGCTGCGCCAGATCCTGGCCGGCGCCGAGAAACTGCCGGCCTACGTCGGCGCGGGGCGCGGCGAGGAGGGCTACATGCTGTACAAGGTCGGGCGCCTGCTCGACCCCGAGCCCAGGCCCGAAGCGCAGAAGACCGCGGAGCTTGCGCGCGCCGCCCAGCAGGCGGGCGCCGACCAGCTCGAAGGCTACGTCGCCAGCCTGCGCGCGCGCGCCAAGGTCGAGGTCAACAAGGCGAACCTCGAGAAGAAGTAGCTACTTCCTCGAGGCGGCTTTGCCGATCTTTTCCACCGCGACGCGCAGGCGCGCCGCGTCCGCCACCCAGAAATCCTTGAATTCCGGCGCGTCGAGGTAGCTGATCGGCGTGCTCACCTTGGCCATCGCCGCGATGAACTGCGGATCGGCGACCGCCGCGCGCACCGCCGCGCGCAATTTGTGCTGCACGCTCGGCGGGACCGCCGCCGGCGCGACCACCCCCGACCAGATATAGAACTCGACGTCCTGGTAGCCGAGCTCCCTGAAGGTCGGCAGCTCGGGCATCAACGCGAGGCGCTTGGCGCCCCAGCCGGCGAGCGCGCGCATCTTGCCGCCCTTGATCTGGCCCACGGCAGCCGCCGGGCCGGAGGCGAGGGCCTGCACCTGACCGCCGAGCAGCGCCGTCACCGCCGGTCCGCCGCCCTGGTAGGGGATGTGGAACAGCTCGATTCCGGCGGCGCCGGCAAACATCTCCATCGCCACGTGCAGCGTGCCGTAGACGCCCGAGGAGGAATAATTGATCTTGCCCGGGTTGGCCTTCGCCGCGGCCACGAAATCCTGCACCGTCTTGTAAGGGCTGTCCGCGCGCACCACCAGCACGGTCGGGTCGGCCGTCACCAGGGCGATCGGCATGAAATCGGACAGCTGGTAGGGGACGGGCTTGCCCTCCAGCGGGTCGGACACCGGGAAGATCGAAATCGACGACAGCGTCATCAGGATCGTGTAGCCGTCCGGCGCGGCCTTGGCCGCGACGGTGGTGCCGACCGCGCCGCCGGCACCGGGCCGGTTGAGGATGATCACCGGTTGCCCGAGCGTCTTTTCCATCGAGGCGGCGAGCGGGCGGCCGACCAGCTCCGCCACGCCTCCCGGCGGGAAGGCCACGATCATGGTGATCGGCTTGGTGGGATAGTCCTGCGCCTGCGCGCCGCAGGCGAGCAGGGCCAACAGTGCGGCGATGGTTTTTTTCATGTGTCCGATCCCCCTCCCGAGGGTATTCCCGCGACCACGTTGCGAAAGCCGTTGTCCACGTATAGCACTTCGCTGGTGATGCCGCCCGCGAGCTCCGACAGCAGGAACGCGGCGACATTGCCCACGTCCTCGGTGCTCACGTTGCGGCGCATCGGCGCCTGCTCCTCGACGAACTTGAGGATCTTGCCGAAACCCGCGATGCCGGAGGCGGCCAGCGTCTTGATCGGTCCGGCGGAGATGCCGTTCACGCGGATGCCGCGCGGGCCGAGGCTCGCCGCGAGGTAGCGCACCGAGGCCTCCAGGCTCGCCTTGGCGAGGCCCATGGTGTTGTAGTTGGGCAGCACGCGGTCGGCGCCGAGGTAGGTGAGCGTCACCAGGCTCGCCTTGCGCCCCTGCATCATCGGCAGCGCCGCCTTGGCGAGCGCCGGGAAGCTGTAGGACGACACGTCGTGCGCGACGCGGAAGGCCTCGCGCGACAGGCCGTCGAGAAAGTCGCCGGCGATCGCCTCGCGCGGCGCAAAGGCGATGGCGTGCACCAGGCCGTCCAGGCCGTCCCAGCGCTTGCCCAGTGCGCCGAACAGCCGCGCGATCTCCTCGTCGCTCGCCACGTCGCAGGGCAGGGCGATGTCGGAGCCCAGTTCGCGCGCCATGTCCTCGACGCGGTCCTTGAAGCGCTCGTTCTGGTAGGTGAAGGCGAGCGCCGCGCCCTCGCGCCGCGCCGCCTTGGCGACGCCATAGGCGATGGAGCGGTTGCTGAGCAGGCCGGTGACCAGGATCTTCTTGCCGTCGAGTAGCGCCATGGCGGACTGATTATACTTGCGCGCATGCGACCGATCCCGCTGCTGGCGCTTGTGGTCGTGGCCAACGCGGCGCTCGGCGGTTGCGGTGAGGTCTGGAACGATCCCTACCCGGCGTCGGATCGCGGCGCCAGCGTCCTGTACAGCGCGTTCACCGAGCGCCCCAAGCACCTCGATCCGGTGCAGTCCTACACCGAGGACGAGGCGCGCTTCACGCAGCAGGTGTACGAGCCGCCGCTGCAATACCACTACCTCAAGCGGCCCTACGAGCTGGTGCCGCTCACCGCGCTCGAGGTGCCCAAGCCGGTGGAGGTCGAGGGCGGCCGGTTCACGGTCTACACGATCCGCATCCGGCCCGGCATCCGCTACCAGCCGCATCCCGCGTTCGTGGCGGAAAACCACGCCTTGGCGCGCTCGCGCGTCGACGCGTTGCGCAGTCCCTACCAGTTGCCGCTCGGCACCCGCGAGCTGAGCGCCGACGACTACCTCTACCAGATCAAGCGCCTGGCCAGTCCGCGGCTGCACTCGCCGATCTTCGGCCTGATGGCCGAGTACATCGTCGGCTTGCCGGAGCTGGCGGAGCGCCTGAAGAAATTCGACACGCGCAAGCAGGAGTGGCTGGACCTGCGCAAGCACCGCCTGGAAGGCGTGGAGAAGGTGGACGAGCATACCTTCCGCGTCCGCCTCAAGGGGCGCTACCCGCAGTTCGCCTACTGGCTGGCGATGCCGTTCTTCGCGCCGGTGCCCTGGGAGGCGGAGAAGTTCTTCCAGCAGCCGGGGATGGCGGAGAAGAACTTCACGCTCGACTGGTGGCCGGTGGGCACCGGCGCCTACATGCTGACCGAGAACGATCCCAACTCGCGCATGCAGCTGGTGCGCAACCCCAACTTCCGCGGCGAGCCCTACCCCGCTGAAGGGGAGGCCGGCGATGCGAAGGAGGGCCTGCTCGCCGACGCCGGCAAGGCCATGCCGTTCGTCGACCGCGTGGTGTTCACGCGCGAGAAGGAAAGCATTCCCTACTGGAATAAGTTCCTGCAGGGCTACTACGATTCCTCGGCGATCCCCAGCGATACCTTCGACCAGGCGGTGCGCGTGTCCGTGGGCGGCGAGGTCGGGCTGACCCCCGAGATGGAGGCCAAAGGCATCCAGCTGCGCACTTCCGTGGACATGACCATCCTGTACCTGGGCGTCAATTGGCTGGATGCCACGGTGGGCGGCTCGAGCGAAGCGGCGCGCAAACTGCGCCAGGCGCTAGGCATCGCGGTGGACTGGGAGGAGTTCATCTCCATCTTCCTCAACGGCCGCGGGCTGGTCGCGCAGGATCCGCTGGCCCCCGGGATTTTCGGGCAGCGCGAGGGCCGGGAGGGGATCAACCCGGTGACGCACGAATGGCGGGATGGCGCGCCGCGGCGCCGCTCCATCGAGGCAGCGAGGAAGCTGCTGGCCGAGGCGGGCTATCCGGATGGTCGTAACGCGAAGACCGGCGAGCCGCTGGTGCTGTACCTGGACACCGTGGGCCGCGGGCCCGGCGACAAGCCGCGCTTCGACTGGTGGCGCCGCCAGTTCGCCAAGCTCTCGATCCAGCTCGAGATCCGGGACACGGACTGGAACCGCTTCCAGGAAAAGATCCGCAAGGGCAGCCAGCAGCTCTACATCCTGGGCTGGAACGCCGACTACCCCGATCCGGAGAATTTCCTGTTCCTGCTGCACGGGGCGCAGGCGCGCGTGCGGAGCCAGGGCGAGAACGCCAGCAACTACGCGAACGCGGAATACGACGCGCTGTTCGAGCGCATGAAGAACATGCCCAACTCCGCCGAGCGCCAGAAGATCATCGACCGCATGGTGGACATCGTGCGCCGCGACGCGCCATGGATCGGCGGCTTCCATCCGGTGACCTACAGCCTGGCGCATGCGTGGATGGGCAACGGCAAGCCGAACAACATGGCGCGCAACAACCTGAAGTACGTCCGCGTGGACCTGGAGCGGCGCGCGACGCTGCGGCGCGAGTGGAACCGGCCGGTGCTGTGGCCGGCGCTGCTGCTGCTGGCGCTGCTGGCCGCCGGCGTGGTGCCGGCTTACCTCGGCTACCGCAGGCGCGAGCACGCGGCGGCGAAATGATCGCCTACATCCTGCGCAGGGTGCTGTATGCGGTGCCGATCCTGGTCGGCATCAACCTGATCACTTTCGCGCTGTTCTTCCTGGTCAATACGCCGGAGGACATGGCGCGCATGCAGCTGGGGCAGAAGCGCGTCACGCCGGAGGCGATCCAGAAGTGGAAGGCCGAACGCGGCTACGACAAGCCGCTGTTCTGGAACGGCGCCGCGCCGGGTGCCGCCAAGGCGTCGAACACGATCTTCTTCGAGAAGTCGGTCCGGCTGTTCGCCTTCGACTTCGGCCGCGCCGAGGACAACCGCGATATCGCCAACGAGGTGCGCACCCGCATGTGGCCGAGCCTGGCGCTGGCGATCCCGGTGTTCCTGGTCGGCCTGGCGGTGAACATCACCTTCGCGCTGGGCATGGCGTTCTTCCGCGCCACCCCCTTGGACCTGGGCGGGGTGGTGCTGTGCGTGGCGATGATGTCGGTGTCGACGCTGTTCTACATCATCGGCGGGCAATACCTGGTCTCCAAGCTGTGGCACCTGGTGCCGATCTCGGGCTACGCCGGCGGGCTGGACGCGGCGAAGTTCGTCGTGCTGCCGGTGCTGATCGGCGTGCTCGGCGGCATCGGCGCCGGCAGCCGCTGGTACCGCACGCTGTTCCTGGAAGAGATGGCCAAGGACTACGTGCGCACGGCGCGCGCCAAGGGTCTGGCCGAGACGGTGGTGATGTTCCGCCATGTGCTCAGGAACGCCCTGATTCCGATCCTCACCGGCGTGGTGGTGGTGATCCCGCTGCTGTTCATGGGCAGCCTGATCACGGAATCGTTCTTCGGCATCCCGGGCTTGGGCAGCTACACCATCGACGCGATCCAGGCGCAGGACTTCGCGGTGGTGCGCGCGATGGTGTTCATCGGCTCGGCGCTCTACATCCTTGGCCTGCTGCTCACGGACATCTCCTACACGCTGGTCGATCCGCGCGTGAGGCTGAACTAGCATGCCGGTGTTCCTCGCCACCGACGTCCTGGTGTGGCTGCTGGTCGCTGCGGTGGCCGGGTTCGCCCTGGTTTGCCGCCGACGGGCGCACCTGGCCGCGCCCTGGGCGCGCGTGTTCCGCAGACGTGCCGCGGTCACTTGCGCCGTCGTGCTCGCCGCGTTCCTGCTGATCGGGCTGCTCGATTCCTTCCATTACCGGCCGGTGCTGCCCGCCAACGATGCGAACGCGCCCACGGCGTATTCCGTGGAGGCGCGCTCGCTGCTGGACCTGGCGCTCACGCCGCTGCGCGAGCGCACCGAAAAGACCTACTCGGCGCCGCTCGCCACGCGGCTCTACCAGAAGGAGCAGGTGGAATTGCCCGATGGCAGTTCGGTGCGCGAGTTTGCGCGCCTGCGCCACGGCGGCGCGCACCTGAAACAGGAGTCCGATTGGGCCAAGGACGTGGCTTGGCGGGTGCTCGCCGGGCTGGCGGCGGCGGTCGCGCTCTGGTCCCTGAAGGTGCTCGCGGCCCGCAGGCTGCTGGCCAGGCGCTGGCCGCGGGTGCCCTGGGGCGCCGCCTATGCGGCGACCGGCGCGATCCTGCTGGTCGCCGGCCCGGCGGCGATGCTGGCGGGCGGCTACCATGTGCTCGGCACGAACCAAGTGGGGCAGGACGTGCTGTACCAGGCATTGAAGAGCATCCGCACCAGCCTGGTCATCGGCACCGTCACGACGCTGGTGCTCCTGCCCCTGGGGATCGCGGCCGGCGTCGCCGCCGGGTATTTCAAGGGCTGGGCGGACGACTTCATCCAGTACGCCTACACCACGCTGAACTCGATTCCCGGGGTGCTGCTGATCGCCGCGTTCGTCCTGATGCTGCAGGTTTACCTGGACCAGCACAGCGACTGGTTCCCGACCTCCGCGCAGCGCGCCGACATGCGCCTGCTGGGACTGTGCGCGATCCTCGGCCTGACCAGCTGGACCGGCCTCGCGCGCCTGCTGCGCGGCGAGGCGCTCAAGCTCTCGGAGCTGGAGTACATCCAGGCGGCGCACGCGTTCGGCGTGTCGCACGCGCGCATCCTCGGGCGGCACATCCTGCCCAACGTGTCGCACATCATCGTCATTTCGCTGGCGTTGGACTTCTCCGGCCTGGTGCTGGCCGAGGCCGTGCTGTCCTACGTCGGCGTGGGCGTGGACCCGTCGACCACCAGCTTCGGCACCATGATCAACTCGGCGCGCCTGGAGATGGCGCGCGAGCCGATGGTGTGGTGGTCGCTGGCGGCGGCCTTCGTGTTCATGTTCGCGCTGGTGCTGGCCGCCAACCTGTTCGCCGACGCGGTGCGCGACGGCTTCGACCCGCGGGTGCGCAGTTGAGTACGCTCGCCGTCGCCGGCCTGGAGACGCAGCTGGCCACGCCCGAGGGCGTGCTGCGCGCCGTGGACGGGGTGGATTTCGAGATCCGCCCGGGCGAGTGCTTCGCCCTGGTGGGCGAATCCGGCTGCGGCAAGTCGATGACGGCGCTCTCGATCCTGCGGCTGCTGCCGGAGGTGGCGCATATCGCCGCCGGCGAGGTGCGGCTGGACGGCCAGGACCTGCTCGCACTGCCCGAGGCCGCGATGCGCGCGGTGCGCGGCAAGCGCGTGGCGATGATCTTCCAGGAGCCCTCGACGGCGCTCAATCCCGTGCTCACCGTGGGGCGGCAGGTGCTCGAAGTGATCGAGCGCCACAGCACTCTGCGAGGAGCCCCGGCCAGGGCGCGCGCGCTCGAGCTGCTCGAGGCGGTCGGCATCGACGACGCGGCGCGGCGCTACGACGAATATCCGTTCCAGCTCTCCGGCGGGCTGCGCCAGCGCGCGATGATCGCCGCGGCGCTCGCCGTGGACCCCGAGGTGCTGGTGGCGGACGAGCCGACCACCGCGCTCGATGTCACCCTCCAGGCGCAGATCCTCGAGCTGCTGAAAAAGCTCCAGGCCGAGCGCGGCATGGCGCTGCTGCTCATCACCCACGACCTGGGCGTCGTCGCGCAGATGGCGTCGCGGGTGGCGGTGATGTACGCGGGCGAGATCGTCGAGCTCGCCGGGCGCGACGCCTTCCTGCGCGCGCCCCAGCATCCCTACTCGCAGAAGCTCTTCGACGCGCTGCCCGGGCGCGGCGGCGAACTGGCGGTGATCCGCGGGCAGGTACCGGCGCTCACCACGCGATTCGGCGGCTGCCGCTTCGCCGAGCGCTGCGACTTCGCCTACGAGCGCTGCCGCGCCGAAGCGCCCCTGCTGCGTGACAGCGGGGCCGGGCTGCTGGTGCGCTGCCACCTGCGCGAAACGCAGCCGGCGGCCGCGCGCCTGGCGGTCGCCGGAACCGGTCCGGGACTGCGGGACGCGCCGGCGCCGGTGCTGCTCGAGGCGCACGAGCTCGAAGTGCATTTTCCCATCCGGCGCGGCGTGTTCCGCCGCACGGTGGGGCAGGTGAAGGCCGTGGACGGGGTGTCGCTCGCCGTGCGCGAGGGGCGCACGCTGGCGCTGGTGGGCGAGTCCGGTTCGGGCAAGACCACTTTCGGCAAGGCGATCCTGCAGTTGGTGCATCCCACCGGCGGCAGCGTGCGCCACCAGGGAGAGGAACTCACGCGCCTGTCGCGCGGCGCCCTGCAGCGTCACCGGGCGCGCCTGCAAATCATCTTCCAGGATCCCTACGCTTCGCTCAATCCGCGGATGCGCGTCGCGGACATCCTGGCCGAAGGCATGCGCAGCCTGGGCGTGGGGCGGGACGAAGCCGACCGCACCGGACGCATCGACGCGCTGCTCGAGCAGGTGGGCCTGCCCGCGCAGGCCAAGGGCCGCTACCCGCACGAATTCTCCGGCGGCCAGCGGCAGCGCATCGCCATCGCGCGCGCGCTCGCGGTGGAGCCCAAGCTGATCGTGTGCGACGAGCCGACCAGCGCCCTTGATGTCTCGGTGCAGGCGCAGATCCTCAACCTGCTCAAGTCGCTGCAGGATCGCCTGGGACTGGCCTACCTGTTCATCAGCCACAACCTGGCGGTGGTGGAACACATCGCGCACCAGGTCGCGGTGATGCAGCGGGGGCGCATCGTCGAGTTCGGGGAGGCGCAACAGGTACTGCGGCATCCCCGGCATCTCTATACGCAGACCTTGTTGGCCGCGGTGCTGAAGCTTACTTAGATTACATCTGAGGAGTATTATCTAAGATGCTGTTTTCTTGATGTTCTTCTCTGTCCTCTGCTTGGATTTCCCTTTGAAGAGGGCATGGCCAGCCGCGCGGATCACCAGCCGCTGGCCGGCCTGCAGCGTGTCGATCCGGTTCCAGCGCTTGAGGTCGTCCACCCGCACCCGGTAGCGGCGCGCGATGCCGTATTCGGTCTCGCCGGCCCGCACGATGTGCACCAGCGCGCGGCGCGGCGCCTGGCGCACGATCGGCGGCGCGTACATGATCGGCAGGCGGCTGAATTTCTCCGCGCCCTTGATCGGCACCACCAGCAGGTGCGGCACGGTGCGCGTGCGCGGCGCGATGCCGTTCACTTCCTTCAGCTGGCCGAGCGTGAGGCCGTGCTTCCTGGCGATGGCTTCGAGGTTCTCCCCGCGCTGCGGCACGTAGGTCTTCCACGACACGAGCGAGCGGTCCTCGTACTTCTCCAGGTTCTCGTGGAAGGTGTCCACCTTGTCGGCGGGCAGCACGATGCGCGGCGCCATCGAGCTGCGGATCAGCGGCCGGCTGAATCCCGGGTTGAGCGCGATGAACTCGTCCACCGGCATCTCGGCGAGCTTGGCCGCCAGCAGCACGTCGATGTCGCCGGTCTTGGTGACGGCGACGAAGTAGGGCTCGTTCGGGATCGGTTCCAGCGTGACGCCGTAGGCCTGCGGGTTGAGGATCAGGTTCTTCAGCGCCTGGAGCTTGGGCACGTAGCCGCGCGTCTCGGCCGGCATCGGCAGGCTCAGGTAGTCGGTCGGCAAGCCCTCGCGGCGGTTCTTCTCCACCGCGCGCGCCACCGCGTTCTCGCCCCAGTTGTAGGACGCCAGCGCGAGCTGCCAGTCGCCGTGCATCTCATAGGTGTCGTTCAGGTAGTCGAGCGCGGCGTTGGTCGAGTCCACGATGTCGCGCCGGCCGTCGTACCACCAGTTCTGCTTGAGCTCGTAGCGCTTGCCGGTGCCGGGGATGAACTGCCACAGGCCGGAGGCGTGCGCGCGCGAATAGGCCATCGGGTTGAAGGCGCTCTCCACGATCGGCAGCAGCGCGATCTCCGTCGGCATGCCGCGCTTTTCCAGTTCCTCGACGATGTGGAACAGGTACAGGCGGCTGCGGTCGAACACGCGCTTGAGGTAATCCTGGTTGGCCACGTACCACTCGAGGCGCTCGGTCACCTGGCGCGACTGGATATCCGGCATGGCGAAGCCGTTGCGCAGCCGCTGCCACAGGTCGGCCGGCGGCTGCGTGCGATCGAGCTTCGCGACCCGGCGCGACTCGTGCAGTTCGCGCTGCTCGCCTTCGAATGGCGGCAGGCGCGCGGCGTCGAGCAGTTTCACCACCGGCGGCTCGGCGGCTTCGGCAGCCGCGGGATTCGCCGGCGCGGCGGCGGCCGGCACGACCGCCTCCGTCAGCGGCGCGTCCGGCGCGGCATCGGGCAGCGTCGAGCAGGCGCAGGAAAGCGCCAGCGCGGCGAGCGCGAAAGCACCTGCAGTATTCGCTCTAAGTCCTTGCACAACCGGAGATACTAGCTCAAAACGCGTTTTTCCATTCGCGGATCGCCGCAAACACCCGGACCGGGTCCGAAATGCGCGCGCCCAGGTATTTGTTGGCCGACTCGATCACGGCGGGCTCGCGGCAGCGCAGGAATGGATTGGTGGCGCGCTCTTCGCCGAGCGTGGAGGGCAGCGTGGGCTTGCCCGCCGCGCGCAATTTGCGGTCGCGCGCCAGGCGCGCGGCGAGGGCGGCGTTGGCGGGCTCCACCGCCTGCGCGAACGCGATGTTGGCGAGCGTGTATTCGTGCCCGCAATAGACGCGGGTGGCGTCGGGCAACGCCGCGAGCTTCGCCAGCGAACGCATCATCTGCTCGGGCGTGCCTTCGAACAATCGCCCGCAGCCGCAGGCGAACAGCGTGTCGCCGCAGAAAAGCGATTCCACGCCATAATAGGCGACATGCGCTCGCGTATGCCCCGGGATGTCGAGCACCGAGAGCGTGACGCCGAGTTCCGGGATGTCCACGGTGTCGCCTTCCGCGACCGGGTGCGTGAGGGTGGCGATCGGTTCCCCCTTGGGCCCGTACACGGGAACGAGGCGCTGGGCGCCTGGCACGCGTGTTTTCTCCAGCAGCTGCGGGATGCCGCCGACGTGGTCGGGGTGGTGGTGGGTGGCGAGGATGGCGGCGAGTTCGAGCTTCTCGCGCGCGAGGTACTCGAGCACCGGCCGCGCCTCGCCCGGATCCACCACCGCGGCGTGCGTCGCGTTGCGCAGCGTCCACACGTAGTTGTCCTTCAGCGCCAGTAGCGGAACAATTTCGATCATGGATCGCCAGTCCTTCGTCGCCAGTGCGGCAGCCAAGTATAACGGCGAGCGCGAGTCGTTCTCGCAGTGGTGCGCCACGCCGCTTGGCCGTCGGGTGCTCGAGTGGGAGCTGCGGCAGTTCGACAACGCGGTGGAGGACGTGTTCGGCTTCCGTGCCGCGCAGGTCGGGCTGCCGGAGCAGGACTTCCTGCGCGCCAACCGCATCTCCTTCCGCTTTTCGCTGGCCCTCGAAGCCGGCGCGGCGCTCGCCGCCGACCCCCTGCAGCTGCCGCTCGCCTCGCAGAGCCTCGACCTGATCGTGCTGCCGCACGCGCTGGAGTCGCACCTCGACGCTCACCACGTGCTGCGCGAGGCTGAGCGCGTGCTGCGGCCCGAGGGCCAGCTGGTGATCTCCGGCTTCAACTCGCTGTCGCTGTGGGGCCTGCGCCGCAGGTTCTCCGGGCGCCACGCCGGCTCGCCCTGGGACGCGCGCTTCATCGGACTGCTGCGGCTCAAGGAGTGGCTGCAGCTGCTCGGCTTCGAACTCAACGGCGGGCGGCTGGGCTGCTACGCGCCGCCCCTGGCCCAGCCGCGCTGGCTGGAGCGCTTCGGCTTCATGGAGCGGGCCGGCGCGCGCTGGTGGCCGATTCTCGGCGGGGTGTACGTGGTGCGCGCGGTGAAGCGCGTGCACGGCATGCGCGTGATCACCCCGGCCTGGCGCAAGGAGCGCGCGCGCCGCCGCGCGCTCGCCGCGATGCCGCAGAAGAACGGCCACGCCGTGCATCGCCGGCATGACTGAAGCGGTGCTCGAGGTCTACGCCGACGGCGCCTGCAAGGGCAATCCCGGCCCCGGCGGCTGGGGCGTGCTGCTGGTCGAGGGCGGCAGGGAGAGGGAACTCCACGGCGGCGAACCGGCCACCACCAACAACCGCATGGAGCTGACCGCGGTGATCCGCGCGCTGGAGTCGCTGCCGCGGGGCAGGCACGTGCGCCTGTACACAGACTCGCAGTACGTGCAGAAGGGCATCACCGAATGGATCCACGCCTGGAAGCGGCGCGGCTGGCGCACCGCGGACAAGAAGCCGGTGAAGAACGAGGACCTGTGGAAGCAGCTGGACGAGGCGGCGCGCCACCACCGGGTGGAGTGGCACTGGGTCAAGGGCCACGCGGGACATCCCGGCAACGAGCGGGCGGATGCCCTGGCGAACAAGGGCGTCGATGGCCTCACCTAGACAAGTCTTGCTCGACACGGAGACCACCGGCCTCAACGCCAGGATGGGCGACCGCGTGATCGAGGTCGGCTGCATCGAGATGCGCAGCCGGCGCATCACCGACAACCACTTCCACCGCTACGTCAACCCGGAGAGGAAGAGCGAGGAGGGCGCGGCGCGGGTGCACGGCATCGCGGACGATTTCCTGCTGGACAAGCCGAAGTTCGCCGACATCGCGAAGGAGTTCGTCGACTATGTCCGCGGCGCCGAGCTGATCATCCACAACGCGGGCTTCGACGTCGAGTTCCTCGATCTGGAGCTGGCGCGCGCCGGGCTGGGCAAGCTCGCCGACCACGTCGCCGGCGTGGTGGACAGCCTGGCGCTGGCGCGCGAGCTGCACCCGGGCAAGCGCAATTCGCTGGATGCCTTGTGCGAGCGCTACGCGGTGAACAACGCGCACCGCACGCTGCACGGCGCGCTGCTCGACGCGCGCCTGCTGGCGGAGGTCTACCTGGCGATGACGCGCGGCCAGGACAGCCTGGTGATGGACCAGGAGACGCCGGCGGAGCAGGCGGCGGTGGCGGCGAGCATCGACAGCTCGAAGCTGGTGGTGCTGCGCGCCACGCCGGAGGAAATCCAGGCGCACGAGAAGTACCTCGACGGATTTTCGAAAGAGGCCGGCGGCAAGGTCCTCTGGCGCGCCCAGTAGGGTGGGCCGCCGGCCCACCCTACGCCGCCTGCCCGCCGCAGGCCGCACTTACATGCCCAGTTTTTTCGCGTGCTCGCGCATCTGCATGCCATGGACGAGCGAGGCGCCGCCGCGGATGGCCACCGCCACGTGCAGCGCCTCGGTCATCTGCTCGAGGTCGACGCCTTTCTGCTGGCAGTCCTGGGTGTAGGCGTCGATGCAGTAGGGGCATTGCACCGCATGGGAAACGGCGAGGGCGATGAGGCTCTTTTCCCTCGCGGTGAGGGCGCCTTCGGCGAACACCGCGCCGTAGTAGTCGAAGAACTTCTTGCCCAGTTCCGGGCTGCCTTCGGAGATCTTGCTGAAATCGGCAAGATGCTGGCTGCTGTAATACGTTTGCATGGAATTCCCTTGTTGTCGAGTGACGCTTACGGGCTGCCGGAAGGCGCGGATTTCCTGTTGGTCAGGATCTGGGCCGCGACCATGATGCAAGGCACCAGCAGTTCGGGGGTCAGGTAACCGAGCCAGACCACGCTCGGCTCGGGCAGGCCCACCTTGCTCATGGAGAAGAGCCTGCCGAAGCCGGCCAGCAGGACCGTGAGCGCGATCAGGAACACCAGGGTGCCCTGCTTGCGGATGGTCAAGCCGGCCCACAGTGCGATCGCCCCGGAGCCGAAATACACGCCGGCCATGAAGCGGTGCACGTTGTCCAGCCGCGGCGTGGTGTCCGGCTGGCCCAGGAACATCTGCACCGTCCCGCCGAACAGGGCGATGGCGGCCACCAGGAACAGGCATACCCGGACGAC
>JBGPPD010000022.1:0-22840 GCA_041488375.1 Gammaproteobacteria bacterium | reverse complement strand
GGGCGGCTACGGAACCTTGGACGAACTGTTCGAGCTCTTGACGCTGGTGCAGACGCGCAAGATGCGCAAGCCCATGCCCATCGTGCTCTTCGGCACCGAGTACTGGCGCGAGATCCTCGACTTCGACGCGCTCGCGCGCCACGGCATGATCGACCCGGAGGACATTGGGCTCGTGCACCGCACCGACTCCGTCGACGACGCCTATGACTGGATTGTCCTGCAGCTCGCCGAGAACGCGCTGGGGCAGCCGGGGGCGACACTGTAGTCGACTGCTCGATGCCCCCAGCCGGTGCCGCCGTGGGAGTGGCGGCGCAACGCCAAGTGATTGCGCCTGGCGAGCAATGGCCGCTTTCGACCCAAAGCGGTCATTCGCGGTGTAGATTTCCGACCGGATAGAAGCCTAGATGAGCAAATCTGACAACTGCGGCTTTTCTCGGATCGTTTAGTCGCGGGTAAGGATGAGAGCCGAAAGGGTTTTCGGTGAAGAGATCGGACAACAAGCAAAGGTTTAGTTCGGTATTCGTGCGGACTATTGGTAGTTAGGCAGCGTCAAAGGGGAGAGACCGATGTCAACGCCGAATCAAGTGAATGAAACCATTCAGGAGCACTACGCCCGGTCTGATCTTGGGAAGATCATCCTGGCCGCGCTCGAAAAGGCAGGCAAAGACACAAACCGCCTCACGCCGGAAGATTTGGCGCCGATCGACGAATTTCACATTCGCGGTCGCGCAGCGACCCTGGAGCTTGCGCGAGCTGCGAGCGTTGACTCCACGAAGCGCGTACTTGACGTAGGCAGCGGCGTTGGCGGGACATCGCGATGTCTGGCGCGAGAATTTGGATGTCATGTCACCGGCATCGACCTAACTGATGAATACTGTCGCGCCGCTGCAATGCTTTCCGCGCGAATTGGCCTCGGCGAACTCGTCGACTATCGCCAAGGAGATGCGACGAATCTGCCGTTTCCGGACAGTTCGTTTGACATTGTCTGGACCGAGCATGTCGCGATGAACATTCCAGACAAACCTAGGCTGTATCGGGAGATGTACCGGGTTCTAAGACCCGGGGGCACGCTCGCTATCTACGACATTCTCGCCGGGCCGTCTGGTCCAGTCCTCTTTCCTGTCCCGTGGGCGCGTACTCCGGAGTCGAGCTTTCTCGCGACGCCGGACGAATTGCGTAAGCTACTCGAAGAAAGTGGGTTCAAAGTTACAGCTTGGTCCGATACAACAGATGCCGCACGCGCCTGGTTCGTATCGCTGGCCGAAAGGATCCGTAAAGAAGGCTTGCCGCCGCTCGGCTTCCATGTGCTTCTCGGACCCGATTTTCAAGCCATGGCGCAGAATCAGCGGCGCAATCTAGAAGAAGGCCGGATTGTTCTGGCACAGGTCGTCGCTAAGAGATAGACGCTGCCTAACCCCGGCGTGCAGCCGACGCTCGCAAGCGGCGCGCGGCTGACGCCGAACGTTAAGCCAAGGCTCTACCGTCCTGCGCCTTCGAGAATGGCCGGTATTGGCCGATAGCGGACTCTACTAACTCCAAAATAGCACCACCATCTGGGGGCAGGTCAGCCAAGACCGCGCACAAGATCCGTCTTCAGGTCCTCGACCGCCTCCAACCCGACGGCGACCCGGACCAGCCCCTCCGTGATCCCCGCAGCGGCGCGCGCCTCGGGCGTAATGCGGCCGTGGGTCGTGGTTGCCGGATGGGTGATCGTGGTCTTCACGTCGCCCAGATTGCCGGTGATCGAAATCAACTTAGTCGAGTCGATCACCTTCCAGGCAGCTTCGCGTCCGCCTTTCACCTCGAACGACACGATGGCGCCGCCGGCGCGCTGCTGGCGCATCGCGAGCGCGTGCTGTGGATTGGAGGGAAGGCCCGGGTAATGCACCTGGGTCACTTTGGGGTGTCCTTCCAGCCAGCGCGCGAGTTCCAGCGCGTGCTCCGACTGCGCGAGCATGCGCAGCTCGAGCGTCTCCATGCCCTTCAGGATCACCCAGGCATTGAAAGGCGACAACGACGGCCCGGCGGTGCGCAGGAAGCCGAATACGGCATCCATCGCCGGCCCCTTCGCCCCCAGCACCGCGCCCCCCAGCACCCTGCCCTGCCCGTCCAGGTACTTGGTGGCGGAATGAATCACCAGGTCGGCGCCGAATTCGAGCGGGCGCTGCAGCGCCGGCGTACACAAGGCGTTGTCCACCGCGAGCACCGCGCCGGCCTTTTTCGCCACCGCGGCAATCGCGGCGATATCGGAGATCTCGCCCAAAGGATTCGACGGCGTTTCGAGGAAAAGGAGCTTCGTGTTCGGCCGCACGGCGCGTTGCCACTCCTCGACCTTGGTGGGAGATACGAACGTGGTTTCGACGCCGAAGCGCGACAGGATCGTGGAATAGAGCTGCACCGTGGCGCCGAACACCGCGTTCGAACACACCACGTGGTCGCCGGCCTTGAGCAGCGCCATCGAGGTGGCGAGGATCGCCGACATGCCGGAAGCTGTGGCCACGCAGGCCCCGGCGCCTTCGAGCGCGGCCAGGCGGTCCTGGAACATGGAGACCGTGGGGTTGGTGAAGCGCGAATAGACGAAGCCTTCCGCGCCCCCCGTGAAGCGCGCGGCAGCCTGTGCCGCGTTGTCGAACACGAAGCTCGAGGTGAGGTAGAGCGCCTCGGAGTGCTCGTTGAACTGGCTGCGCACCTGCCCGGCACGCACGCCCAGGGTGGATTGCTCGAACGGTTTGGCCATAAAAAAACCCGGTCCCTTCATTCAGAAAGCGGACCGGGTCTCGTCGGCACGCTTTAGCTGTATTTTTAACGCGCCCGCAAGCTGTGGCTCAAATCGGCGCGAACCCCACTATACCAAATTCATTGCGCCGTCGCCAGATTGAGGTCCAGCTGGGCGGCGTCGCCGTCCTCGCCCGAATCGCGCTCGGCGTCGCGGCGCACCTCGATCGCCTGCAGGTAGTCGCTGGTGATGTCGCCGGTGATGTAGTGGCCGTCGAAGCAGGAGGTCTCGAAGTTCTTCAGCTTCGGGTTCACCTGCCGCACGGCGTCCTTCAGCGCTTCGAGCTCCTGGTAGATCAGCGCGTCGGCGCCGATCTCGCGGCCGACCTCGTCCTCGCTGCGGTGGGCTGCGATGAGTTCCGCGCGGGTAGGCATGTCGATGCCGTAGACGTTGGGGAAGCGCACAGGCGGCGCCGCAGAGGCGAAGTACACCTTGCGCGCGCCGGCTTCGCGCGCCATCTGTACGATCTCGCGGCTGGTCGTGCCCCTGACTATCGAGTCGTCCACCAGCAGCACGTTCTTGCCCTTGAACTCGATGCCGATGGTGTTCAGCTTCTGGCGCACCGAGCGCCGGCGCACCGCTTGCCCTGGCATGATGAAGGTGCGGCCGATGTAGCGGTTCTTCACGAAGCCCTCCCGGTACGGGAGCCCCAGTCCCAGCGCCAGCTGCAGCGCCGAGGGCCGGCTGGAATCCGGGATCGGGATCACCACGTCGATGTCCAGGTGGCGGTAGCTCCTGCGGATCTTCTCGGCCAGCTTTTCGCCCATCGCCAGGCGCGCCTCGTACACCGACGCGCCGTCGATCACCGAATCGGGCCGCGCCAGGTAAACGTATTCGAAGATGCAGGGATTGAGCGAGGTGCGCTCGGCGCACTGCTGGCTGTGGAAGCTGCCGTCCTCGTCGATGAACACCGCTTCCCCCGGCGCGATGTCGCGCAGCAGCTTGTAGCCCAGCGAGTCCACCGCCACCGATTCCGACGCCACCATGTACTCGGTGCCCTGCTCGGTCTCGTGGTAGCCGATCACCGCCGGCCGGATGCCGTAGGGATCGCGGAAGGCGAGCACGCCGTAGCCGGCGATCATGGCGATCACCGAATACGCGCCGCGCACGCGACGGTGCACGGCGGCCACCGCGCGGAAAATGGTCTGCGGGTCCAGGCGCAGCTTGACCGAGGCCTTCTCCAGCTCATGCGCCAGCACGTTGAGCAGCACTTCCGAGTCGGAATTGGTATTGATGTGCCGCAGGTCCTGGCGGAACATCTCCTCCTTCAGCTGGTCGGCATTGGTCAGGTTGCCGTTGTGCCCGAGCACGATGCCGAACGGCGAATTGACGTAGAAGGGCTGCGACTCGGCGGAATTGGACGCCGACCCGGCGGTCGGGTAGCGGCAGTGGGCGATGCCCATGTCGCCGGGGAGCGAGCGCATGTTGCGCGTGCGGAATACGTCGCGCACCTGCCCGTTGCCCTTGTGCATGTGGAAGGACTTGCGTTCGGCGGTGACGATCCCCGCCGCGTCCTGGCCGCGGTGCTGCAGGAGCAGCAGCCCGTCGTACAGCAGCTGGTTGACGGGCGAGCGCGCTACGATGCCGAGGATCCCGCACATGGGAGCCGCCTCGCGAAGTCGTTAAGGGTCAATGATAGCGCAAGCGCCCGGCGAACGTCGGCGGCAGCCAGGGCCGGATCGCCAGGGCGGCGCGCCCCAGCGGCGGGCCGCACACCGATTGCTGCCATGCCGGCTGGCGCGGCAGCTCGGTAAGCCCCGCCAACAGCGCGAACGCGAGCAGAACCACCAGAGCCCGCACCAGTCCGAAGACGCCGCCGAGCGTGCGGTCGAGCGCTCCCAGGCCGGCCTTTTTCGCCAGCCTGGCGAGCAGCATGCCGATCAGCGTGCACACGGCGAGGGTCGCGACGAACACCGCGATGAACGCCACCAGCACGCGGATCTCCGGCGTCGGCAGGGCCTTGGGCAGCTCTTCCCCGAGCGGCCCGGCGAAGAAATTGGCGGCCATGAAGGCGAGTACCCAGGCGGCGAGCGAAATCACCTCGCGCACCAGCCCGCGCCACACGCCCCAGACGACCGACGCCGCCAGCAGAACCAGCGCGGCGTAGTCGAGCCAGCTCATCTCACGACCGGGCTGCGACGTTGCCCGGCGTGAATCCCAGCGCCTTGAGCTGCTTGTGCGCCTTCTCCGCGGCATCCCGGCTGGCGAACGGCCCGGCGCGCACGCGCGTCACCGTGCCTTTTGCGGTCGCCACCGGCTCGGTGAAATAAGGCAGCTTGGCCGCCTTCAGCTTGCCGATGACGCCCGCCGGATCGGCGTAGGCGCCCACCGGCACGATGAATTGCGCGTTGGCGAGCGCCGCCTCGGCGCGCGCGCGCTCCGCTGCGGGCGCGGGAGCGGGAGCAGGCGTGGGGGCAACTTTCGCCGCGACCGGCTCTTCCACGGGCTTTTCCACCGGCTTCGGCGCCTCTGGCTTGGCGGCTTCCGCGGGTGGCGCGGGCGGCTTGGGCACCGCCTTCGGCGTGAACGGCCTCTCGTCCTGGCTTGGGATGCGCACGCTCACGGGCGGGGTCTGCCGCGGCTGCGGATCGAAGATCCACGGCAGCACGATAACCGCGAGCAGCACCAGTGCGATGGCGCCCACCAGCCGCCGCCGGCCGCGGCGCTTCAGGGTGTTGACGTCTTGCGATTCAGCCATGGGTGCGTGGGCCGCCGCTGCCGGCCGCGATCGCTCGCATCACTTCGGCGACGGTGAGAAAGGATCCGAATGCGACGATTTTATCATTCTCGCCAGCTTCGCTCCGCGCCGCCGCGAACGCTGCCGCCGCGGAGGCGTGCTCGCGCGAGGGCGCGGTGATGCCGGCGGCGGCGAGGAGGCGTGCCAGTTCGCCCGCGCTCGCGCCGCGCGGCCCGCCGAGGCTGGCGAGGTGCCAGCGCGATATGCGCGGAGCGACCGCCTGCGCCACCGCCCCGATGTCCTTGTCGCGCAGCATGCCGAACACGGCGATCGTCTGCGCCGCGTAGCCCGCCGAGGAAAGGTTCGCCGCCAGCGCCTGCGCCGCCTCCGGGTTATGCGCCACGTCGAGGATCACCTGCGGTCTGCCGGGCAGCACCTGGAACCGGCCGGGCAAAACGACCTCGGCGAACCCGCGGCGCACATCCTGCATCGCCACCGGCAGCTGCGCGCGCAAGGCGTCGAGCACCGCCAGGGCGGCGGCGGCGTTGCGCAGCTGCGGCGCGCCGCGCAGCGCCGGATGCGCAAGCGAGGCCCGCTTGCCGGCCGGGCCCCAGTAATCCCACTGCCCGGCTTGCGCCCGGTAGCCGAAATCGCGGCCGAGCAGCAGCGCCTGCGCGCCGACGCGTTCCGCTTCGAGCAGCACGCTGGAGGGCGGCTGCGGGTCGGCGATCACCGCCGGGCGCCCCGCCCTGAAAATGCCCGCCTTTTCGCGCCCGATGGCTTCGCGCGTCTCGCCGAGCAGTTGCACATGGTCCAGCGCGACGCTGGTGATCACGGCGCAATCGGCATCGAGCGCGTTGACGGCATCCAGGCGGCCGCCGAGGCCGACTTCCAGCACCAGCGCCTCCAGCCGCTCCCGCGCGAACAGCCAGAACGCGCCCAGCGTGCCGAACTCGAAGTAGGTGAGCGGCGTACCGTCGCGCGCCTGCTCGACTGCATCGAAGGAGGCGCACAACTGCGCCTCGGTCGCTTCGGCCCCGTCGAGGCGCACGCGCTCGCCGTAGCGCAGCAGGTGGGGCGAGGTGTACAGGCCGACGCGCCGTCCAGAGCAGCGCAGGATGCTCTCCAGGGTGGCGCAGACCGAGCCCTTGCCGTTGGTTCCCGCGACCGTGATCACCGGGCAGGCGATGGCGATGCGCAGGCGCGCCATGACCGCCTGCACGCGCTCCAGGCCCAGGGCGATGGCGTCGGGGTGCTGGCGCCCGATGAAGTCCAGCCAGTCCGCCAGCGAGCGCCGCGGCGCCGCGCTCACGAGGGCTGGTCGACCGCGATTCCCTGTAGCAGGCCGAGCAAGGCGGCGAGCTTGTCGCGCATCTGGCGCCGGTCCACGATCATGTCCACGGCGCCCTTCTCCAGCAGGAACTCGGCGCGCTGGAAACCCTCGGGCAACTTCTGCCGCACCGTCTGCTCGATGACGCGCGGCCCGGCAAAGCCCACCAGCGCCTTGGGCTCGGCGATCACCACGTCGCCGATCATGGCGTAGCTCGCCGACACGCCGCCGGTGGTGGGATCGGTGAGCACGCTGATGAACGGCAGGCCGCGGTCCGCGAGGTCGGTCAGCGCGGCAGTGGTCTTGGCCATCTGCATCAGCGACAGCAGGCCTTCCTGCATGCGCGCCCCGCCGCTGGCCGTGATGACGATGAACGGCAGCTTCTGCTCGATGGCGACGCGCACGCCGCGCACGAAGCGCTCGCCGAGCACCGAGCCCATGGTGCCCGCCATGAACTCGAACTCGTGCGCCGCCGCCACCACGCCGGCCGACTTGATGGCGCCCTGCATCACCACCAGCGATTCCGATTCGGCCGACTGCGCCTCCGCCTCCACCAGACGCTCGGTGTACTTCTTCGAATCCTTGAATTTCAGGCTGTCCACCGGCAGCACTTCCGCGCCGATCTCGAAGCGCCCGTCGGCGTCGAGCAGCACGTCGAGCCGGGCGCGCGCGCCGATCCGCTGGTGAAAGCCGCACTTCGGGCAGACGTTGAGGTTCTTCTCCAGGTCGGTGCTGTAGAGCACCGCGTCGCAGGCCGGGCACTTGGTCCACAGGCCCTCTGGTACCGCGCGCTTCGGGCCGGAACTGCGCTGGATCTTCGGCGGCAGGAGTTTTTGCAGCCAGCTCATGCGTCGAGCGCCTGCCGGATCGGCCGCAACAGGGCCTTGACTCGCGCCACCGCCAGTTCGGCGCCGGCCTCCTCGATCTCCTGGATGATGCGGCTGCCGATCACCACCGCGTCCGCGGTCTGCGCGACGCGGCGCGCCGATTCCGCGTCGCGGATGCCGAAGCCGACCCCGATCGGCAGGCGCGTCACCGCGCGGATCCTAGGGATATGCGCAGCCACGTCGGCGAGGTCGATATGCCCCGCGCCGGTCACGCCGCGCAGCGACACGTAGTACAGGTAGCCGCTGCCGACGCGCGCCACTTCCTGGATGCGCCGATCGGTCGAGGTCGGCGCCAGCATGAAGATCGGGTCGATGCCGGCGTCGCGTGCGAGCTTGGCGAACTCGATGCATTCCTCCGGCGGGTAGTCGACGACGATCACCCCATCCACCCCCGCGGACTTGGCCTCGCGCACGAAAGCCTGCGCGCCCATCGCCTCGATGGGGTTGGCGTATCCCATGAGCACGACGGGCGTTTGCGAATTCTGGTGGCGGAAGTCGCGCACCAGCGCGAGCACGTCGCGCAACCCTACGCCGTGGCGGAGCGCGCGCTCGCCGGAGCGCTGGTTCACGGGACCGTCCGCCATCGGATCGGAGAACGGCACGCCCAGCTCGAGGATGTCGGCGCCCGCCTCCACCAGCGCGCGCATCAGCGGAACCGTCAAGGCGGGCAGCGGATCGCCCGCGGTGATGTACGGGATCAGCGCTTTGCGCTTCGCGTTGCGCAATGCTTCGAAGCGGGCCTGGATGCGGGACACGGCTACAGTTTCAGCCCGGCGCGTTCGGCGACAGTGTGCATGTCCTTGTCGCCGCGGCCCGAAAGGTTGACCAGCAGGATGCGGTCCTTGGCCATGGCCGGCGCGATCTGCGCGGCGTAAGCCACCGCGTGCGCCGATTCCAGCGCCGGGATGATGCCCTCGAAGTGGCACAGGTCGCTGAACGCGCGCAGCGCGTCGGCATCGGTCACCGCCACGTACTCGGCGCGCCCGGCATCCTTCAGCCAGGCGTGCTCCGGCCCGACGCCGGGATAGTCCAGGCCCGCGGAAACCGAATGCGTCTCGATGATCTGTCCATTGGCGTCCTGCAGCAGGTAGGTGCGGTTGCCGTGCAATACCCCGGGCTTGCCCGCGCACAGCGAGGCCGCGTGCCTGCCGGTGGACAGTCCCTCGCCGGCCGCCTCCACGCCGATGAGGCGCACGCCCTCGACGTCGATGTAGGGATAGAAGATGCCCATGGCGTTCGAGCCGCCGCCGACGCAGGCGATCACCGCATCCGGCTGGCGTCCGGCGAGTTCCGGCATCTGCTGCTTGCATTCCTCGCCGATCACCGACTGGAAATCGCGCACCATCATCGGATACGGGTGCGGTCCGGCCACCGTGCCGATGATGTAGAAGGTGCTGTCGATATTGGTGACCCAGTCGCGCATCGCCTCGTTGAGCGCGTCCTTGAGCGTCCGGGAGCCGGATTCGACCGGCACCACCGTCGCCCCGAGCAGCTTCATGCGATAGACGTTCTGCGCCTGGCGCTTGATGTCCTCCGATCCCATGTACACCACGCACTGCATGCCGTAGCGCGCCGCGACCGTGGCGGTCGCGACGCCGTGCATGCCGGCGCCGGTCTCGGCGATCACGCGCGGCTTGCCCATGCGCCGGGCGAGCAGCGCCTGGCCGATGGTGTTGTTGATCTTGTGCGCCCCGGTGTGGTTCAGGTCTTCGCGCTTCAGATAGATCTGCGCGCCGCCGAGCATCTGCGACCAGCGCTTGGCGTGGTACACCGGGCTCGGGCGCCCGACGTAGTGCTTCAGGTCGTAGCGGAATTCCGCCTCGAACGCCGGATCGCGCCGCGCCTGCCGGTACGCGGCGAGCAGTTCCTCCAGCGCGTGCGTCAGCGTCTCGGCGACGAACGCGCCGCCGTAGGGGCCGAAGTGCCCGCGCGCGTCGGGCAAGTCATGCATCCGCATTCCTGACCTCCGCGATGAACGCCGCGATCTTCGCGGCATCCTTGATTCCCTTCGACGTTTCCACGCCGCTCGACACGTCCACGGCCCAAGGCCGCACGCGGCGCACTGCCGTGGCGACGTTCCCCTGCGTCAGGCCGCCCGACAGGACCAGCGGCCGCTCCAGCGCCGCCGGCACCAGCGACCAGTCGAAGCTGGCGCCGACGCCGCCGTACTCCTCGACATGGGCGTCGAGCAACCAGCCGCTCGCGGCCCAGAACGGCCTGAGGTATTTTAGCAAATCGACGCCCTGCGCCACGCGGCAGGCCTTGAGGAACGGCAAGCCGAACTGCGCGCAGAACTCCGGGCTCTCCTCGCCATGGAACTGCAGCAATGCCGGGTGCACGCGGCCGATCACCTGCGCCACCTGCGCCGCGTCGGGATTCACGAACAGGGCCACGGCCTGCACGAACGGCGGCAAGGCGTCGCGGACCTCCCGCGCGCGCTCCACGTTCAGGAAGCGCGGGCTGGGAGGATAGAACACCAGGCCGATGGCGTCCGCCCCCGCTTGCGCCGCCGCCACGGCGTCGCCCGGCCGCGTGATGCCGCAGATCTTGATGCGCGTCCTCAAGGCAGCACCGGCATGCGCAGCTCGGTACGCTCCTGGCGCGGCAGGGCCCACTTTGCTTCGTATTCCACCCGCTCCAGGTAGAGGCCTTCGGCGGCGAAAGTCGGCGCGGCGCGCGCGCGATCGCGCGACTCGAGCACTTCGCCCGCCCAGGCCGGCGGATGCTTGCCCTTGCCCACGGTCACGAGCGTGCCGACGATATTGCGCACCATGTGGTGCAGGAACGCGTTGGCGCGCAGCACGAAGTCGATGCGCTCGCCGCGCGACTCGATTTCCAGCCCGAGCAGCGTGCGCACCGGCGACTTCGCCTGGCACTCGGCGGAGCGGAACGCGGAGAAGTCGTGCTCCCCCAGCAAATGCCGCGCCGCCGTGCGCATCGCCGCCACGTCGAGCGGCAGGTGGAACCAGCCTGCATAGCGCGCGGCGAGCGCCGGCCGCACCGCACGGTTGATCAGCACGTAGCGGTAGCTGCGCGCGCGCCCGGCGTAGCGCGCGTGAAATTCATGCGACACCTCCCGCGCCCATTGCACGGCGACCGACTCGGGCAGCAGCGCGTTGACGCCGCGCACCCAGGCGTTCTCCGGGCGCTGCGCGGCGACGTCGAAGTGCACCACCTGCTCCAGCGCGTGCACGCCGCGGTCGGTGCGGCCTGCGCAGGTGGTGTCGATGGGTTCGCCGGCGATCGTGGCCAGCGCCGCCTGCAGCGTGTCCTGCACCGTGCCGCCGCGCGGCTGCGTCTGCCAGCCGAGGAAGCGGCTGCCGTCGTACTCCAGTGCCAGCGCGATTCTCATGCCCTTGAAATGATCGGGCCACGGAACACGACGCCTTGCGCGCCGCGGCCGTGGCCCCGTGGGTGCGCCGCGCCGTTCAGCCCAGCTTCGCGAGCATCTGCTTGGCCTGCCCCTGCTGCGCGCCATCGCCTTCGCGCAGCACTTCGTTCAGCAATTCGCGCGCGCCGTCTTTGTCGCCCATTTCTTCGTACGCCTTGGCCAGGTCCAGCTTGGTCGCGACCTCCTGCCATTTCGGATCGGCGCTCGCGCCCACCGCAGGCGCTTCGCCCGGCGTGCCCAGATCCAGGCTGATTTCGGACAAGTCCATCGAGGCCGACGGCGATGTAGTGTCCACCTTGGACTCGCTGCCCCCCAGATTGAGGTCGAAGTCCAGCCCGCCGCTTGCCGCGGGCGCGGCAGCAGGGGGCGCCGAGGCGGGCAACTCGAAATTCAGGCCGCCGCCGGTATCTGCAGGCTTGTCGCCGGCGCCGCCGAGGTCGAAGTCGAGGCCGCTCGAGGCCGCCTTCGTCTCGTTGGTGTCGATGATCAGGGTGCCGCCGGGCGAGAAATCGCTCTTTTCCTGCGCCGGGACGGACGCGCCGCCCAAGTCCAGGTCCAGCGCAGGCGCGAGTGCGGGCGCGGCCGCGCCGCCGCCCTGGCCGCCGCCAATGTCGAAGTCGACGGTGGGTGCCGTTGCTGCGGGGGCGGTCACCCGTGCGGGCGCGGCCTCGCCTCCCGATCCGCCGTACAGCCCGTTGCCCGGGTCGATGGAACGGCCCAATGCCGCCGCCTTGTCCCAATCCGCACCGGCGCCCTTACTCAGGCCTTTCAGCTTGAGCGCGATCTGCTCGAAGGACTTCGCATCGCGGCGGTTGGCGTAGATCTCCAGCAACTTGACCTGCACCGGGATGCGATTCCCGTCCTTCTGCAGCGCTTCCTTGAGGATTTCCTCGGCCTGCGCATCCCGCCCGTAGGCCATGTAAACGTCGGCCTCCGCGATCGGATCGACATCGTCGGTGTCCATCCCGCCGACGGCGGACTGGCTGACCGAAACCGACGCCTGCGAGACGCTGGGCGCGGCCCCGGCTGCAGCGCCTGCAGCCGCAGCCGCCAGGGGCGCGCTCGACGCAGGACCGAGAACGCTATCCTGGAACTTGTTTACGGATTTTTTTTTACGCTGCCAGGCCCAGGCGCCGTATCCAGCCAGCAGCAGGGCTACCCCGCCCAACCCTCCCAACGCAATCGGGTTGTCCAGGAATTCATCGACCAGGCTCGGCTCCGGTTGCGGAGCGGCGGCAGGCTTGGGTTTGGCCGGTGCGGGCTTGGCCGGCGGCTTGGGTGCTACGGGCGCGGGCTGCGGCGCGGGCTTGGGCGCCTCGGCCGCAGGCTTGGCAGGCTCAGCGGCCGGTTTGACCGGGGCTTGCGCGGCGGGTTTAGCTTCCGGCGCCTTTGCCGCTTGCGGCGCCGGCGCGGGCTTTGGGGGTTCGGGCGCTTTCGCTACGGGCGGCGGCGCCACGGCCGCGGGCTTGGCTGCCTTCTTTTCCAGTTCCGCGAGCTGCTGCTGCTTGAGCGCCATCAGCTTTTGCAGGTCGGCGACGTTCTTCTCCAGGTCGGTAACCCGGGATTGCGCTTCCTTCAGCGCACGCTCGCGCGCCGCGAGGTCGTCTTCGCGGGCGGCTTTGGCCGTCGGCGCGCCAGGTTTCTTCACGTCCGCCTTGGACAGTTTGAGTTGGTCCTTGGCCTCGGCGGCTTTCGGCTCTTCGGGCTTGGGCGTGATCTGCCCGGCCGCCGCGCGTTCCGCGGGCGCCGCGGGGGCGGGCGTCGCCGCCACAGCGACGCCAAGCCGGCTGCGGTATTCGGCAAAGTCGGCCATCTGGGCGCCGATCAGGCGGTTGGCGTCCGCAGCTTCGACGGCAGCCACCGCGTCGCCATCGGGAATGTTGAGGATCCGCCCGGCGCGCACCAGGTTGACGTTGTTGCGGATGAACGCGTCTTCGTTCGCGCGCTGCAGCGCGATCAGCATCTGGTTGAAAGTGACGCCGGCGGGCCGGTACTGCCGGGCGATGGCGCCCAGCGTGTCGCCCTTCTTCACCTCGTAAGTCTGCTCGGCGCCCTTGGGCTCGGTGATGAGCGTGGTCCCGGCAGGCGCGGGCGCGGCGGTAATCGGCCGCTCCTCGACGCGCTGTTCCGGCTTCGCCGCCTCGGCCGCCGGGGCAGCAGGTGCGGCGGCGGCGGCGGATTCCGCAGGCGCGGCAGCCGGCGCGGCGGGTGCTGCCGAGAGAGCTGCAGGCGCCGCGGCGGCAGTGCTGGCCGGCACGGCGGGCGCAGCGGCCATCGGCCGCGCTGCCTGGTCCTTGTAGTCGGGCGGATCGAGCAGCACCGTGTACTCGCGCACCAGCAGGCCGGTCGCCCAGCGCAATTCCACCAGCATGTCGAGGAACGGATCGTTGACCGGCTGGCGCGTCGTCACGCGCAGGACCGCACGGCCGTCGCGCTTCTCGATGACGAAGCGCGCACCCGCGAGCGCAGGATTGAATTCGATTCCCGCCTGCGTGAACGCGTTGCCGGTCGCCAGCCGCGCCTCGAGCGAGGATTCCTCGCCGGGCATCAGCGTAACGATCTCGATTTCGGCGCGCAGCGGCTGGCCGAGAAAGGACTGCACGGTGAGCCGCCCGAGACCCGCCGCCTGTGCAAGCAGCGGCAGCGCCATGGCCACCGCAACGACGAGTCGAAGGAACGCGACCGGTTTAATCACCCGCACCACCCTGAGTCGTTCTTATATCGGACTGAGTACCATAACATCATGGCGTTAGGCCTGCAAGTTCAGACCTTTTCTCGGTTTTTTGCGCCTTTGGCCTGAGGCCGAAAGGAGTTTTCACTGCCGGACGCCCGAGTCCAGCAGGATGCGCAGCATGCGGCGCAGCGGCTCCGCCGCCCCCCAGAGCAACTGGTCGCCGACAGTAAAAGCTGCCAGGTATTCGCCCCCCATCGGCAGCTTGCGCAGGCGGCCCACCGGCACCGACAGCTTGCCGGTGACCGCCGCCGGCGTGAGTTCGGCCAGCGTCTCTTCCTTGCGGTTCGGCACCACGCGCACCCAGTCGTTGCCCTCGGCGATGAGGCCCTCGATCTCGTCCAGCGGCACGTTCTTGCGCAGCTTGATGGTCATTGCCTGGCTGTGGCAGCGCATCGCGCCGACGCGCACGCAGATGCCGTCCACCGGGATCGGCCGCTCGCTGCGCCCGAGGATCTTGTTGGTCTCCGCCTGCCCCTTCCACTCTTCCCGGCTCTGGCCGTCGCCCAGATCCTTGTCCACCCAGGGCAGCAGGCTCGCCGCCAGCGGATGGCCGAAATGCTCCTTGGGCAGCCCGCCATTGCGCATTGCTTCAGTTACGCGCCGGTCGATCTCCAGCACGCTGGCCGCCGGATCGGACAGCGCGGGCTTGGCGGCGTCGCCGAGGTGCGCCATCTGCTCGGCGAGCTCGCGCATATTGGCGGCGCCGGCGCCCGACGCCGCCTGATAGGTCATGCTGGTCATCCACTCGATCAGGTCGCTGCGGAACAGCCCGGCCAGGCCCATCATCATCAGGCTCACCGTGCAGTTGCCGCCGATGTAGTTGCGCACGTCCGAGGCGAGCGCCTTCTCGATCACCGGCAGGTTGACCGGATCGAGGATGATCACCGCGTCGTCCTGCATGCGCAGGGCGCTCGCCGCGTCGATCCAGTAGCCGGTCCAGCCCGCGGCACGCAGCTTCGGATACACCTCGTTGGTGTAGTCGCCGCCCTGGCAGGCGATGATCACCGGCAGGGACTTGAGGGCCGCGAGGTCGGTGGCGCTCTGCACCGGGCCGGTGTCCTTGCCGATGGCCGGGCCCTTGCCGCCGGCCTGCGAGGTGGAGAAGAACACCGGCTCCACCAGGTCGAAGTCCCGCTCCTCGCGCATGCGCTGCACCAGGACCGACCCGACCATCCCGCGCCAACCGACGATTCCGACTCTGAGCATCCCCTTCGCCTTAAAGTGCGGCGACCACGGCATCGCCCATTTCTTCCGTCCCCACCCTGCGCAATCCCGCAGTATAGATGTCGGCGGTGCGCAATCCGCTCTTGAGCGCCTTGCGCACCGCGGCTTCCACCCTGGCGGCCTCGGCCGGCCGACCGAGCGAGTAGCGCAGCATCATCGCCGCCGAGAGGATGGCGGCCAGCGGATTGGCGACCCCCTTGCCGGCGATGTCCGGCGCCGAGCCGTGGACCGGCTCGTACAGTCCCTTGCCGCGCTCGTCCATCGAGGCCGACGGCAGCATGCCGATGGACCCCGTCAGCATCGATGCCTCATCCGACAGGATGTCGCCGAACATGTTCCCGGTGACGATCACGTCGAACTGCTTCGGGTTGCGCACCAGCTGCATGGCGCAGTTGTCCACGTACATGTGCGACAGAGCGACGTCGGGGTAGGCCTTGGCCTCCTCGACCACCACCTGCTTCCACAACTCGGTGGTCTCGAGCACGTTGGACTTGTCCACGGAGCACAGCCGCTTGGCGCGCTTGCGCGCCGCCTCGAAGGCCACGCGCGCGATGCGCCGGATTTCGCTTTCCCGGTAACGCATGGTGTTGACCCCCTCGCGCTCGCCGCCCGCGAGGATGCTGATGCCGCGCGGCTCGCCGAAGTAGATATCGCCGGTCAACTCGCGCACGATCAGGATGTCCAGGCCGGCCACCACCTCGGGCTTCAAGGTCGAGGCCTCGGCCAGTTCCTCGTACACCAGCGCCGGGCGCAGGTTGGCGAACAGGCCGAGTTCCTTGCGCAGGCGCAGCAGCCCGCGCTCCGGGCGCTTGTCGCGCGGCAACGCGTCGTATCGCGGCCCGCCGATGGCGCCGAACAGGATCGCATCGGCGTCGCGCGCCAGCCCGAGCGTCGCCTCCGGCAGCGGATCGCCCGCGGCGTCGACGCCGGCGCCCCCGACGGGCGCCTCCTGCATCTCCAGCGGCAGGGCGAGGCGGCGCAGGACCTTGGTCGCCTGGGCGACGATCTCCGTCCCGATGCCGTCCCCGGGAAGCACCGCGATCTTCATCGGCTCACCGGAACAGCCAGGGATGCTGCGCGATGCGCTTGGCCTCGAACGAGCGGATCTTGTCGGCCTGGCGCAGCGTCAGGCCGATCTCGTCCAGGCCGTTGAGCAGGCAGTACTTGCGGAAGGCGTCGATCTCGAAGCGCATCACCTGCGCGCCATCGGCGCTCGACACGGTCTGCTGCCCGAGGTCGATGCGCAGGCGAAAGCCCGGGAACGAAGCGCACTCGTAGAACAGGCGCTCCACCTCGGCCTCCTGCAGCACCACCGGCAGCAGGCCGTTCTTGAAGCAGTTGTTGTAGAAGATGTCGCCGAACGAGGGCGCGATGACGCAGCGAAAACCGTAGTCGAGCAGCGCCCAGGGCGCGTGCTCGCGCGAGCTGCCGCAGCCGAAGTTCTTGCGCGCGAGCAGGATGCTCGCCTCCTGGTAGCGCGCGTCGTTCAGGACGAAATTGGGGTTGCGCGGGCGCCTGGCGTGGTCCATGCCGGGTTCGCCGTGGTCCAGGTAGCGCCAGGCGTCGAACAGGTTCTCCCCGTAGCCGGTCTTCTTGATCGACTTGAGGAACTGCTTCGGGATGACCTGGTCGGTATCGACGTTGGCGCGATCCAGGGGAGCCACGATGCCGGTGCGGACGGTGAATTTCTCCATGGCGCTCACCGCCACTGCCGGACGTCGACGAAATGTCCCGCCACCGCTGCCGCCGCCGCCATCGCCGGACTGACCAGGTGCGTGCGGCCGCCGTCGCCCTGGCGCCCCTCGAAGTTGCGGTTCGAGGTCGACGCGCAGCGCTCCCCGGGTTCCAGCCGGTCCGCGTTCATCGCCAGGCACATCGAGCATCCAGGCTGGCGCCAGTCGAAACCGGCATCGCGGAAAATGCGGTCCAGGCCTTCGCGCTCCGCCTGCGCCTTCACCAGGCCGGAACCCGGCACCACCATGGCGAGCTTGATGTTCGGCGCCACGCGCCGGCCCTTGACCACCGCGGCGGCGAGGCGCAGGTCCTCGATGCGCGAGTTGGTGCAGGAACCGATGAACACCTTGTCCAGGCGGATGTCGGTGATGCGCGTGCGCGGCTTGAGCCCCATGTACTGCAGCGCGCGCTCCATGCCTTCGCGCCGGGTCGCGTCCTTCTCGCGGTCGGGGTCCGGCACCTCGTCGTCCACCGCCACCACCATCTCGGGCGACGTGCCCCAGGACACCTGCGGCCTGATTTCTTCCGCGCGCAGCGAGACCTCCCGGTCGTATTTCGCGCCCGGATCGGACTTGAGCGTCCTCCAGTAGGCCACCGCGGCGTCCCAGTCCGGCCCGGCGGGCGCGAACGGCCGTCCCTTGAGATATTCGATGGTGGCGTCGTCCGCCGCAATCATTCCCGCACGTGCGCCGGCCTCGATCGCCATGTTGCACACCGTCATGCGCCCTTCCATCGACAAGCCGCGGATCGCGCTGCCGGCGAACTCGACGGCGTGTCCGCTGCCGCCGGCGGTGCCGATCCGGCCGATGATCGCCAGCACGATGTCCTTGGCGGTGACGCCGCGCGGCAGCGTGCCCTCGACGCTGACGCGCATGTTCATCATCTTCCTGGCCACCAGGCATTGCGTGGCGAGCACGTGCTCGACCTCGGAGGTGCCGATGCCATGCGCCAGGCAGGCAAAGGCGCCGTGCGTGCTGGTGTGGGAGTCGCCGCAGACTACGGTCATGCCGGGCAGCGTGGCGCCCTGCTCCGGCCCGATCACGTGCACGATGCCCTGGCGTGCGTCCAGGAACGGGAAGTAGGCCTTGGGGACGTAGTTGCGCATGTTGGCGTCGAGCGTTTCCACCTGGGTGCGCGAGGTCAGGTCGACGATGCCGGCGATGCCTCGCTCCCACCCCGTGGTGGGCGTGTTGTGGTCGGCGGTGGCGACCACCGACTGCATGCGCCAGGGCTTGCGCCCGGCGAGCTTCAGGCCCTCGAAGGCCTGCGGGCTGGTCACTTCGTGCACCAAGTGGCGGTCGATGTAGATCAGCGCGGTGCCGTCTTCTTCGGCGTGCACCAGGTGGCTGTCCCAAAGCTTGTCGTAAAGCGTTTGCTTCATCGCGATACCGCAGCGCGGAAACCGGGAATTATGGCACAGGCGACATGCGCGCCAGCACGCTGTTTCAGTGTTTCAGGCGAGCGGATTCGTAGAGCGGCATCACCTTCGCCGAATACACCCTGAGATCGGCGATGCGGGTCGAGTGCGACGGGTGCGTGGACAGGAATTCAGGCGGCTGGCCGTCGCCGAGCTTGCCCATCTTCTCCCACAGGCTGATGGCGCCGCGCGGGTCGTAGCCGGCGCGCGCGGCGAGCTCGACGCCGATGCGGTCCGCCTCGGTCTCGTGCTCGCGCGAATTCGGCTTGTTGAACGTCAGGTCGACCACCAGCTGCGTGAGGTCCATGCCGCCGCGCGAGACGCCGGCCACCGCGCCGATGACGCCGATAATCATCCCCTGCGCCTGCGCCTGGGAAGCCCGCTCGCGGCCGTGTTCGCGCAACGCGTGCGCGATCTCGTGCCCCATGACTGCCGCAAGCTCATCGTCCGTCGGCTGCAGACGCTCGATCAGGCCCGTGTAGACGGCGATCTTCCCCCCCGGCATGCACCAGGCGTTGACCTCTTTCGCGGAGATCACGTTCGTTTCCCATTTCCAGGCCGGCGCATCGGGGCGGAAAGCGCCGGTCTGGGAAGTCAGCCGCTGCGCGATGCGCCGCACCCGCTCGACCTGCGCAGGGTCGCGGTTGACCTGGCCCTTTTTCGCCGCCGCCCCGACTTGCTGCTGATACGCCGCCTCCGCGCTCGCGTTGACTTGGGCGGACGAGACCATCATCGATTGCGACCGATCCACGCCGACCACGCCCGGGCTGGTGGTGCGCACCGTCTGGCACGCCGCCAGGGCGGCCAGCGCGGCAGCGACAAGCAAGCGTCTCATCGTGCCGAAAGCCTACACGCGCACGCGCCAGATGACGAGGGCGGCGCCCGCCAGCCCGGCAGCGGCGCCGAGCGTGAAACTGAGTTGCGGGCCGAGTGCGGCCCAGGACCATCCCGCGAGCAGCGTGCCGGCGCTGCCGCCCAGGCCGTAGGACACGCTGGCATGCAGCGTCTGCCCGCGCGCCGCCAGCGCGCCGGGGAACAGGCGGTGCACGATCGCCACTGCGGTGGCGTGGTAGGCGCCGAAGGTCGCCGCGTGCAGCAGCTGCGCAATGCCCAGCAGCATCAGCGAATGCACACCCCAGCCGATGAGCGCGAAGCGCAGCGCCGCGCAGGCGCAGCTCGCGCCCAGCACCGCGTGCAAGCTGTAGCGGCGCAGCAAGCGCGGCAGCCCCAGGAACAGCGCGATCTCCGCCAGCACGCCGAGCGTCCAGAGCACGCCGATCGCCGTCTTGCTGTAGCCCTCCGCATCCAGGTAGATCGAATAGAACGCGTACAGCGCGCCGTGCGCCACGTTCATGCACAGGCAGGCGGCGAAGAACGCCAGCACCTCGGGCCGCCGCAGCACCGCGCCCAGTCGCGCGCCGCCCTGCCCGCCGGCGCCCGCGACGCGGCCCGCCGGCACGAGGAAGGACACGGCCAGCGTGAGCGCGGCCAGCAGCACGATGACGCCGAGCAGCGAGGCCGGCGGATGCGCGTCCAGCCAGGCGCCGGTGCCGAGCACGCCGGCGACGAAACCCACCGAGCCCCAGAGGCGGATCGGGCCGTAGCGCTCGGTGCGTGCGCCGAGCCAGCCCAGGGTCAGCGCCTCGACCAGGGGCAGCGCACCGGCCGAGAGCAGGCTCATCGCCAGCATCACCGCCACCACGGCGGCATAGCCCTCGAGTGCGTGCAGCAGGGCGAATCCCGCCAGCACCGCGGCTGCTGAAAAGACCACGACGCCGCGTGCCGCGCCGCTGCGGTCCGCGAGCCATCCCCAGAACGCCGGCGCGACCACGCGCGCCAGCTGAGGCATCGCCAGCACCACCGCGATTTCGCCGGCAGCGTAGCCGCGCGCCGCGAGGTACAGCGAGAAATACGGCACGACCGCGCCGGCATACAGGAAGTAGGCGCAGAAATAAGCGGACAGGCGCAGCGGCGGCGTCATCGCGGCGCATCTTATCGTGCTATAAACGCGCGCCATGCCCGCATTGCGTTCTTCGCACGCCGCGTTTTACCTGCTGTTCATGCTCTCGGGCTTCGCCGGGCTGCTCTACGAGTCGATCTGGACGCACTACCTCAAGCTGTTTCTCGGCCACGCCGCCTACGCGCAGTCGCTGGTGCTGGTGGTGTTCATGGGCGGCATGGCGGCCGGCAGCGCCTACTGCAGCCGCATCACCCTGCGCCTGCGCAATCCGCTGCGCGCCTATGCGCTGGTCGAGGCGGTGATCGGGCTGTGCGCGCTCGGCCTGCACGAGGTCTTCGTTGCCGTCACCGACTGGTCCTACGCGTCGCTGCTGCCGGCGCTGGGAGGCGAATGGCTGGTGCTCGGCGCCAAGCTGGCCCTCTCCTGCCTGCTGATCCTGCCGCAATCGGTGCTGCTCGGGGCCACCTTCCCGCTGATGAGCGCCGGGCTGGTGCGCTCGCACCCGGGCACGGCCGGCGAATCGGTGTCGATGCTGTATTTCACCAACAGCCTGGGCGCCGCCGTCGGCGTGCTCGCCAGCGGTTTCCTGCTGATCGCATGGGCCGGACTGCCGGGTACGCTGCGCACCGCGGGCGCCATCAACCTGGCGCTGGCCGCCGCCGTGTGGCTGCTGGCGCGTCCGATGCGGGCAACGGCGCTCGCCCCGCGCGACGTCGGCGCAGCGCGCGCCGCGAACCTGATGCTCGCGGTGGCGTTCTTCACCGGCCTCGCGTCTTTCATCTACGAGATCAGCTGGATCCGCATGCTGTCGCTGGTGCTCGGCGCCTCCACGCATTCCTTCGAGCTGATGCTCTCGACCTTCATCCTCGGCCTGGCGCTCGGCGGCTTCGCGGTGCGGCGGCGCGTGGACACGGTGGCCAGCCCCGAGCGTGTGCTCGGCTGGGTGCAGGTGGCGATGGGCCTGCTCGCGCTGCTCACGCTGCTGGTGTACGACCGCAGCTTCGAGCTGATGGAAACCCTGATCAACGGGCTCGCGCGCAACGACACGGGTTACCTGCTGTTCAACCTGTCCGGGCAGGCGATTGCGGCCCTGGTGATGCTCCCCGCGACGTTCTGCGCCGGCATGACGCTGCCCCTGATCACCGGCGCGCTGCTGCGCAGCGGCGCCGGCGAAGGCGCCGTCGGCCGGGTGTATGCCGCGAACACGCTGGGCGCCATCGCCGGGGTGCTGTTCGCCGTGCACATCGGTCTGCCGGTACTGGGGCTGAAGGGCGCCATAGTGGTCGGCAGCCTGGTGGACGCGGCGCTCGGCCTGACCCTGCTCGCCCTTTACGCCCCCGCGCGCCGCCACGCCATGCTGGCCGCGCTGGCGTGCGCGGCCCTGTTCCTGCCGGTGACGCTCGCCTTCAGACTGGACGTGAACAAGATGACGGCGGGGGTTTTCCGCCACGGCGACTTGGCCAGCTCGCGCAACGCCAAGGTGCTGTACGCGAAGGACGGCAAGACCGCCACCGTGCACCTGATGCTGTACGGCGACGCCACCAGCATCCGCACCAACGGCAAGTCCGACGGCTCGGTCAACCTCACCGGGCAGGCCGAAGGCGACCGCGGCACCGACGAGATCACCATGGTGCTCACCGCCGGCGTGCCGCTGTCGCTCAAGCCGGACGCGAAGTCCGCCGCGGTGATCGGCATCGGCACCGGGCTCACCACGCACACGCTGCTGCAGAGCCTGCAGATCGAGCGCGTGGAGACGGTGGAGATCGAATCGGCGATGGCGGAGGCCTCGCGCGGCTTCCGGCCGCGCAACAGCGCGACCTTCGCCGATCCGCGCAGCAGCATCCTGATCGACGACGCCAAGACCTTCTTCTCCGCGGGCGGCCGGCGCTACGACATCCTCATCTCCGAACCGTCCAACCCCTGGGTGAGCGGCGTGTCGAGCCTGTTTACGCGCGAGTTCTACCGGCGCATCCGCACGCACCTCAACCCGCGCGGCATGCTGGTGCAATGGTTCCAGCTCTACGAGATCGACGCCTCGCTGCTCGCCTCGGTGATGCGGGCGCTGGGCGAGGAGTTCCCGTATTACGCGATCTACGCGCCGAGCGACCACGACGTGCTGATCATGGCGAGCGAGGCGCCTCTGCCGGCGGCGCCCGACGCCAGGGTGTTCGAGCAGCCGGGAGTGGCGAATGCGCTGCGGACCGTGCACCTGCTCGCCGTGGGCGACCTCGACGCGCGTTACCTGGGCAACCGCGCGACCCTCGAGCCGCTGTTCGCCAGCTACGGCATGCCCGCCAATTCGGACTATTACCCGGTGCTGGACCTCAACGCGGCGCGGCACCGGTTCACGGAAAGGAGCGCCACCGACGTGGTGGTGCTGCTCAACCTCGGCGTGCCGGTGCTGGAGATGCTCGAGCCGGCGTTCGCGCGCCGGCCGATGAATCCGCTGTACAAGGGCGCCTATGCGTTCGACCGCATCGAGAACGCGCGCCAGGCGGCCTACGCGCGCGACTTCCTGCTGCGCCGACCGCCGCCGCCGCAGGGCATCCCGATGCAGCTGCAAAAGGATCTCGAGCTGGTGAAGCTGCGCCTGCTGGAGTGCCGCGACGCTCGCGAGTTCGACATCTGGCTGAACAGCCTGTTGCGCGTGGCGAAACTGGTCAACCAGGCCCTGCCGCCGGCCGAAGCGGGGGCGATCTGGTCGCGCATC
>JBGPPD010000021.1:0-23245 GCA_041488375.1 Gammaproteobacteria bacterium | reverse complement strand
TTGGAGGCGGGAGTCGGAATCGAACCGGCGTCCACGGCTTTGCAGGCCGCTGCATGACCACTCTGCCATCCCGCCAGGGAATGCGATGAAAAAAGGGAAGGCCGCCCGGCCTTCCCTAGCCTAATCTGGAGCGGGAGAGGAGTCTCGAACTCCCGACCTCAACCTTGGCAAGGTTGCGCTCTACCAACTGAGCTACTCCCGCGTCATGGAGCCGGAAATTATAGCTCATCCCCGGGCGTGGGGCAGCGCGCGGCGCAGGTAGTGCAGCATGGAGATTACCGTCAGCACCGCCGCCACGTTGATCAGGAGGGTGCCCAGCCATTGCGTATTCAGTATCTCGAACAGATCGTCGTGGAACAGCAGCAGCGGGATGGCGATCATCTGGCTGGCGGTCTTCACCTTGCCGATGTACGCCACCGCCACGCTGCCGGAATGGCCGAGCTTCGCCATCCACTCGCGCAACGCGGAAATCGCGATCTCGCGGCCGATGATGATCAGCGCGATCACCGGCTCGACCCGCTCCAGCTGCACCAGCATGATCAACGCGGCGGCCACCACCAGCTTGTCGGCCACCGGATCGAGGAATGCGCCGAACGCGGACATCTGGTTGAGCGCGCGCGCCAGGTACCCGTCGAGCCAGTCGCTCAACGCCGCGACCACGAACATCGCGCAGGCCGCGATGTTCTTGCCGGTGAACGACAGCCAGGCGTCGGGCAGGTAGAACACGCCGATGATCAGCGGGATCAGGATGATGCGCAGCCAGGTCACCAGGTTGGGAAGGGTGAGCGGCATCAGTGCAAGGCCTTGTAGATGCGCTCGGCCAGCGGCAGGCTGATGCCTTCGACCTGCGCGATCTCGTCGACCGCCGCCGCCTGCACTTCGCGCAGCCCGCCGAAATGCGCGAGCAGGCGCTGGCGCCGCTGAGCGCCGATGCCCGGGATTTCGGTGAGCGCGGAGCTGGTGCGCGACTTCGCGCGCCGGGCGCGGTGGCCGACGATGGCAAACCGGTGCGCCTCGTCGCGGATCTGCTGCACCAGATGCAGGCCGGGGTGCACGGGCGGCAGGCGCAGGCTGCGCTCCCCGGCCTCGAGGATCAGCTCCTCCAGGCCCGGCTTGCGCAGCTCGCCCTTGGCCACGCCGACCACCGCGACCTCGTGCAGGCCGATCTCGGCAAGCGCCAGGCGCGCCGCCGAGACCTGACCCCTCCCCCCGTCGATCAGCACCAGGTCGGGCATGCGGCCCTCCTCCGCGCTGATGCGCTCGTAGCGCCTGGTCAACGCCTGGCGCATCGCCGCGTAGTCGTCGCCGGGCGTGATGCCGCGCAAGTTGAAGCGCCGGTATTCGCCTTTTTGCATCGCGTGGCGGTCGTAGACCACGCAGGCGGCGACTGCCGCCTCGCCCATGGTATGGCTGACATCGAAGCATTCGATGCGCTGCGCCGAGTCCGGCAGGCCGAGCGCTTCGCGCAGCGCCGCCAGGCGCTCCTCCTGCGCGTCGCGCTCGCGCGCGTGCTGCTCCAACGCCAGCTCGGCATTCTTCATCGCCATGGCCAGCCACACGCGGCGCTCCCCTTGCGCCGGCACCACCGCGTCGAACTCCACCGCGTGGCTGGCCAGCACCAGCGGCGGCGCCGGCTGCTCCACGTAGTGCTGCTCGAGGAATGCCTGCAGCACCTCCTCGGGCGCCGCGGCATCCGCGTTCGCGGGAAAGAAGCTGCGGTCGCCGACGTGCCGGCCGCCGCGGATCATCGCCAGGTTCACGCAGGCCCTCGCGCCGCGCGCCGCGCAGGCAACGACGTCGGCGTCCACGCCGCGATCGGATTCAACGTATTGACGCGCCTGCACGCGCGACAGCGCCCGCACCTGGTCGCGAAAGCCGGCCGCGGCCTCGTACTGTCGCGCCGCGGACGCCGCCTGCATGCGCTCGGTAAGCCGTTGCATCACGTCGTCCTCGCGCCCCCTCAGGAACAGCTCCGCGTGCTGCACGTCCTGCGCATAAGTCTGCTCGCTGATCAGCCTGGTGCAGGGCGCAGTGCAGCGCCGGATCTGGTGCAGCAGGCAGGGCCGCGAGCGATTCTCGAACACCGTGTCCTCGCAGGTGCGCAGGCGGAACACGCGCTGCAGCAACTGGACGCTCTCGCGCACCGCGGAGGCGTGCGGGAACGGCCCGAAATAGCGGTTGCGTGCATCGCGCGCCCCGCGATGGAATCCCAGGCGCGGGAAACGGTGGCCGCTGATCGTCAGGTACGGATAGGACTTGTCGTCGCGGAACACGATGTTGTAGCGCGGCGCGAGGCTCTTGATGAGGTTGTTCTCCAGCAGCAGCGCCTCGGCTTCGGAGCGCGTCGCCGTCACTTCGACCCGCGCCACCTGGCCCAGCATCATGCGGATGCGCGGGCTGGGAACGCTGTTCTGGAAATAGGTCGCGACACGCTTCTTCAGGTCGCGCGCCTTGCCGACGTACAGCGCCTCGCCCGCCGGCCCGAGCATGCGGTACACCCCG
The DNA here is from genome assembly GCA_041488375.1 of Gammaproteobacteria bacterium. GTDB lineage: Bacteria > Pseudomonadota > Gammaproteobacteria > Burkholderiales > SG8-39 > JAABQT01. The sequence goes on along the minus strand of JBGPPD010000021.1, from coordinate 20,743 downwards.
GGCAGGCTGGGCAGCCCGGCGACAAAGTCCTTCGGGTCGAAGCGCGGCGCGTCCATGCAGAGGAGGAATTCTAGCGCCGGGCCTCGGAATCAGTGTAGAATTCGCGCCTTTTTCCGCCCGCCCTCCACAGACATGGCCAAGGTCTCCGCAGTCGAAATCCGCGTCGGCAATCTGCTCGAATGGGACAAGCGCGTGTGGCGCGTGCTCAAGTGCTACCACGTGCACGTCGGCGGCCGCGGCGGCGCCTTCATGCAGGTGGAGATGAAGGACATCGAGGCCGGCACCAAGACCAACCAGCGCTTCCGCACCGAGGACAAGGTCGAGCGCGCGTTCGTCGACCCGCGCGACATGCAGTTCCTGTACCAGGACGGCGAAGGCTACGTGTTCATGGACAAGGAGAACTACGAGCAGTTGACGCTGCAGGCGGAGTTCCTCGAGGGCCAGGCCGGCTACCTGCTGCCCAACACCGACGTGCAGATCAACTTCTACAACGGACGCGCCATCGGCATCGAGATTCCGCCGTCGGTGGTGCTCACCGTCGTGGATACGGAGCCCGGCATCAGGAACGCCACGGCCACCAACACCTTCAAGCCGGCGACGATGGAAACCGGCATCACCGTTCAGGTGCCGCCCTTCATCAACAAGGGCGAGAAGATCAAGATCGACACCAACCAGGGCACCTACATGGAGCGCGGCTAGGCGAGCGCTGCGAAGGCCTGCTGCGCTTCGCGGTAGGCCACGCTCTTCCTCAAGTCGCGCGCCGCCCCCCGGCGGCGCATGCGCTCCGCCCGTTCTGGCGCCGCCAACGGCACTTCGGCGAGCGCATCCAGCAATCGTTCCTGGCCTTGCGGGTCATTGCACAGCAACACCATGTCGCAGCCTGCGGCCAGCGCGGCGTGCGCGCGCCTGCCGACATCCCCTGCGCCGCTGGCGCCTTCCATCGACAGGTCGTCGCTGAAAATCAGGCCGCCGAACCCCAGCTGGCGGCGCAGGACGTCCTGCAACCAGATGCGCGAAAACCCGGCGGGTTCGCTGTCCACCTGCGGATACACGACGTGCGCCGGCATCACCGCCGCCAGACCCGCCCGGATGGCGGCGAGGTACGGCGGCAGATCCTTGCGCCGGATCTCGGCCATGGACCGGTTGTCGGTCGGCAAAGCGACGTGGGAATCCGCCGCCGCAAAGCCGTGACCCGGGAAATGCTTGCCGACGGCGGCCATGCCGCCTTCTCCCAGCCCGCCGATCAGCGCCGCCGCCAGGAAACCCGCGGCGATCGGATCGAAATGCAGGGCCCGGTCGCCGATCACCGTGCTCGAACCGTAATCGAGGTCCAGCACCGGCGTGAAGCTGAAATCCAGGCCATGGGCCGCCAGTTCGGCCGCGATCACGTAGCCGGCGGCATGCGCAGCAGTCCGGCCCGCTTCGCGATCCCGGTCCCACAGCCGGCCGAGCGAGCGCATGGGCGGCAGCGCGGTGAAGCCGGTCTTGAAGCGCTGCACCCGCCCGCCTTCGTGGTCCACGCCGATCAGCAGCTGCGGCTCGCGCAATGCGCGGATCTCCTCGGTCAAGGCGAGCAGCTGCTCGGGATTGGCGTAATTGCGACTGAACAGGATCACGCCGCCCGCGGCCGGATGCAGCATGCGGCGGCGGTCCTCTTCGGTTAGCGCCGCCGCCTGCGGGTCCAGCACCACCGGTCCCAGGGGCAGCCGTACCCTCACCCGTCGCATTCGAGGATCACGGTGGCTGCGGCCATGTCGCGCTCGTCGGTGAGCGTCAGGTGCGAGCGGCGGATGCCGCGTGCGCGCATCAGATCGGCGAGCGCTGCAGAAAACTCCAGCTGGGGCTTGCCCGAGGTCAGGTTGACCACCCACAGGCCATGCCAGTTGGCCGGCGCGTGGATCCCGGTGCCGAGGGCCTTGGTGAACGCCTCCTTCGCCGCGAACCGCTTGGCGAGGTAGGCCGCCGGCTTCACGTGCCCGCGGAAGCGGCGCAATTCCGGCTCGCACAGGATGCGCCGCGCAAAACGCTCGCCGAAGCGCGCCAGCGCGCGCTCGACGCGCGGGATCTCGATCAGGTCGCTGCCGACGCCGTAGATCACCTAGCAGCCCGGAGCATGAGCTGCTTCATCTCGCGCACCGCTTCCCGCATGCCGACGAACACGGCGCGGCTGACGATGGCGTGCCCGATGTGCAGCTCGCGCACCCCCGGCAGCGCCGCCACCGGCAGAACATTGAAATAGTTCAGCGCGTGCCCGGCGTTGAAGCGCATGCCGAGCGCGCGGATGCGCTCGCCCGCACGGCGGATCTTTTCCAGCTCGGCCAGCACCGCGGGCGATTCAGCGTCGCGCCCCTTGGCGTGGAAGGCGTGGGCGTAAGGCCCGGTGTGCACCTCGCACACCGCGGCGCCGATGCGCCGCGCAGCCTCGACCTGCTCCGCCTGCGCGTCGATGAATACCGACACGACGATGCCCGATTGCGCCAGGCGCGCGACCGCCTCGCGCAGCCGCGCCTCCTGCGCGACGATGTCCAGGCCGCCTTCGGTGGTGATTTCATGCCGCCCTTCCGGCACCAGCATGGCCATTTCGGGCCGGATGCGCCGCGCCACCTCGACCATCTCGTCAGTGGCGGCCATTTCCAGGTTGAGCTTGATGTGCGTCAGCTCGCGCAAACGGCGCACGTCTTCGTCCTGGATGTGGCGACGATCCTCGCGCAGGTGAACCGTGATGCCGTCGGCGCCGCCCAGGTGCGCCTCCACCGCCGCCCAGACCGGGTCGGGCTCGTAGGTCCGGCGTGCCTGCCGCACCGTCGCCACGTGGTCTACATTGACGCCCAGCTCGATCATAGTTCCTGCAGCTCCCGCAGCACCTCGCGCGTATGCAGCGCCTGCCCCGACAGTCGCGCGGCGATCAGCCAGCGCAGCAGGCGGCGCGCCTCGTCGCGCGTTTGCGCCCGCGTGTAGTCGTCCTGCGCCATGTCGAGCAGGGTCTGGCCGCCGACGGTGACCGCCTGCCCCGCGTCGCCGTTTATCGCCAGCGGCCCGCGCTCCGGCTGGTAGGCGTAGCGGCGCGCCGGATCCACTGGCAGGCCGCTGCCGGCATCTCGCTCGAGCAGGGGAGCATACCCGAGTTCAGTGAGCAGCCTGCGCTCGAAGCCGCGCAGTACCGCCGCGTGATCCTCCTGCGCCGCGAGGCGCGCCACGCTTGCGGCATAGGCGTCGAACAGCGCTTCGTGCGCGTCCTCGCGGGGCAGCAGCTTGAGCAGCAGTTCGTTGATATAGAAGCCGCACATCAGGCCCTTGCCCGCCAGCGCCGCCTGGCCGCCCGACCATTCCGCCGACAGGAGCGTGCCGAGCTCGGCGGAGGCAGTCCAGCTCAGGCGCAAGGGATGGAAGGCCAGCAAGGTGCCGCGGATCGCCGAGCGCGGGCGCCGCGCGCCGCGTGCCAGCAATCCCACCCGGCCGCGGTGGCGCGTGAACGCCTCGATGATCAGGCTGGTCTCCTTGTACGGATAGCTGTGCAGGACGAACGCCGGCTCGCGCTCGGTGCGCCGGCGCGTCATGCGTAGCCCAGCTGGCGCAGCATGCGCTCGTCGTCGGTCCAGCTGCGGCGGACCTTGACCCAGACCTGCAGGAACACCTTGCCGCCGAACAGGCGCTCCATGTCCTTGCGCGCTTCGGTGGAAATGCGTTTCAGGGTGGCGCCCTGCTTGCCGATGACGATCGGCTTCTGGCTTTCGCGCTCGACCCACAGGGTGGCCTCGATGCGCCGCAGCCGGCCTTCCTCCCGAAAACTGTCGATCACCGCCTCGCAGCGGTAGGGCAGCTCCTCGCCGAGCAGCCTGAAGATCTTTTCGCGCAGCAGTTCCGCCGCGAAGAAGCGCTCGTCACGGTCGGTGAGCTGGTCGCCCGGGTAGCTTGCCGCGCCTTCGGGCAGATGCTCGCGCAGCACGCGCAGCAATTCGGGGATGTTGCGGCCGGTGGATGCCGACACGGGGACGATCGCATCGAAGGCCCGCTCGCGCGCCACGCGCTCGAGGAACGGCAGCAGCTTGGCCTGCGGGCGTACCAGGTCCACCTTGTTCACGACCGCCACCAGCGGCATCCCCTGCGGCACCCTGGCCAGGGCGGCCCGGTCCGCCGCGTCCAGGTGCAGCGCTTCCAGCACGAACGCCACCACGTCCACGTCGCGCGCCGCCTCCCCCGCACGGCGATTGAGCGAGCGGTTCAGCAGATTGCGGTGCCGCGTCTGGAAGCCGGGCGAATCGACGAACGCGTACTGGCAGTCCGCGGTGGTCAGGATCCCGGTCAGCAGGTGGCGCGTGGTCTGTTCGCGCGACGACACGATGGCCAGCTTCTGCCCCACCAGCCGGTTGAGCAGGCTCGACTTGCCGGTATTCGGCCTGCCCACCAGCCCCACGGTGCCGCTGCGGAACGCGCTCATGCGCCCAGCTGGCGCAGCAGCGCCTCGGCCGCCTGCTGTTCCGCCGCGCGCCTTGCCTCTCCCTTGCCCGTCGCGCGCAAGCCGAGCTCCTTCACGGTGCATTCGACCTCGAATGTCTGGTGATGCGCGGCGCCCTGTGTCGCGACCACCTGGTAGCTGGGCAGGCCCTGCCCCCGGCCCTGCAGCAGCTCCTGCAAGCGCGTCTTCGGATCCTTGGCCGTCGCCAGCGGATCCTGCGTGTCGAGCGCGGCCCCGAAGGTGCCGCGGACCACGGCGCGGGCACGCTCGTATCCGCCGTCGAGGAACACCGCGCCGTAAACGGCCTCCAGCGCGTCCGCGAGGATCGAGGGACGCGCGGCGCCGCCGCTCGAGCTCTCGCCGTCGCCGAGCCGCAGGTGCTCGCCGAGGCCCAGCTCCAGCGCCACTGCCGCCAGGGCTTCCTTGCGCACCAGGCTGGCGCGCAGACGCGACAGCTCCCCTTCGCTCGAGCCCGGGAAACGCGCGAACAGCTCCTGGGCCACGACGCAATCCAGCACGCCGTCGCCCAGGAACTCCAGGCGCTCGTTATTGGGGGAACCGTAGCTGCGGTGCGTCAGCGCCTGCTCGAGCAGCTCGGCGTGCTGGAAACGATGGCCGAGGCGCTCCTCGAGGCGCGCAGTGCTGGACAAAATTCTGCCGCCGCCCCGATCAGTCCCTGGTCGACGCCGTGAAGTCGATGTACAGGCCGATGTTGGAGAACAGCGGGATCTCCCTGCGCCAGGCGGCCGACACCTGGTAGCTGTTGCCTTCCTTGCTGATCTCCAGGTCGCTCGACTTGACGCTGTTGATGTCGTCGATGGTGGAGCGGTTCTCGAACGCGCGGCGGATGTCGGCCGCCGAAACATTGCGGCCGCGCGTATCGACCGCGATGCCCGCCATCGCCTTGCGCACGGCGTTGTATTCCAGGTAGGAGGGCACCAGCTTCATGCCCAGGATGGCGCCGAATATCAGGACCACCGCGACGGCGATGATCCCCATCAAGCTCACTCCCTGCTGCCTGCTGCGCATGGTCGGTCTCCTGTCGGTAGCGGCCGTCAGCGGAACGAGCCGAAACGGCCGAGCTCGCCGAGGTTGAGCCAGATGAAGAACGCGCGGCCGACGATGTTCTGGTCGGGCACGAAGCCCCACACCCGGCTGTCGCTCGAATTGTCCCGGTTGTCGCCCATCATGAAATAGTGGCCGGGCGGAACCGTGCACGTCACGCCCGCCATATTGTAGTTGCAATTGCCGTCATGCGGGAATGCGCGCGCCTGCGGCACGAACGCCGGCGCGTCATCCTCGAGGATGATTTCGTGCTGGGTGCCGTCCAGGGTCTCCAGGAAGCGCCGCGAGTACTGCATGCGCTCGCGCGACAGGTAGTCGTCGATCTGCCGCACCGGCACCGGCTGGCCGTTGATGGTCAGGCGCTTATTGCGGTATTCGACGCGGTCGCCGGGGATGCCGACCACGCGCTTGATGTAGTCGAGCGAAGGATCCTCGGGATAGCGGAACACCATCACGTCGCCGCGCCGCGGCGAATTGACCTCGAGCAGCTTCACGTTGATCACCGGCAGCCGGATGCCGTAGGTGAACTTGTTCACCAGGATGAAATCGCCGACCAGCAGCGTCGGAATCATCGAGCCCGAAGGAATCTTGAAGGGCTCGAACAGGAACGAGCGCAGCAGGAACACGATCAGGATCACCGGGAAGAAGCTGATCGAGTATTCCACCCACCAAGGCTGCCGGCCGCCTCGAGCGCGCCGCTTGCGCAGCAGCGCGGCGTCCAGCGCCCACACGGCGCCGGTCACCAGCAGCAGGATCAGCAGGAACAGGGCGAAGTTCATCGCCTAGTCCGCATCCCTCTGCAGCACCGCGAGGAACGCCTCCTGCGGGATTTCCACCGAACCGACCTGCTTCATGCGCTTCTTGCCTTCCTTTTGCTTCTCGAGCAGCTTCCTCTTGCGCGAGACGTCGCCGCCGTAGCATTTGGCGAGCACGTTCTTGCGCAGCGCCTTGACGTTTTCGCGCGCGATGATGTTCGAGCCGATCGCCGCCTGGATCGCGACGTCGAACATCTGCCGCGGGATCAGGCCGCGCAGGCGCGCCGCCAGTTCGCGCCCGCGCCGCTGCGCCACGTCGCGGTGCACCATGCTGGACAGGGCGTCGACGCGCTCGCCGTTCACCAGCACGTCCAGCCGGATCACGTCGGCCGGCCGGTAGGCCTTGAACTCGTAGTCCATCGAGCCGAAGCCGCGCGTCAGCGACTTCAGCCGGTCGAAGAAATCCAGCACCACCTCGTTGAGCGGCAGGTCGTAGGACAGCACCACGTGGCGCGCCGAATAGTGCAGGTTGGTCTGCGTGCCGCGCTTCTCCGTGCACAACGTCATCACCGGACCGACGTACTCCTGCGGCACGAAGAGGGTGGCGGCGATCATCGGCTCGCGGATCTCCTCGATCTGCGAGGGGTCGGGGAGCTTGGCCGGGTTGGAGATCTGCTCGACCGTGCCGTCGCGCAGCAGCAGCTCGTAGACCACGGACGGCGCAGTGGTCACCAGCTCCATGCCGTACTCCCGCTCCAGGCGCTCCTGCACGATGTCCATGTGCAGCAGGCCGAGGAAGCCGCAGCGAAAGCCGAAGCCCAGCGCCTGCGACACCTCAGGCTCGTAGTGGAAGGAGGCATCGTTCAGGTGCAGTTTCTCGAGCGCGTCGCGCAGCGCCTCGTACTGATTGGATTCCACCGGGTAGAGCCCGGCGAACACCTGCGGCTTGATCTCCTTGAACCCCGGCAGCGGCGCTGCCGCGGGCTTGTCGGCGCGGGTGATCGTGTCGCCGACCTTGGCCTCGCGCAGCTCTTTCACCCCGGCCACCACGAAGCCGACCTCGCCGGCGACCAGTTCCGCGCGCGGCTGCGACTTGGGCGTGAACACGCCGACCTGCTCGCACAGGTGCGCGGCACCGGTGCTCATCAGCAGCACCTTGTCCTTGGGACGCAGCGTGCCCTGCATCATGCGCACCAGCATCACCACGCCGACGTAGTTGTCGAACCAGGAGTCGATCACCAGCGCCTGCAGGCGCGCGTCCGGATCCCCTGTCGGCGGCGGACAGCGCGCGATCACCGACTCGAGGATCTCCGGCACGCCCTCGCCGGTCTTGGCGCTGGCGCGCAGGGCGTCCTGCGCCCGGATGCCGATGACGTCCTCGATCTCCTGGATGGCCTTCTCCGGATCGGCGGAAGGCAGGTCGATCTTGTTGAGCACCGGGATCACCTCGACGCCCTGCTCGATCGCCGTATAGCAGTTGGCCACCGTCTGCGCTTCCACCCCCTGCGACGCATCGACCACCAGCAGGGCGCCCTCGCAAGCGGCGAGCGAGCGGCTCACCTCGTAGGAGAAATCGACGTGCCCCGGCGTGTCGATCAGGTTGAGCAGGTAGCGCTCGCCGTCGCGCGCCTGGTACTGCAGCGCCGCGGTCTGCGCCTTGATGGTGATGCCGCGCTCGCGCTCCAGGTCCATCGAATCGAGCACCTGGTCGGCCATCTCGCGGTCGGACAGGCCGCCGCACAGCTGGATGATGCGGTCGGCCAGCGTCGACTTGCCGTGGTCGATATGCGCAATGATCGAGAAATTTCGGATGCGGCTTTGCAGTGTCATGGGAAGCACAAAAAAGGGTGCCCTGGGCACCCTTGTCTGCAGCGGGGCGCTATCTTACCGCATGCCGCGCCCGCAGTGCCGCTTCGTCCAGGCGGGTGTGGCAGATCTCGGCGCCCGCCGCGTCGGTGAGCACCGGTACCCGCCGGCCATAGCGGGCGGCGAGCGCCGGGTCGCCATCCACGTCGAACTCCTCGAAGGCCACGCCGAGCGCGCGCAGCGCCTGCGCCATCTCCTCGCACAGGTGGCAGTGACCGCGACCAAAGAGCCGCAAACCCAGGCGCCGGCCTCAGCCCTGGTCCGCCAGGCCGGCGACCGTGACGAAGGCGGTATTCTCGCCGCGGCGCACCTGCAAGGTGATGACGGCGGACTTGTCCAGCGCCGCCAGCAGCTTGTTGAACTGCTCGATGGTCTTCAGTTCGGTGTGCTGGCCCTTGTGGACCATTTTCAGGAGGACGTCGCCCTTGCGCACGTCGGCCCGCGCGTCGGGCCGCACGTCCACCACCACCAGCCCTTGCCCGAGCCGCAGGTCCTTCTTCTGCTCCGCGCTGAGCTCGCTCACGACGATGCCCAGGCGGTTGGCCGCGAGTTCCGCCGGCTTGCGCTCGCGCGGCACATCGCGCGCCGCCAAGCGCTCCTCTTGCAGCTCGCCGACGGTCACTGACAGCGTGCGCGCAGCGTCCTTGCGCCAGACCTCGACCTGGGCGCTGGCGCCCGGCCGGGTGGAGCCGACGATGCGCGGCAGGTCGCTGGAGGATTCCACCGCCTTGCCGTCGAAGCGCGTGATGATGTCGGTCGCCTCGATGCCGGCTTTATCGGCCGGGCTGCCCTTCTCCACCGAATTCACCAGCGCTCCGCGCGGCCGGTCCAGTCCGAAGGACTGCGCCAGGTCCTTGGTGACTTCCTGGATCACCACGCCGATGCGCCCGCGCGAGACGCGGCCCTTTTCGCGCAGCTGCTTCTGGATGTCCAGCGCCACGTCGATGGGGATGGCGAACGACAGGCCCATGAAGCCGCCGGTGCGGCTGTAGATCTGCGAATTGACCCCGACCACTTCGCCGCGCATGTTGAACAGCGGCCCGCCGGAATTGCCGGGATTGATGGCCACGTCCGTCTGGATGAAGGGGACGAAGTTCTCCTGCGGCAGGGAGCGCCCCTTGGCGCTGACGATGCCGGCGGTGACGGTGCTCTCGAAGCCGAATGGCGAGCCGATGGCCACCACCCACTCGCCCACTTTCAGCCGCGCGGGATCTCCCATGCGCACCGCCGGCAGGCCCGCCGCCTCGATCTTGATGAGCGCCACGTCCGTGCGCTTGTCCGCGCCGATGACCTTGGCCTTGTACTCGCGTTTATCGGTGAGTTTGACGGTGATCTCGTCCGCGGCGTCGATGACGTGCGCGTTGGTCAGGATGTAGCCGTCCGCACTGATGACGAAACCCGAGCCCAGGGAACGGCTCTCCGGCCGCACGCCGGGCGCGGGCTGCTGGCGCGGGACGAAGCGCCGGAAGAACTCGAGGACTTCCTCATCATCCGTGTTCGGCAGCTGCGGCCCCGCGGCGCGCCGCGCCGCCTGCGTGGTGCTGATGTTGACCACCGCGGCGCCCTGATCCTCGACCAGGCGGGTGAAATCGGGCAAATCCCGGCCCTGCGCCGGCGCCACCGTGGCGCACAGGGTGAGGAGCATCGCGATGGCGGTTCTGATCAATGGCATGGGACTCCCTGGTGTGGATTCACTGCGGGCGGTGAAACTCCACGCGGTTGCCCATGCGCTGCACGCTGGCGGCCGGCGCTTCGCCCACCACGGTCACCAGGTGCTCCGCCACTTCCCGGGTGAAGACGTTGACCGCGCCCATGCTCGCCAGCCCGAGGCGCGGCGGCTCGCTGCGCCCGGCGATTGGCTCGATGAACACCGACACCGCGGCCAGTCCGTCCGAATACACCACCTGGCCGACCGGCCGTGCATCGCGCAGCAACCTGCGGATCTCGGCCACCTTGCGGAAGCCGGGCAGGTCCGCGTTCACGATCCAGCCGGCCTCCGCCAGGTTCGTGGGCGTGGCGGCGGACTGCTCCACGTGCCAACTGCGCGCCGCCGGCCGCGGCCGCAGCCGCTCGCGCGACACGTTGCCGATTTCGAGTTGCGTGAAGGTGAACTGTTCGACGGTCTTGCCCGCGCGGTCGAAGGCGCGCGCCTTGAGCAGCATGCCGCTATGCGTGTCGGCCCACAGCTTGTAGCCGTAGCGCAGCTCGTCCCTGGGTGCCAGCACGATCACCTGGCAGTCGAAGCCCGCGACCCGGACGATCTCCCCGACGCTGATCGTGTAGTTCTCCGTCAACCCGGCGACTTGCGCCGGCAGCAATGCCGGGAAGCCGCGCTGGTCGCCCCGGCGGTCCACCTTGACCGTCTGGCTGCCGGGAAGGTAGCAACGGATCTCGTCGCGCGTGCGCACCACCTCGCGCGGCAGTCCGTCCAGCACCTCCAGTTTCTCGATGCCGCCGGCGGCGTCGGCGCGGCGCGTGATGCGCGAGGTCTCGGTGCGCTCGCCCTGCTGGTAGACGAAGGTGCCGGTGTAGGAGAGCTTCTCGGTGGCCTGGTAGATCTTGCGCAGCCAGTCCAGCGCCTGCGGCGTCCCTTGCGCCTGCGCCAGGCCGGCGACGGTCCACAGTAGCAAGGCGCCGACCGAACGACTCACGGCTTCCTCGCCGGGGCCTCGTCGGACACGGTACGCACGTAGGGCGCCATGCCCTGCAGGGAGTTGCGCGGCGAGTACACCTGGTGCGCGATCAAGTAGTCCTGCTCCGCGCTGGTGAGCGACAGCCGCGCCGGCTGCGTGGCCGGTTCGGCTTGCGGTGCCTGGGCGATCGGCGCCGGCACCGGCGCCACGGTGTTGCGCGGCGCCAGCGCCACCCAACCGACGAAAGCGACCGCCGCGATGCTCGCGGCCAGCGCGGACGGCAGGAACCAGCGTGGGTGTTCGGCCGGCCGCACCGGGGAGGGCAGCGGACCGAGCAGTGCCGGTTCCTGCGCCAGGCGCAGCGCCACGCGCGCCGAGCAGTCGGCCGAGAGCAGCGCGCCGCCGCGCAGCGCATCGCTGATCAGGTGATAAGTGCGCCACGTTTCGCGGGCATCGCGGTCCGCGCCCAGCGCGGCAAACGGCTCGTGCTGCTCTTGCACTTCGAGCTCGCCGTCCATCAGTGCCGAAATCTTCGACTTCATCGTGCTACCACCTCTGGTCCTTGCGCGTGTCGAGCAGCGGCCGCAGCCGCTCCGCGATCGCCTCGCGCGCCCTGAAGATCCGCGAGCGCACGGTGCCGATCGGGCAGTCCATGGCGCGCGCGATATCCTCGTAGCTCATGCCCTCGATCTCGCGCAACTGTATCGCGGTGCGCAATTCCTCGGGCAGCTCTTCGATCGTCGCATTCACGGTCGCGGCAATCTCCTTGGACAGCAACAGGCTCTCCGGCGTGTTGATGTCGCGCAACTGCTCCCCGTCCTCGAATCCTTCCGCATCCTCCGCCTCCACCTCGGTCGAGGTGGGGGCCCGCCGCCCCAGCGCCATCAGGTAATTCTTGGCGGTGTTGATGCCGATGCGGTACAGCCAAGTATAGAACGCGCTGTCGCCGCGAAACGCCGGAAGCGCCCGGTACGCCTTGATGAACGCTTCCTGCGTCACATCCTCGACCTCCGCCGGATCGCGGATGAAGCGCGCCAGCAACCGGCCCAGCTTGCGCTGGTACTTCACCACAAGCAACTCGAAAGCACGCTTGTCGCCCCGCTGGGCGCGCGCCACCAATTGCTGGTCGATGTCGCGCTCAGACATCGCCGCCACCCGCCACCGCCCGGCTGCAACGCCTATGTGCCACAGACACTGACCTTTTGAAATAGTTCGGCGGCCAAAGTCGCCGGTTGCTCAGGCCGCACGTTGCGGTGCCGCCAGGGCGGGCACCCGCCCCCATAGCGCCCAGATCTTCAGCCGCCGGAAGTCGCCCGCCGGGAGCATGTCCCGGGCCACCAGCAGGGTACGCCTGGCGCCCCCGTCGAGGGGCAAAGTGACCCACCAGGGACTTACGTTGCGGCGCACGGCGACGTTTCCCTCCAGGCGGCTGCCGTCCGCCAACACCAAGGCTGCCTTGGCCCCCGGATAGAGTTCCAGAACGCGTGCCGAGCGTGCGGAGCGCAGCAGCGCCCGGTCCCAGGCCGTCACGGCGCCCAGAACCGCGACCAGCGCCGCCAGGACCCCGCCCCAGATCCCGGGTACCGCAGCCGCAATGCAGGCGGCAGCGACGGCATGCAGCAGCACCCCGGCGCCTGCCAGCGACGGCGACGCGCGCAACTGCAGGCGCAGCAGCGGATTGCCGTTCAAACGCGGCCGAACACCAGCGTGCCGTTGGTGCCGCCGAAGCCGAAATTGTTCTTCACGGCGTAGTCGATCCTGAGGTCGCGCGCCGTATTGGCGCAGTAGTCCAGATCGCACTCCGGATCCTGGTGGAAGATGTTGATCGTCGGCGGGGACACTTGGCGGTGCACCGCCAGCGCCGTGAACACCGACTCGATGCCCCCCGCGCCGCCCAGCAGGTGCCCGGTCATCGACTTGGTCGAATTCACCACCAGCCGCGCCGCATGCGCGCCGAAGGCCAGTTTGATCGCCTCGGTCTCGTTCTTGTCTCCCAGCGGCGTGGAGGTGCCGTGCGCGTTCAGGTATTGCACCCGGTCCGGGGCCAGGCGGGCGTTGGCCAGCCCCGCGACCATGGAACGCCGCGGCCCGTCCTGGTCCGGCGCCGTCATGTGGAACGCGTCGCCGCTCATGCCAAATCCGACCAGCTCGCAATAGATCCGGGCGCCGCGCGCCTTGGCGTGCTCGAGTTCTTCCAGCACCAGCACGCCGCCACCCTCCCCGAGCACGAAGCCGTCGCGGTCCTTGTCGAAGGGGCGGCTCGCGGTGGCGGGCTCGTCGTTGCGCGTGGACAAGGCGCGCGCGGCGGCAAACCCGCCGACGCCGAGCGGCGAGATGGTGGCCTCGGCGCCGCCGGCCAGCATCACGTCCGCGTCGCCGTACTCGATCATCCGGGCGGACAGCCCGACCGCGTGCAGCCCGGTGGTGCAGGCGGTGACCACGGCGATGTTCGGGCCCTTCATGCCATAGAGGATCGACAGGTGACCGGAGATCATGTTGATGATCGACGCCGGGACGAAGAACGGCGAGATGCGGCGCGGTCCGCGCTGCACCAGCTCGCCGTGCGTCTCCTCGATGCGCGGCAGGCCGCCGATGCCCGAGCCGATGTTGACGCCGATGCGCTCGGCGTTCGACTCGGTGACCTGCAGTCCGCTGTCCTTCCACGCCTGGATCCCGGCCGCCAGACCGTAATGGATGAACGTATCCATGTGCCGCGCTTCCTTCGCCGGCAGGTAGGCGGCGACGTCGAATCCCTTCACTTCGCCGGCGATGCGGCAGGCGAACGCGGACGCGTCAAAGCGCGTGATCGGCCCGATCCCGGGCTTGCCGGCGACTAGGTGGCTCCATGCTTCCTCTACGGTATTGCCGACCGGGCACACGATACCCAGGCCGGTGACGGCGACTCTGCGGCGCGGCACTTAGGACTTCGAATGGGCCTTGACGTAATCGATGGCCTGCTGGACGGTGGTGATCTTCTCGGCCTCTTCGTCGGGAATCTCGGTCTCGAACTCCTCCTCCAAGGCCATCACTAGCTCGACGGTGTCGAGCGAATCGGCCCCCAGGTCGTCGACGAACGAGGACTCGCTCTTGATCTCCGCCTCGTTCACCCCGAGCTGCTCGGCGACGATCTTTTTCACGCGTTGTTCGAAGTTTTCCATCTTTTGCTCCTTCCCTGTAGGGGCCAACTGGCGACCCGGATTTTACCAAATCGGCGCGCGATGCCTCACGCCATGTACATGCCCCCGTTCACGTGCAGCACGCAGCCGGTGACGTAGGCCGCCGCAGGCGAGGCGAGATAGGCGACCGCGGCAGCGATGTCCTCCGGCGTGCCCAGCCGTCCCAGCGGAATCTGTTCCAGCAGCGCCGAACGTCGCCCTTCCGGGAGCGCCCGCGTCATGTTGGTATCGATGAAACCGGGGGCAACGCAGTTGACGGTGATGGCGCGGCTGCCGAGTTCGCGCGCCAGCGACTTGGTCATGCCCACCACGCCCGCCTTGGCAGCGGCATAGTTGGCCTGCCCGGGGTTGCCCGAGGCGCCGACCACCGAGGTGATGTTGATGATCCGCCCCCAGCGCGCCTTCATCATGCCCCGCATCACGGCGCGAGAGAGGCGGAAAACGGCCTTGAGGTTGGTGTCGATGACCTCGTCCCACTGCTCGTCTTTCATGCGCAGCGCGAGGTTGTCGCGCGTGATGCCGGCATTGTTGACCAGGATCAGGATGTCGCCGCGCTGCTTCTGCACGCTTTCGACCAGCGCGTCGCAGCCCGCCGTATCGCGCACGTCGAGCACCATGCCCACGCCGTCGATCCCCGCCTGCGCGAACGCGGCGCAGATCTGCGCCGCACCCGCCGCGCTGGTCGCCGTGCCCACGACCTTGCCGCCCTGCCGGCCGAGTTCGAGCGCGATGGCGCGGCCGATGCCGCGCGTCGCGCCGGTGACCAGGGCGAGCTTGCCCTGCAGCGTCATGCGCCCGCCTGCAGCGCAGCGAGCGCCTGTTCGAGCGAGCCCTTGTCCGCCAGCGCGTGGCAGTGCAATTCCCCGTCGATGCGCTTGACCATCCCGGCGAGCGCCTTGCCGGGGCCGCATTCGAGGACGTGCGTCACGCCCATTTCTTTCATCTTGCGAATCGACTCCACCCAGCGCACGGGGGACGCCGCCTGGCGCACCAGCGCGTCCTTGATCTCCGCCGGCTGCCTGCGCACGGCGACGTCCACGTTGTTGACCAGGTCGACCTTCGGCTCGGCCACCGCAACCCGCTCGAGGTAGGCGCGCAACTTGTCAGCCGCCGGCCGCATCAGGCTCGAATGAAACGGCGCGCTGACCGGCAACAGCAGGGCACGTTTGGCGCCTCGCGCCTTGCAAGCCTCCATCGCCCTCGCCACCGCGTCCTTGTGGCCGGCGATGACGATCTGCCCCGGCGCATTGAAATTGACAGCCTGCACCACCTCGCCCCGTGCAGCCTGTTCGCATGCGCCGCGCACCTGCGCCTCGTCCAGGTTGAGGATCGCGGCCATCGCGCCCTGCCCCTCCGGCACCGCTTCCTGCATCGCTTGCGCGCGAAATCTCACCAGCGGCAGGCAATCGCGAAATGCGATCGCCCCGGCGGCAACCAGCGCGGTGTATTCGCCCAGGCTGTGGCCCGCCACCACCGAGGGCGGCGGCCCGCCGAGCGCGCGCCAGGCGCCGAATGCCGCGAAGCCGGCAGCGACCATTGCGGGTTGCGTGTTGACGGTGAGGCTCAGGGCTTCGACAGGTCCCGCGTCCAGCAGCTGGATGAAGTCGGCCCCGAGCACTTCTGCCGCCTCGCGCCGCACCGCGTCCACGCCTGGCAGGCCCGCGTAAGCCTGCAGCATGCCGACCGATTGCGAACCCTGGCCCGGAAAAACCATCCCCAGTTTCATGGCCTCACATCGTCGCGAGAGTCGCGCCCCACGTGAATCCGCCGCCGACGCCCTGCATCATTACACGATGCCCTGGGCGGATCTTCCCGGCGCGCACGTATTCATCGAGTGCCAGCGGCACCGAGGCCGCCGACGTGTTGCCATGGTGGTCCACCGTGACCACCAGCTTTTCCCTCGGCAGGCCGAGTTTCTTCGCCGTCGCTTCCAGAATGCGCACATTGGCCTGGTGCGGGATCAGCCAGTCGATGTCCTCCAGGCGCATCCCGGCCGCCGCCACGGTTTCGCGCGCCACCTCGTCCAGCACCTTGACCGCGAACTTGAACACCTGGCTGCCCTGCATTTGCAGGAACGGCGAGCCGACGATGCGGCCGCCGCACACGTTGCCGGGTACCGACAGGATGTCCGCGTGGCTGCCGTCGGCGCGCAGCACGGAGGCGTGGATGCCCGGCTTGGCGCCGGCGGCCAGCACCACTGCGCCAGCGCCGTCGCCGAACAGGACGCAGGTGCCGCGGTCGTTCCAGTCGAGAATGCGCGAGAACACCTCGGTGCCCACGACCAGCGCGGTCTTGTGCGTGCCGGCGCGGATGAAATTGTCGGCAGTGGCGAGCGCGTAGACGAATCCGCTGCACACCGCCTGCAGGTCGAACGCCGCGCAGCCCGCGACCCCGAGCTTGGCTTGCAGCAGGCAAGCGGTGCTGGGGAAAATGAAGTCCGGCGTCGAGGTGGCCACCACGATGAGGTCCACAGCCTCGGCCTGCATGCCCGCCGCCGCCAGCGCCGCGCGGCTCGCCTGCAGGGCGAGATCACTGGAGGTCTGCGACTCGGCGGCGATATGGCGCTGCGCGATGCCGGTGCGCTCACGGATCCACGCGTCGCTGGTGTCGAGGCGCGCGGCGAACTCGGCGTTGGTCATGACGCGGGGCGGCAGGTAGCTGCCGGTGCCGACGATGCGCGAGCAGATCATTGCACCGCCGCCTGCGCCATGCTCTGCGAGATGCGCCGGATCACGTCGTTGCGCACTTCCTCCACCGCGCGCTCGAGCGCCTTGGCGAACGCGAACCTGTCCGCCGAGCCGTGGCTCTTGATCACCACGCCGCGCAGGCCGAGCAGGCTGGCGCCGTTGTAGCGGCCCGGATCCATGCGCCGGCGCAATGCCTTGAGCACCGGCATCGCCACCAGTGCGGCGAACTTGCGGAAGGGATTGCGCGTGAATTCCTGCTTCAGGAACGCGACGATCATGGTGGCGACGCCCTCGGAAGCCTTGAGCACCGAGTTGCCGACGAATCCGTCGCAGACCACCACGTCGGTGGTCCCCTTGAAGATGTCGTCGCCCTCCACGTTGCCGTGGAAATTCAGGCCGCTGCCGCGCAGCAGTTCGGCCGCCCGCTTCACGGTCTCGTTGCCCTTGATGTCTTCCACGCCGATGTTCAGCAGTCCCACCGAGGGCCGCTCCTTGTGTTCCACTGCCGCCACCAGCATCGCGCCCATCACGCCGAACTGCATCAGCTGCTCGGGGGTGCAGTCGACATTCGCGCCGAGGTCCAGCACGTAGGTCCAGCCGCCACGCATGTTGGGCAGAACCGTGGCGATGGCGGGACGATCGATGCCGGGCAGGGTCTTCAGCACGTAACGCGACGTCGCCATCAGGGCGCCGGTGTTGCCGGCGCTGACGCAGGCGTGCGCCTCGCCGCTTTGCACCAGGTTGACTGCCACGCGCATCGAGGAATCCTTCTTGTAGCGCAGCGCCTGGGCCGGCAGCTCGTCCATGCTCACCACCTCGCTCGCGTGCTGCACGCGCAGCCGCGCTCCCGCTGCCGCGCCATGCCGGGCGAGCTCCGCTTCGAGCGCCTCGCGCCGGCCCACCAGGATGACGGCGACATCCGCATGGCCGCGCTGCAGTTCGAGCGCGGCTGGGACCGTCACGTGGGGGCCGTGGTCGCCCCCCATGCAGTCAATGGCGACGGTGATGTCCATCGAGCCTAGCTCGCCCGCGCGGCGGGCGCAGGACTCGAGCGGGCGCCGGGCTACTCGCCCTTGGCCTTGGCGACCTTCTTGCCGCGGTAGTAGCCCGTCGGACTGACGTGGTGGCGCAGGTGCACTTCGCCCGTCGTCGGCTCGACCGCCAGCGGCGGGTTGACCAGGAAATCGTGGGCGCGATGCATACCGCGCCTGGACGGGGATTTCTTGTTCTGCTGGACTGCCATGTTCAAGCTCCTCTCAATGTCGGTTCTTGCTGCGCAGCATGCCGCGCAGCCCTGCCAACGGCATGTGCCGCGTTCCCGGCGCGCTGCTGCCCTGCGCCGGACAATTCTCGTGCCGCGGCGCGTACGGCAGCGCCAGCAGCAACTCGTCTTCGACCAGATCGCGCACCGCCATTTCCCTGTGCGCCACGATCCACTCCGGACCCTCCGGGCTGATCGGTTCTGCGTCGATCTGCGCCTGCGAAGCTGCCAACAGCAGCGTGGTCTCGCAGTCCAACTCGCTGTCGAGCGCCGCGAGGCAGCGCCGGCAGGTCAATCGTAGCGTGGCCGACGCGTGCAGCACGAGTTGCGGCCGCCCGTGAGCGTCGCTTCCACCCTGCAATTCGAAGTCGACCGCGCCCGCGTCGTCGAACAACTCTTCGTGCAACCGGGGCAAGTCTCTGACCGGCCAGGTGCCGCGCAACCTGCCGCCGGCTGCCGCGAACACGAAGCCGTCGATCACTGGAAACCGCGCCGGCTGCTGCGGCATGACGGCGCGAATGATATCATTGCCGAAAAACCGTGTCAAAACAAAGCCATGCCTGAACCTCGGCAACTCGTCCTCGCGTCCACCTCGCGCTACCGGCGAGAGCTGCTGTCGCGCCTGGGACTGCGCTTCGAGTGCGCCGACCCGGGCGTGGAGGAGCGATCGCTGCCCGGGGAATCCACCAGCGCGGTCGCCGCGCGCCTGGCGCAAGCCAAGGCCCGCGCCGTCGCGGCACGCTTTCCGCAGGCCTTGATCATCGGCGCAGACCAGGTGGCCTCCTGCGACGGCGTGATCCTCGACAAACCCGGCACGCATGCCAACGCCGTTCGCCAGCTCACCGCGATGAGCGGCAGGACCGCGCGCTTCGACACCGCGCTGGCGCTGCTCGACACGCACAGCGGCGCCGTCAGTGCGCGCCTCGTGCCCTGCCTGGTGCACTTCCGGCGGCTCAGCGCGGCGCAGATCGAAGACTACCTGCGTCGCGAGCAGCCGTACGACTGCGCCGGCAGCGCCAAGTCCGAAGGGCTGGGCATCGCGCTGATCGCGCGCATCGACGGCGAGGACCCGACCGCGCTGATCGGGCTGCCGCTGATCGCGCTGAGCGAAATGCTGGCGCAGGCCGGCCTGCCGGTGCTGCGCGGATGAAACCGGCCCTTTACCTGATCCCCGTGCCGCTCGGCGGGCCGGCGGCGGATGCCCTGTCCGGCGCGGCCGCGGCTACGGTTCGCTCGCTGCGCGATTTCGCCGTCGAGAACGCCAAGAGCGCGCGCGCGTTCCTCGGTGAGCTGGGGATGCCCTGCCCGCTTCGCGAGTTGAGCGTCCGGGAGATCGACGGCGACGCGGCAGCGCTGCTCGCTCCGCTGCGCGCCGGCCTTTCGCTCGGCGTGCTGTCGGAGGCGGGCTGCCCGGCGGTTGCCGACCCGGGCGCCGCGCTGGTGGCCGCGGCGCATGCCGAAGGCTTTCGCGTCATCCCGCTGGCGGGCCCCTCCGCCATCCTGCTGGCGCTGATGGCGTCCGGCCTGGAAGGGCAGCGCTTCGCCTTCTGCGGCTATCTGCCTCGCGACAAGCAGGAACGGGCGGAACGCATCCGGGCGCTCGAAAAGCGTTCGCGCGCCGAGCGCGAAACGCAGATCTTCATCGAAACGCCCTACCGCAACGAGGCGCTGCTGGAGGCGCTGCTGCAAAGCTGCGATCCGGGCACCCGCCTGAGCGTTGCCGCGGACCTCAGCCTGCCCTCGGAGGAGATCGTCACGCGCACGGTCGCGCAGTGGCGCCGCGCGCGTGTCGCCGTCGGCCGTCGCCCCGCGGTGTTCCTGCTATTGGCCTAGCGCAGCTGCGGCGCGTGCCGCAGCGCCAGCTCGAGCACCGCGCTCGCCGCGCCCGCGCCGATCCGGCGGGCGAATTTCTCCGCGATGTTTTCCTTCTGCGTGTAGTCCACGATGTTCTCGGCCTTGATCACTTCGCGCGCGACGTAGTCCAGGCTGCCGAAGGCATCCGCCAGACCCAGCTCCACGCTCTTCTGCCCGGTCCAGATCAGCCCCGAGAACATGTCCGGGGTTTCCTTCAGGCGCTTGCCGCGCCCCTCGCGCACCACGCCGATGAACTGCTGGTGGATCTCGTTGAGCATCGCCTGCGCATGCTGCTTCTGCTTCTCGTCGACCGGCAGGAACGGGTCGAGGAAGCCCTTGTTCTCGCCCGCGGTCAGCAGCCGGCGCTCCACGCCGAGCTTGTCCATCAACCCGGTCACGCCGAAGCCGTCCATGCGCACGCCGATCGAGCCGAGCAGGCTCGACTTGGCGACATAGATCCGGTCGGCGCCCACGGCGACGTAGTAGCCGCCGGAGGCGCACAGGTCCTCGACCACCACGTACAGCGGCACCTTGGGATGGAGCTTGCGCAGCCTGCGCATCTCGTCGTAGATGCTTTGCGCCTGCACCGGGCTGCCGCCCGGACTATTGACGCGCACCACCACGCCCTGCGTGTTCTTGTCCTTGAACGCCGCCTGCAATGCGTCCATCACGCGCTCGGCGCTGGCGTCGTTGCCGGGCGCGATGATCCCGCTCACCTCGACCAGGGCGGTGTGCTTGCCGGATATCTCCCCACCCTTCCAGTCCACCGCCAGCAGGATGATCACCGTGAGGTAGGCGAAGGTGAGCAGCTTGAAGAAGATGCCCCACAGGCGCGCGCGGCGCTGCTCCTTGAGCGCCGCGGTGGCAAGCTTCTCGATCAGCCCGCGCTCCCACTGCCCGTCGTTGTCAGCCATCGTCGACTCCCATGAAGTAGACCTGCCCGGCGCGCTCTTCGATCCTCAGCCGCACCAGCGGCGTGCCGCCGCAGGG
>JBGPPD010000020.1:0-23634 GCA_041488375.1 Gammaproteobacteria bacterium | reverse complement strand
GCCGGTCACCGCATTGAACGGCTGGGTCACGCCCGAGCCGGCCACGAAGCCGGCGCGGCGCAGGTGGTCCCACCAGCTGCAGCTCTCCACCGTCACGACGCACGCCGCGTTGCCGTTGTTGTAGGTGCCCGCGATCTGGCCGTCGCCGTTGCCGGCGGTCGCCGCCGTAGGCGTGGTCCAGCGCGTAGCGGCATTCGGATCGTCCCCCGGCAGCGCGCGGTAGCGGTCCTGATAGCCGAAGTAGGCGGCCGAGATGCCGGAGAAATCGGCGACGACGTTCTTGATCTTCGCCTGGGTGATCATCTCCTGGCCCTTGAGAATGCCGCCGAGCAGCAGGCCGATGATCACCAGCACGATCGCGATCTCGACCAGCGTGAAGCCTTCTTGCTGAGATTTCATCTGAGAACCCCCTTCGAATTCGCACGATACAACAAACATTCCCTCAATGCTTGGGCGCCGCCCGGCGTTCGAGTTCTTCCAGCCGCCCTTGCAGGAAGCGGCGCTCCTGGGGATCGGCGATGCGCCCGGATGCGAGCAGCCCGCCGAGCATGATCTTGGCAGCCTCCAGCTCGTTCATGTCCTCCAGGATGAAGATCTCCATCTGCTTCGCCCAGAGCGGGACGCCGGGCCCGGTGGCCAGCTGCTGGAGATCCGCGGCGTAGCGGAGCGCGAGCGGCAGGTCGTGCAGCCGGTGCTTGGCGAGCAGCGCGGCCTGCGCGAGCCATGGCCAGCGCCGGTTCGGATCCTCCAGGAAGGCCTGGTGGATGAACGCCAGCATCACGCGGCATTTCGCGGGGTCCGCGACTTCGGCGTACACGCGCGCCGCCGCGAACAGGGGGTATTCGCTCTTCGGGTCGGCATCGACGATGGCGCGCAGCCACTCCACGAGGCGCGCGTAGTCGAGGCGTTGATACGGCAGCGCGTTGCCTGCGCCCAGGTCGTAGGCCTGCAGGTACAGCATAGCCAGGCGCGACAGCGCCGCCGGTTCGCCGAAGCTGGCGGCGCGCAGCGCCTGCGCGCGCGGCGCCGGCGGCAGGTCCTGCGCCGCCACGGCGGGCAGCGGGCGCTGCGCCTGCAGCCACGTTTGCGCGGCCAGGCAGGACAACAGCCCTGCCCAGACCCAGCCCGGCACGGCCTGCAGCTTGCGCTGGTTGCCGCTCACAGGTTGCGGCGGTGGAAGTCAAACAGCCCCGCGGCGGCAAGCAGCGCGCAATACAGCAGCAGGGTGCCGAGCGCCATGCCGAACTCCGCCGGCGTGGGCAGGCCGTAGATCAGCCATTCGGCGCGTGTGGCCGCGTCGAGCCTGGGCAGCAGCAGCGCGACGCCGTCCACCGCGCCGCTGGCGATGCGTTGCGCAAGGGATTGCTCCAGCAACGGGCCGCGCGCCAGCAGCTGGATGCCGGTCATGCTGCGCGCCAGCAGGTAAAGGCCTGCGGTCGCGGTGAGCGCCGGCACCACCCCGGCGAGCGTGACGGCGAAGAACTGGCTGGCCGCCGCGACCAGCAGCAGCTCGGCGGCGAACGACAGCCCCCAAAGTGCCGCCGCATCGGGCGCCGCCCACAGCAGCAGCGGCGCGCAGAACGCCACGGCGAGGCAGGCGCCGCAGGCGCCGAAACCCGCCAGCTTGCCGAGGTAGTACTGCGTGCGCGACAGCGGTTGCGCCAGCGCGAGTTCGAGCACCTTGTCGTTGGCTTCGCGCACCAGGCTGGTGGCGACGTGCGCCGCCAGCAGGAACGCGGCGCCCGCGCGCAGCACGGCGGCGGCGAGCGTCGCCTGCAGCGCGCGGCTCTCGGTGATCGCGACCTGCGACAGGAACGCGGCCAGGCCGAACGCCAGCGCGAGGCAGGCGAGTGCGAGCCAGGGGAGGCCGCTGCGACGTGCCTCGGTAAGGGTGGTGCGGGCCAGCAGGAGCGCGGGGGGCATCTTTCGCCGGATCGAGAATCTGCGTATCTTTGCCTGCGTCGCGCCGATCATGCAAGCCGATTCGCCAGCCGACTCACCTGGAATGACCGCCGCGCGCTTGCCGGAGGCGGTGCGGGCGTTCAGCCGGCGTCACTGGCGCTTCGCGGTGATCGCCATGCTCGCCCTGCTGCACGTGGTCGCGCTGCGCGGCGTGGCGGACGGTGGCGCGCGGGCGCTGCTGCTCGCGCACCTCGGACTGCTGCTGCTGTGGCAGCCGCTCGTGCGCGGTGAGCGCCAGGTGACGCTGGCGCAGGCGTTGTTCATCGCCCTGTTCGCCGCCGCCGTGGTGCTGTACCTGGACTGGTGGCTGCTCGCCACCTGGACCGTGGTGCTGGCCGGGCTGGTCGGCGGCAAGGTGTACCTGCACCAAGCGCGCTGGCAGCGACGGTTCTACCTGCTGATGTTCGCCTACCTGCTCGCGCTGCTGGTGGTGATCGTGCTGCCGGAGATCGCGCCGCGCCGCGAGATCGACCCGGACGTGCGCAACTACGCGGCGTGGGGCCTGCCGGCGTTCTTCCTGCTGATGGCGCTCACGCCAGCGGAGGCCGACCCCCCGGAGGCCGCGCAGGTTGTCGATTACTTCTACAGCATCTTCCTGATGCTGGTGCTGGGCGTGGTGATCCTGGGCAGCTTCGCCTTCATGACGCTGGGCCGCACCAGCTACCTGCAGGCGCTCACCTACATCGTGTTCGTGATCGCGGGCATCGTGCTGGTGATCGGCCTGGCCTGGCATCCGCGCACCGGCTACGCCGGGTTGAACGTGTTCGTTTCGCGCTACCTGTTCTCGATCGGCCTGCCGATCGAGAAGTGGCTGCAGTTCCTCGCCGAGCTGTCGCATGCGGAAGCTCGACCGGAGCGGTTTCTCGCCGAGGCGGTGGCGGCGCTCGCGCGCATGCCCTCGGTGGCCGGCGCGGCGTGGAAGACGGACGGCGGCCAGGGCGAGGCGGGCGAGCGCACGCCGCACGCCGTGGAGTTCGCCAACCGCGAGGTCGCGCTCACCGTCTACTCGCGCTATCGCACCAGCCCTGCGCTGCACGGGCACTTCCGCCTGCTGGGCCAGTTGCTGGGCGAGTTCTACCTGGCCAAGCTGCGCGAGGAGGAGCTGCGCCAGGCGAGCTACATGCAGGCCGTGCACCAGACCGGCGCGCGCGTCACCCACGACGTGAAGAACCTGCTGCAGTCGCTGAACGTGCTGTGCTCGGTCGCGGGGGCGGAAGGCGGCGACTCGCCCGCGGCGCTCGCGCTGGTGCGCCGCCAGTTGCCGGCGATCACGCAGCGGCTTGCCGCGACGCTGGACAAGCTGCAGCGTCCGGACGAGGAGCGCGAGGAACGCGTCCCGGTCGGCGCCTGGTGGGAATCGCTGCAGAGGCAGTACCAGGGCCAGGGCGTCGAATTCTCCGGCACCGCATCGGCGCTGGCGGCCGAAGTGCCGCGCGCGTTGTTCGACAGCGTGGCGGACAACTTGTTGCAGAACGCGTTGGCCAAGCGGGCTGCGCAGCCCGGTCTGCGCGTGCGCATCGAACTCGCCAGCCTCGGGCTGCGGGTGTCGGACAGCGGCCGCGCCCTGCCCGGGGACCTGGAGAAGACTCTGCTGCGCGCGCCCGTGCGTTCGGATACCGGCCTGGGCATCGGCCTGTACCAGGCCGCGCGCCAGGCGGCGGCGGCGGGCTACGAACTGCGGTTGGAAGCGAACCGCGACGGCGACGTGTGCTTCGTGCTGCGTCGCGCAGGCTAGGCGCTCAGGGCAGGACGCCGGCGGCGATCAGCTTGCCATAGAACTCGCCGACCGGGATCCAGACCATCTGGTCGTCGAACTCTCCGCCGGTCGCGCCGGGGGCGTCGCGCGGGCGGCTTACGAACAGCGGGTTGTTGTCGAGATTGCGCGCTTCATTGGTTCCTGTCCCGCCGGTAGCGCCGTTCTTGCCGGTGGAAAACACGATCGCAACCACGACGTTCTGGTTGGTGGCCGAGGTGTTCGCGTCGCACACGGTGTTGGTGATCGTCACCGGGGACTGATTGCAGACGACGAGGTCATTGGGTCGGCAGGTGATGCCGTTGGCCCGGAGATTGGTGGCGTTGGTGAAATGCGGCGCGGTCGAGGATCCAGCGCAGCTCGTCGGCGCTGCGCTCGACACCGCGTAGCGGATCCGGTTCTGCCAGGCGTCGAGGGCGAAGCCGCCCGAGTCGACCACCTGGAACCCGAGGGCCCTCGCCGGCAAGAAGCCGCCATAGGGGCTGTCGCAATTGGGCGGCGTGGTGATGGCCTCGCTTCCTCCCGAGGTCGCGGTGGCGGGGCAGGGCAGACGGCCATTGACGACGGCGAAGCCGAGCACGAGCTCGCGCGCTGCCTCCAGGCGGCGGCGCGTTTCCTCGAAGTCGCGCTGCTCGGTCTGCGCGGAGAGCGTATACATCGCGGTGGCCAGCATGATGCTGACGATCAGGAATACGACGGCCAGCTCGGTAAGCGTGAAGCCGCGTGCGCGCCGGCGGTTGATCGCTCGCATCACGGGAGGTTGGCGAGGGGGAAGGTGGGGTTGGGGGAAATCCAGTCCACCAGGACCAGGCGGTCGTTCCATGGCGCGTTGAGCGTCAGGTCCTCGATCTTGCTCGCCCGTCTCTGGCGTTGCTCATACAACGTGCCCAGATCGGCGTTCTGCAACTCGAGATAGTCCGTCAGCGTACTGCTGGGTCGGGTCTGCGTATCGAGCCGTCGGCCCGCGAGCACGAGCAGCAACCGGATATTGCGGGTGGCAGGGTCATTGAATCGCAGGCAGCTGGTCGAGTCGCAACCCCCGACGGAGGGCAACACGTACGCCGTATTGTCCTGCGCCACTGCGTAATACAGATTCCGCTGCCATTCGTTGCGTGCGAACCAGGTCGTCGAGGGGCCCGGGCACGAGGTGGTGGTGCTCAACAGGCAGTGGTCGTCGATCATCGCCCGGTCGATACGGATGCGGTAATCCGCCTGCGTACCCCAGCCCATGGCGTCGATGTTGGGAAGGGTGGCCCAGAATCTGATGGTGACCGATCCTCTGGGCTTGCCAGACACGCTGCCGTCATTCATCTCGGCCCGGTAGGACGGCGTGAGATCCGTCCACGGGCCGCTGCTGCCGTCATCCCGCGCCTGTACTTGCAGGTTCGCTGGCTGGAGCGAGCGCAGGCCCATCGCGACGTTGGTGAACGTCGCCGTCATCTGGATGCGCATCGGCAACGTCGGATCGATGTCGTCCTCGTGGTAGCGTCCCGCGCAGAGGTACGCTTCCGCAGCCTCCCAATAGCAGCTTTGCGACATGAGGTAGCCGTTGCCCAGCGTCTCCACCGCGTCCGCGGGCGTGGCCTGGTAGGCCACGAATCCCTGGGACGGATGGAACGGGAGCAAGCCTTGGTATATGCCGTCTTGACCCATGTACAGGGATGTTCCCGGGTCCGCAAACGGTGCCGCGTACGGATAGATCGGCGGATTGCCCGACGCCGTGACCCACCGCCGCGGCGAGCTTGAATCCAGCACGAAGCTGCCGGTCGCGAGCGCCGGGGCGATTTCCCGCTGCACGCGGTCCGCGATGGCCGCCTCGAGCGCCGGCATGAGGTCGGCCGCGGAGACGCGCAGCACCTGATCGTTGAACGATCCGCCCGCCGACCGCGTGACGAAGCTCGCATCGGCGGGCGAGGTGGCGTTCTCGCATTCGAGGTAATTGCGCAGCTCGGGCGTGCCGGCGATGGGTCGGCTCTGCACCCACGCCGTGCAGCCCGTACCGGCTTGCACGCTGAGTGCAACGCCCGGCGCAATGATCAGCGCCACGGCTTCGCTGCCATCGAGGCTCAATTGGCCCAGGGAGTCCGAATTGATCGGAATCAGGGTTGGGAGAGCCCAGCCGGGTGAGACCACGTACCAAAGCGGTTCGCCGGCGTCGTCCACCAAACGGTCCAGGCCCAGCGTGCGCCAAGGCAGGCGGCCGACGGCAGGTAGCGTGCAGCCTCCGGCCGCAACCCCCTGCTGCGCCGGATCCGCGAAATAGGCAGGCGCCTCGGGACAAGGCAGTCGGCCGGGATTCGCATCGGTACTCACGGCATTCGCCGCCATCCAGCCGATCAGCGCCCGCTTCGCCTGGGCGAGCACCTTGGCGTTGTGCGCGCGGTCCACCGAGGCGAAACGGCTCGCCGCATTGAGCCGGCTTGTCAGGATGTAGCCGAACGTCATTACCGCCACTGCCAGCAGGGCGAGCAGCGCCATGCCGCGCTGCGCGCGGCGGCTAGCGGACCTGAGCGCCACTGCGCCCGACCCTGACTTCGCCGTCCCCGATCACGTCCTTCACCTCACCGGTGGCGCGATCGAGCGTTTCGCCGACGCGCAGCTCGACGCGCCGGCCGTCCTCGCCGACGCTGACCGTGACCCTGGTCGGATCATTGCCGCGCCGCACGCGCAGGCCCTCCAGCTGCAGCCCTTCGGGCAGCGGCTCGCCGTCCACCCACACCGTGGACTTGCCGCTGGAGCGCTTCACGTAGCCGTCGACGCGGGTGGTTGGCGATTCGACCGCGACGGCGGGCTTGTCGGGAAGGCGCGCGGCGCGGCGCGCGTCGAGGGCGGCGCGCTGCTCGGGCGTGAAGAACAGCCGTTGCAGCTCCTGCGCGGCCGCCGGGCCGGCGCCGAGCAGCGCGAGCAGCAGCGCGGGCAGGCAGAAGCGCTTCATGCCTTGGCCGCCCGGTCGATGACGGTGATCAAGTCGATCTCGCATTCGGCGCGCAGCCGCGGGGCGAGCCCGGCGACGGTCGGCGCGGCCCCGGTGCGCGAGATCGCGCAGCGCTTGACCGAGTAGTAGGCGTTGCCAGAAGCGCGCAGGTCGGCGAGGAAATTCAGCAGGTCGCCCTCGTGCAGCAGCGCGAGGTCGACTTTCATCGCGCTGGCGTAGAAGTCCACGGTACCGGGGTTGCCCGGCACCGAGGCGATCAGGCGCTGGCGCTCGACGCGGTAGCGCAGGTCCGGCAGCTCGCGCTGGGTGCGGATGCGGGTCATGGCGTCGGCCCACTCCAGGCGCCGCTCGTCGCCGAGGATCCCCAGCTCGCGCAGGCGCAGGTACACCGCCAGCTTCTCCTTGACTTCCTTTTCCTCCTCGGCGATGCGCATCAGGCGCTCGCGCGCCTGCGCACGCAGATCGCGCGCCGCGCCAAGCTCGCGTACCGCGGCACGCTGTTCCTGCTGCGTCCATGCGATCAGCGCCGCGCCGGCCCCGAGCAGCGCGACACAGGCCAGCAGCGGCAGGGCCAGCGCCTTCAGTTCCTGGTTGGTGAAGTTCATTGCAGGTTGCGCGCCACCACGATGGTGAAGCGCGGTGACTCGCCCGTTTCGGCGGCAGTGCCGATGTCGCCGGACAGGGTGCCCTCGGAGGTCACGTCGAAGGGCAGCTGCGTGCGCACCACGCGCACCGCGGGGTCGGTGCGCAGTGCGTTGGCGAAGCGCTGCACCTCGGCGGTAATCGCGCGGTAGTCGGATCTGCGCATGGCGCCGACGCGCCCGGAGAGTTCGAGCACTTGCGCGAGCTCGCCGGCGCCGGCCGCGGGCGGTGCGCCGGGGGACATCTTGCCGGCCGCGCGCTCCTCGGGACGTTCGAGCCGCCACTGCAGCGAATCGAGCTCGATCTGCGGAAATTCGTTCAGCACGTGCGATACGTACACCAGTGCGTCCCGCGGCGAGGCGGTGCGCCGGGCGAGTTTGCCGAATTCAGTGACCGTGGCGCGCAGGTTGTCGGTGGTGGTCTGCGTGACCGGGAACGCGGAGGTGATGCGTTGGTACTCCTGCGAGGTCACCTGGGTCTGCTGGCGCAGCTCCTGCATCTCCCCGCGCATGCCGCTCGCGTCCAGCCAGTTGGCCGCGCCGAACAGCACGCAGGCGGCGAAGCCGAGACTGCCGGCTGCCACCAGCCCGCGCTGCAGCTGCCACAAGTAGTAGCTGCGCCGGTCCTCGCGGCGCGCGAACTGCTCGCGCGGCGCGTGCTTGACCACCAGGTGCAAATACAACTGCTCGGTGCCCGCGCTCGCCGGCGCGCTCTTCACCCCGACCTTGCGCGCGGCCTCGGCGGCGTCGAGGGTGACGAAGGACAGCCGCGCGTCGGAGACCAGCGCGCGCTCGAAGGCCGCGCGCTGTCCCGGCGGCGCGATGACGAGGGCCTGCACCGGCGGGCCGTCGCGCGGCAGCACGCGCAGCGTCGCCAGGTATTGCGCCAACCGCCCGGTCTCCGTGCGCACGAAAGCGGCGAAGGCGTCCGGCACCATGTCGACGGTGCGCTCCAGGCGCGCGAAGCGCAGCCGCCCGTCCTCGACGAAGCACTGGCGCAGGCCGGCGCTGTTGGCGCTGACCACGAATGCACGCCCGGCCTTCACCCCGAGCCGGGCCGCCAGCGCCGGAGCGAGCAGGGGCACCGAATACACGCCGGCGAGCTTGGCGCCCGCTTCGGTAAGCGCATCGAGCCACGGCGCGAGCTGCTGCGTGTTGGTGAACGAAGTGAGCAGCAGGCGCTCATTGCGCCGTTCGCCGCGCACTGTGCCAAGGGACAGTGCGGCAGCGAGGCGCGTGTCGCGGTAGCGCTGCGCCAGGCGCCGCTGCACCACCAGCTCGCGGTCGCTGCCGCGCAGGTAGGGGATCTGCTCCTCGTGGAAGTCCTCGCCGGCAAGGTCGGCCATGGCGTAGAACAGCGCGCCGCGCCGGCCGGCCAGGAATTCGCGGAACCCGGCGACTCCGGGTTCGTCGGCGGGGAAGCGCGCCTGCAACGCGAGCCTGCCGCCGGCCCAGGAATACACGTAGTGGTCGGAGGCGGTGAAGTAGACGAGGTGCTTCATGGTTTCAGAATTTCATCTTGCTGATGGTGTCGTATACCGGCCCGAGCACCGACAGCATCACCCAGCCGAGGATCGCGCCGAGCACCAGGGTCAGCGCCGGCTCGATCATCGCCTGCACGCGGCCGATCGACTCCTTCACCTCGCGATTGTAGAAATAGCTCACGTTGAGCAGCGCCGTGTCCAACGCTCCCGTATTCTCGCCGATCCTGAGCATGCGGATCACCAGCGGCGGGAACAGCCCCACGTCCTGGAACGCCATGGTCAGGTTCTTGCCTTCGGCAATCTGCTGGCCGGCGCTGCGCAGGGCGTTCTCCACCGGGCGGTTGCCGACGATCTCCTCGGCGCTGCGCACCGCGTCGAGCACGGTGATGCCCGAGGAATACATCATGGCAAAGCTCGAGGCAAAGCGCGACAGGATGATCTTCTTCAGGATCGGCCCGACCAGGGGCATCGAGATCTTGTAGCGGTCGAGCGCGAAGGCCACGCCCGGGTTGCTGTGGGCGGCGAACTTCACCCCGAACCAGACGACGAAGGGCGCCGCGATGGCTGCCCACCAGTAGTTGACGAAAAAATTCGACACTTCGATCAGGATGCGGGTCTGCAGCGGGATCTCCTGCCCCATGTTACGGATGAAGCCGGTCATCTGCGGCACCAGGTAGATCATCAGGAACATGGTCACCAGCAGCACGATGCTGCCGACGAACGCGGGGTACACGATCAGTTTTTTAGTCTGCGCGGCGAGCTCATCCTCCCACTTGAGCGACTCGGTCAGTCCTCTGAGCACTTCGGGCAGGCGCCCGGTCTGCTCGCCCGAGCGCACCAGGCTGACGAACACCTTGCTGAACACTTCCGGGTATTCGGCCAGCGACTGCGACAGGTTCCTGCCGCCCTCGATAGACTCGATCAGGCCCGAGATCACCTCGCGAAAGCGCGGCCCCTCGACGCTGTCGCGCAGGTCCACCAGGCCCTCGACCATCGGCACGCCGGCCCCGGCCAGCTGCTCCAGATGGAAGCAGAAGTTGATCAGGTCCTGGCGTTTGATGCGTGCGCCGCCGATCAGGCGCGCGGTCTGGCTGGTGGGCGCGCCGTACACCAGGTCGAGACCCATGCGCGACAGGCGTTGCTCGAGGTCGAACGGGTTGCCCGCCTCGGTGCGCCCGACGACGTTCTTGCCCTGCGCGTCGATCGCCTTGTAGGTGTAGAGGGGCATACCGTCGCGGGTCGGCGGGCCGGCGGCCCGCCCTACGCCATGCGATCCGTGAGGTCCACCACGCGCATCAGCTCGTCGAGGCTGGTGAGGCCGGCGCGCACCATGCGCACGCCGTCGTCGGCCAGCGTCTTGAAGCCCTTGCTGCGCGCCGCGGTGAGGATCTCGCGCGCGGTGGCGCGGCGCGCGATCAGCTCGTCCAGCCCGCCGTCGATCTTCAGGATCTCCAGGATCGACTGCCGCCCGCGGTAGCCCTGGTAATCGCACTGCTCGCAGCCCACTGCGCGGAACAGCGCCGCGGGCTCGGTGGGCGAGAGGTTCAGCAGGCGCCGCTCCTTCACGTCCGGGTCGTAGGACTGGCGACAGGTGCGACACAGCTTCCTCACCAGGCGCTGCGCCACCACGCCGATGATGTTGCCCGACATGACGTCCGGCACGATGCCGATGTCGAGCAGGCGCGGGATCGCGCCAACCGCGGAATTGGTATGCAGCGTCGAGTACACCTGGTGGCCGGTCATTGCCGCACGGAACGCCATTTCGGCGGTATCGCGATCGCGGATCTCGCCCACCAGAATCGCGTCCGGGTCCTGGCGCATCATGGCGCGCACGCCGTTGGCGAAGTCCAGCTTGGCGGCCTCCGACACCGAGGTCTGGCGGATCAGGGTCATCGGGTACTCGACCGGATCCTCCAGCGTCATGATGTTGATGGCGTCGGAATTGATGTGGTTCATGATCGAGTACAGCGTGGTGGTCTTGCCGCTGCCGGTCGGGCCGGTCACCAGGATGATGCCCTCGGGCCTGGCGATCATGCGCTTGAGCAGGTCGAGCGTCACCTCCTCCAGCCCCAGCTTGTCGAGCGGCACGATGCCCTTTTGCCGGTCGAGGATGCGCAGCACGAGGTTCTCGCCGTGCGTGGTGGGCAGGCTGGCGACGCGGAAGTCCACCACGCGGCCGGCCATGGTGGCCGAGATGCGCCCGTCCTGCGGCGCGCGCGTCTCGGCGATGTTCATCTTCGCCATGACTTTCAAACGCACCGCCATCGCCGGCCAGTAGGTCTTGTGCAGCGAGCGGATCTGGCGCAGCACGCCGTCGATCCGGTACCGGATGCGCAGGAAATTCTGCTCCGGCTCGAAGTGGATGTCCGACGCTCCCCGTTCCACCGCGTCGGCGAGCAGCGCGGAGATGAGGCGCACCACCGGCTGCGAGTACTCGTCGCCTTCCGAGATGGTGGCGTAGTCGACCTCGCCGGTCTCGATCTCGCGCAGGATGCCGTCGATCGAGAACTCGTGGCCGTAGTAGTGCTCGACTGCGCGCTCGACCTCGGAGTCGCCGGCCAGCCGCAGCTCGATCTCGAAGTCTCCCTTCAGGTGGGCGCGCAGCTGGTCCACGGCGACGATGTTGTTGGTGTCGGCGAGCGCGACGATGAACTTCTTCGACTGCCGGTCGAGCGCCACCGGGAACATGCGGTAGCGCCTCGCCATGTCGCGCGGCAGCATCTTCAGCGCGGCCGGGTCGACGATGATGTGGCCCAGGTCCACCGACTGCAGGCCGAGCTTTTCGGACAGCGCGTCGCGCAGCGTGGCCTCGGAAACGAAGCCGAGCTGCACCAGCAGGCGGCCCACCGGGGCCTTCGACTTGGTCTGCTCGAGCAGGGCGATGCGCAGCTGGTCCTCGGTCAGGATGCCCTGGTCGATCAGGATCTGGCCGATGTGGCGCTTGGCCTGCGGATTGGTGGGCGAGTTCATCCAGCTTGCATGATACAGAAAGCCCGAAAAAACCGGGGTTTAGGAACTGTCAGCGCGCCAACTGCTGCACACGCTCCTGCGCGGCCGCTGGCGCGAAACTGGCGATGCGTTTTTGCGCCAGCGCCAGCGCCCGGCGGTAGTAGTCCAGCGCGGCGCCCGGCTGGTGCAGTTGGTCCAGGCTGACCGCAAGGTTGTAGGCGTAATCCGGGTTGTCGGGGTCCGACGCCACGGCGCGGAAATAGGACTGCTGGGCGTCTGCCCAGCGCCGCTGCTGCACGTAGTGGTTGCCCAGGGCAAAGTGCAGCACGCCAGACCCTGGATCGGCGCTCAGCAGCGTCTTCAAGCGGCTCTCCACGGCCACCGGATCGCCCGATTGGCCGCGCAGCGCGAGCAGGGCTGCCTGCGCGTACGGATCGCGCGGATCCGCATGCAACAGCCGCTCGTAAATATCCACCGCGAATTCGTAGCCTTGCGCGCGGGTCTCGACCGCGGCCAGGCCAAGCAGCGCGTCGCGGTTGCCGGGCTCATCGCGCAGCGCCTGCTGGTAGTCGCTCCGCGCGCTGTCCAGGTTGCCAGCCTGGTAGGCGGCATAGGCCGAGGCCACGTGCGGATTGACTTGCGGCGCGGGCCGGTTGGTGGCGAGCGCGCCGGCCTCCGGGGCACGCTCGGCGAGCGCTGCGGGCCGCGCGATCCGGGCCATGCGCGGCACCGGAGCGTCGCGCGGGATGGCGGGTGTCGCAGACCGGGCCGGGGCGGCAGGCGCCGGCGGCTTGGCGGCGGCTAGCGGCAGTGTCGCGCCCAAACTCGGCGGCAGGCCCGGGATCGCGGGCTGCACGGGGGCCATGGTCGACGCTGCCGGTGCGGCGCGCGCGACCGGAGCCGCGGTGACAGGATTTTCAGCAACTGGCGGCGGGTTGGTGTTGACGAGCGGTGCTGGCCCGCGCAGCTGGATCCAGAAATAGATCACCGTGCCGAACGCGAAGGCGCCGAGCGCGCCGACTGCAATGAAGAACGGCAGCCGCGGATTGGGCTCGCGGACTTTCACCTCGAACACCTTGCGCGCGGCGGCACGGTCTGCGGCCTGCGCATCGGCGACGGTGCGGCGCGGGGGTGACGGCGGCGCTTCGGTCGCGAGGTCGCCCGCGGCCGGCCTGGCGGCCAGGTCCTCGGTCAGGATTTCCAGCGGCGCGGTGATGTCCGGCAGTTCGGGCCGAGTCAGGACCGGCTTGGCCGGGGCGTCGACCGGCGCTGCGGCCGGCGCTTCGTCAGCCAAGCGCAACTCGCCGCCTTGGGCGCGGCGCTGGGCGTCTTCCTTGGCTTTCTCCGCCTTCTTGAGCGCCTCAAGCAGCAGGCTCATATCACTTCCCGGCCGGGGACTCGGCCGGCTGCTCGCGCCCTGGGTTGGGCTTGCGGAGGAAATTGCTGGCCGGCAGCAGCTCGCGGAAGTTGCGGTAATCGCCTTCGATGCTGGCGTCGCGAATGACGGTGGCGCGCAGGAAGATCACCAGTTCGGTCTTGTGGTTTACCTTGCGCTGCTGCGAGAACAGTGCTCCGAGGAGCGGGATGCGGCTGATGCCCGGGATCGCGTCCTCGATATTCTCCACCGAATCCTGCATCAAGCCGCCGAGCACCGCGGTCTGCCCGCTCTGGATCCTGAGCATCGAATCCATCTCGCGCGTCTCGAATATCGGGATCAGGTTGGGCGTGGCTGCCCCCAGGGCGGGATTGGGATCGGTGGCGTCGGCCACACGACGGCGGATCGTCGGGCGCACGTTGAGCACGATGGCGTCGGCCGCGTTGATCTGGGGCAGCACGCTCATCATGAAGCCTTCGGCGGCGATATTCGGCGTGGTCGTGAACGAAGCCTGGATGTTGGTGGTGCCGGAACCGCCGCCGGAGATGGTCACCGGCGTGGTCGAAGGCGTGATGGTGAAGTAGACGATATCGCGCGTCACGCGCAGCAGCGCCGTCTGGTTGTTCAATACACTGATCTTCGGGCTCGAAAGTACGCGCACATCGCCAAACGAATCGAGCAAGCGAATCGCCGCGTTGAGGTTCAGGCTGTTGAGGGCACCGCCGAGCACGAACGCGTTGGTGCTCACCGAGGCGGGAGTATTGGCCGATATCTGGTTGAACTCGATTCCGGAACTGCCGGACCCGAATGCGGGGCGCCCGGTACCGCTGGCGCCGGTACGCAGGCGCTGCCAGTCGATGCCGCGCTGGTACTCGTTGTTGAGCTGGACCTCGGCCACGGTCGCCTCGATCAGCACCTGCCGGCGTACGTTGTTGAGCACGGAGTCGAGGAACTCCTGGATCTTCTCGTGCTGGCGCGATGTCGCCCGGATGAACAGCACGCCACTTTCGCGATTGCCGATCACCGAGGCCGCCTCGCGGTAGCTGGGGCTGGCGGCGGCCGCAGTCGCCTGGGGTGCGCCGCCGGATGCGGGCGCGGCCGCCACAGGCACAGGCGCTGCTCCCGCGGGGAGAACCTTGTCGGTTTCCTGCAGGATGTCCTTGATGTTCTGCACCAGCGTGTCCCACAACTGGGTGTTGGACGTGACATCGATGGTCGCCGTCGAGCCGGTGGCGCCGGTCGCGCCGCTGCCGGTGGTGCCGAATTGCGTGGAGGACTGCGACTGCATCTTGACGTTGCGCGAAGCGCTGACGAAATCCACCTTGTAGGTCCGCAGGAACGGCGAGTCGCGCATCACCAGCAGGTTGGGCCCGTCCAGCTCGTAGCGCATGTCCACCTGCTTGGCGATGCGCGCGAGCAGCTGGGGCAGGGTCTGGTCGATGGCGTTCAACGTCACCGAGCCGGCGATCCCGGGGTGGATGTCGATGTTGAGCCGCGCATCGCGCGCCAGCGCGAACAGCAGGTCCTGCACGCGCACGTTGCTCACCACTACGCTATAGGTCTCGGGCCGCGCGGTGGCCTGCGGCTTGGGCAGCACCGGGGCGATCTGGATGGGCGCCGGGATCTCGCCGGTGGGCGCGGCCGCCGCGTCGACGCCAAGGTGCGTGGGAGAAGGCTTGGCCGGCGTCTGGACGCAGCCAGCGAGCACCGTCGCAAGTGCGGCCATCGACACCGTGATTTTCCAAGTCATCACGTCCCCGCTTCTCCCTTAATGCTTAGCATAGCATGGCCAGTCTTGAAGAAAAGCCGCTAAGAGTCTGTTGCGGGAGAGTTTTCAGGATTTTGCAATGGCCGCTCAAAGCGCGCGGCGCAATTCGGCAAAACTGCGCGGCTCGGTGCGGAACGCCTGCTGGTACTTCGGCGGCAGCATTTCGGCAGCGCGCCGGGCTGCTTCGCGGTCCGGATAGACCCCGAACAGGGCCCAGATCCGGTACCGGCCGCCGCCCTCCAGGGGCACCACATACACCTGGTCCAGCGGCACCAGGTCGCGCGCGCGGATCAGGAAGCGTTCGATGCGCGCCGGATCGCTGTTGTCGGTGAGGTAAAGCTCTAGGCTGTAGTGGCTGTCCGGCTCCGTGTCGAGCCGGGCAAGCGTCGCCTCGAGCCGCGCGCTCAACAGCGGGTAGCGGGCAGCCTTGTAGCCGGCAAGCCTGGTCAGGTGTTCCCGCCGCAGCAGGGACACCGGCGCAGGCGGCGCACTGACTGGTGCCGCCGCGGCAGGGGGTGCTGGCGGCAGGGCGGCGGGCGCCGGGGGGACGGCGGGAGCAATCGGGGGCGCAACAGGCGCCGCCTGCTTGCCGGGCGTCAGCAGCCATGCGAGGGCGAGCCCCAGCATCAATCCGGCGATGCCGATGGCGGCGAAGGCGGCCAGCGGCCGCCGCGGCCGCCAGCGCGGCGCGAACTCCGAATCGGCGATCGCGGCGCGCGCCTGTTTCGCAGTGATCCCGTGCGCCCCTTCGCTGAACGCGGCGAGCAGCGACTTGTCGGCAAGGATGTTGATGCGGCGCGACAGGCCATCGGCGGCGCGCGCGATCAGGGCCACGGCGTCCGGGGCGAACAGGTCCGGCCCGCGGTAGCCGGC
The DNA here is from genome assembly GCA_041488375.1 of Gammaproteobacteria bacterium. Classification (GTDB taxonomy): domain Bacteria; phylum Pseudomonadota; class Gammaproteobacteria; order Burkholderiales; family SG8-39; genus JAABQT01. The sequence continues at coordinate 7,894 of JBGPPD010000020.1, read as the reverse complement.
GGCGCGCAGGCGGAAGGTGAGATAGTTGGCCGCCTCGGCGTGCGACAGCGGCCGCATGCGAAAGCTGTGCGTGATGCGGTCCTTCAGTTGCCGCAGGCTGGGCAGGGCGAGCACCTCGTCGAGTTCGGGCTGGCCGAACAGCACGATCTGCAGCAGCTTGTGGCGGCTGGTTTCGAGGTTGGACAGCAGCCGCACCTGCTCGAGCGTCTCCTCGGGCATGGCGTGCGCCTCGTCGATCAGGATCACGGTGCGCCGCCCTTCGGCATAGGACGCGATCAGGCGGTCCTGCAGGGCGCGCAGCGCGATGGTGGCGCGCTCGCGCGAGAATTCGATCTTCAGCTCCTCGGCGACCGCGTACAGGATCTCGTCCCGGGTGAACGAGGGATTGGCCAGGTAGATGGTCTCGACCTGCGGCGGCAGGCGCTCGATCAGCACGCGGCACAGCAGCGTCTTGCCGCTGCCCACCTCGCCGACCACCTTGACGATGCCTTCCTCGTGCTGGATGGCGTAGAGCAGCGCGTCCAGCGTCGCGCCACGGTCGGCGCCGTCGAAAAAGAAGTCGGTGTGCGGCGTGATGCGGAACGGCGGCTCGCGCAGGCCGAAATGCTCCAGGTACAGGGCCAAGCTCAGGACTCCTTGTCTTCCGGGGTGCCGATTCTGCTGTACAGCGTGGTGCGGTTCACGCCCAGCAGCCGCGCCGCCTGGCTCATGTTGCCGCGCGTCATGCGCAGCGCGGCCTCGATGTAGGCGTGTTCCCAGGCTTTAAGGGTCTCGTCCAGGCTGAAGCCCCCGCGCTCCAGTTCGCGCTGCGCGTCGGCCGCGAGGTCGCGTTCCAGCGGCGCGCCCGCCGCGCCGCCCTGCGGTTGCAGGTCGAATTCGGGCTCCAGCTCCGCCAACGACAATCGCTGCCCCGCGTACTTGGTGGTGAGGCGGATGATGATGTTGCGCAGTTCGCGCACGTTGCCCGGGAACGCGTACGCCAGCCAGGCGCGCTCGGCCGGCTCGTCGAGGCTGAACGGCGCCACGCCGGCCTGCGCGGCGTAGAGCCCCCGGAAGTGCTCCAGCAGCAGCAGCCGGTCGCGGCCCATGTCGCGCAGCGCTGGCACCGCGAGCGTCAGCACCGACAGCCGGTGGTACAGGTCGGCACGGAAGCGTCCCTGGCGCACTTCCAGTCGCAGGTCGCGGTTGGTGGCCGCCAGCACGCGCGCGCGCGCCACGCGGCGCTGCGTTTCCCCGACCCGCTGGTACTCGCCGTTCTCCAGCACGCGCAGGAGCTTCGCCTGCATCTCGAGCGGCAACTCGCCGATCTCGTCCAGGAACAGCGTGCCGTCCTGCGCGTCCTCGAAGTAGCCCGCCTTGTTCGCGGTCGCCCCGGTAAAGGCACCCTTCACGTAGCCAAACAGCGTCGGTTCGACCAGCGTGGGCGCAATCGCCGCGCAGTTGAGCGCCAGGTAGGGCTTGGCCGCGCGCACCGACATGCTGTGCAGGCTCAGCGCCACGCGCTCCTTGCCGCTGCCCGATTCGCCCTCGATCAGCACCGGGAACGGCGAGTCCGCCGATTGCACGAGCTGGCTGCGCAGCCGGTCGAGCGAGGGGCTCGCGCCGATCAGGCCGGCGGCTTCGCCCGGGGCCGGCTCGGCGCCGCGGAACGCCAGCGCGCGCGTCAGCGTCGCCTTGAGCACGACGGGATCGCAGGGCTTGGCGATGAACTCGGCCGCGCCGAGGGCGCGGGCGTGGCGCGCGTGTGCCGCGTCGCTCTGGCCCGAAAGCACGAAAATGCGCATTGCGGGCGAATGGGCGAGCAGGTCGGCGATCAGCTGGAAGCCCTCGTCGGGCGCATGAGGCCGCGGCGGCAGGCCGAGGTCCACCAGCGCCAGCTGCGGCGCCTGCGGCAGCTGGCGCAGCAGCTCGATGGCGTGCGCGCGCGACTCGCAAGCGTAGACCTCGAAGTCGGCGCCCAGGGCGTAGGCCAGCGTATCGGCGATCAGCGGGTCGTCGTCGACGATCAGCAGCGCCGGCTTGCCCGCGCGCGCCGCCTGCAGGTTAGTCGCCATGGCTGCAGCGGATGAATGCGCGCTCCAGGTTCGGCTCGGCGTAGCGCGCGCAAAGTTCCGCCGGGCTGCCGCGGAAACGTAGGTTACCGCGCGCCAGCACCGCGATCGAGGAGCACAGCTCCTCGACGTCCGCCAGCACGTGCGAGGTGAAGAACAGGGTGCGGCCTTCGCGCGTCAGGCGCGCGAGCACCCCTTTCACCGCCACCCGGCTGGCGGGGTCCAGGCCGCTCATCGGCTCGTCCAGCAGGTACAGGTCGCGCTGCAGCAGGAAGCCGCCGGCGAGCCCCAGCTTCTGCGTCATGCCCTTGGACAGCTCGCGCGCCGGCCGCTCGAGCGCCTCGGCGTCCAATTCGAGCTCGGCGAGCAGCGCGCGCGCCTGTGCTTCCTGGTAGCTGCCGCCGCCCACGGCCGCGCCGTACCGGAGGAATTCGCGCCCGCGCAGGTAGTGCGGCGGCAGGAAGCGCTCGGGCACGTAGGACAGGCGCGCGCGCGCGCGCGCCTGCGCGCTCGGCACGCCGAAGATCTCCACGCTGCCGGCGTCGGCCGCGCAGAAGTCGAGCATGCACTTGATCAAGGTGGTCTTGCCGGCGCCGTTGGCGCCCACCAGCCCGAAGGCCTCGCCCGGCGCCACCTCGAGGTCGACGCCGGCCAGCGCTTCGCGCACGCCGAAGCGTTTGACCAAACCCGCGACGCGCACCGCGGCAACGGATACCGCTCTATCCACACCCTAACTATAGGGGAAACGGGGACCGGCCTGCGCGTCGAGTAAAATCCCTGCTTTCGCCGCCGTTCGCACCCCCTTGGCAGACCCAGCCGTCGCCGAAATCGAGGATCTCACGTTCGCCTACGACAGGCGGCCGGTGCTGCACGGCATCCGGCTCTCCATCCCGCGCGGCAAGGTGGTGGCCATCATGGGCCAGTCGGGCTGCGGCAAGACCACGCTGCTCAGGATCATCGCCGCGGCGCTGCTGCCCAGCAGCGGCCGCGCGCGCGTGCTGGGGCAGGTAACCGGCGAGCTGGACCGCGACGGCCTGTACGCGCTGCGCCGGCGCATGGGCATGCTGTTCCAGTTCGGCGCCCTGTTCACCGACATGTCCGTGTACGACAACGTGGCGTTCCAGATGCGCGAGCACACCGACCTGCCCGAGGACACGATCCGCGACTTGGTGCTGATGAAGCTCGAGGCGGTCGGCCTGCGTGGCGCGGCCGGGCTGATGCCGGGCGAGCTCTCCGGCGGCATGGCGCGCCGCGTGGCGCTGGCGCGCGCCGTCGCCCTCGACCCGCAGCTGATCCTGTACGACGAGCCGTTTACCGGACTGGACCCGATCGCGCTGGGGGTGATCGCGCGCCTGGTGCGCCAGTTGAACGATTCGCTCGGCGCCACCTCGATCATCGTCACGCACGACGTCGCCGAGACGCTGCCGCTGGTGGACTACGTGTACTTCATGGCCGACGGGCGCGTGGTCGCGCAGGGCACCCCTGCCGACGTGCACCGCTCGGGGGTGGCTTTCGTCGAGCAGTTCGTGCGCGGCGAGATCGACGGGCCGGTGCCGTTCCACTACCCGGCCGACGGCTACGCCGCCGATCTCGGCTTGGCGGCGGCCTAGCGCCATGGCCGCGCTGCGCGCCGCGCTCACCCACCTTGGCGCCGCCGTGAGCACCGGCGTGTGGCGCCTGGGCTACGGGGCGCGCTTCTTCGCCTATCTGCTCCTGCACTCCGGCACCGCGTTCCGGCGCTTCCGGCTCACGCTGCGCGAGATCTATTTCGCCGGCGTGCTGTCGCTGATCATCATCCTGGTGTCGGGCCTGTTCGTCGGCATGGTGCTCGGCCTGCAGGGCTACGAGACGCTGCAGCGCTACGGCTCCTCCGAGGCGCTCGGCGTCCTGGTGGCGCTGTCGCTGGTGCGCGAGCTCGGGCCGGTGGTCGCGGGCCTCTTGTTCGCCAGCCGTGCCGGCAGCGCGATCACCGCCGAGATCGGCCTGATGAAGGCCACCGAGCAGCTCTCGGCGATGGAGATGATGGCGGTGGACCCGGTGGCGCGCGTGGTGGCGCCGCGCTTCTGGGGCGGCGTGATCTCGATGCCGCTGCTCGCCGCGCTGTTCTCCGCCATGGGCATCTTCGGCGGCTACCTCGTGGGCGTGGTGCTGATCGGCGTGGACGAGGGCGCGTTCTGGTCGCAGATGCAGGCGGCGGTGGACGTGCGCAACGACATCCTGAACGGCGTCATCAAGAGCGCGGTGTTCGGCGTCGCCGTCACGCTGATCGCGGTGTTCGAAGGCTATGATGCCGTACCCACCGCCGAGGGCGTGTCGGGGGCGACCACGCGTACCGTGGTGACCTCGTCGCTTGCCATCCTGGCGCTCGACTTCGTGCTCACCGCGCTCATGTTCACCGGAGGTAACGGCAAATGAACCGCTCCACCATCGACCTCTGGGTCGGCATCTTCGTCGCCATCGGGCTGGGCGCGCTGCTGTTCCTCGCGCTGAAGGTCGGCAACCTGGCCTCCTTCTCCAGCGCGCAGACTTACCTGGTACAGGCCAAGTTCGCCAACATCGGCGGGCTGAAGGTGCGCGCCCCGGTGAAGAGCGCGGGCGTGGTGGTGGGTCGCGTCGCGGAAATCCATTTCGACAACGAGAGCTACGAGGCGGTGGCGACCCTGAAGCTGGACGCCGGCTACAAATTCCCGCGCGACACCTCGGCCAAGATCCTCACTTCCGGCCTGCTCGGCGAGCAGTACGTCGGCCTGGAGGCGGGCGGCAATCCGGCGATGCTGAAGGATGGCGATCGCCTGCGCCTCACGCAGTCGGCGGTGGTGCTGGAGAACCTGATCAGCCAGTTCCTGTTCAGCAAGGCCGCCGAGGGCGGCGACGCCAAGGGCGGCAAGTGAGGCTGCGTGCCGCCGCGCTGGCGCTGGCCCTGCTCGCCGCGACGGGCTGCGCGACGCAGGCCACCGATCCGCGCGACCCCTTCGAGGGCTACAACCGGGCGATGACCTCGGTCAACGACACCGTGGACGAGGCCTTGCTCAAGCCGGTGGCGCGCGCCTACAAGGCGGTGGCGCCCGACCCGCTGCGCGGCATGGTGCGCAACTTCTTCGCCAACCTGGGCGACGTGTTCATCGGCGTGAACAACGTCCTGCAGGGCAAATTCCTCGACGGCTGGACCGACTGGGCGCGCTTCGGCTTCAACACCGTGTTCGGCGTGCTCGGCATCAACGACGTGGCGAGCGAAATGGGGCTGGAAAAGCACAACGAGGATTTCGGCCAGACCCTCGGCCGCTGGGGCGCGGGCGATGGCGCGTACCTGGTGCTGCCGTTCTTCGGTCCGAGCACGCTGCGCGACGCGGGTGGCTTGGTCCTCGATGTGACCGTGGACCCGGTGTCGCGGCACCGGCCGGTGGACGAGCGCAACGTCGCCACCGCGGTGCGCATCACCAGCCAGCGCGCGGACCTGCTCGAGGCCGGCCGCCTGCTCGACGAGGCGGCGTTCGACCGCTATGTGTTCCTGCGCGACGCCTACCTGCAGCGGCGCCGCAGCCTGGTGTACGACGGCAGCCCGCCGCGCGAGAAGCGGCCGGCAGAGTAATGCGGATGAGGAGGGAAACGATGAGCAAGTGGGTCGCTTGCGCAGCGCTCGCGCTGGCCGCCGCCGCGGGCGCGCAGGAAACGCCGCCCGACGAGCTGGTGAAAAGCGTGATGCTGGAGATTCAGGGCCTCATCGCGCAGGACAAGGACCTGCAGGGCGGCGACCGGCGCAAGACCATCGATCTCATCGAGCAGAAGGCCCTGCCGCATTTCAATTTCGCCGGCATGACCGCGCTGGCGGTGGGCCCGGCCTGGCAAAAGGCGACGCCGGAGCAGAAAAAGCGCCTGATAGCGGCGTTCCGCAACCTGCTGACGCGCACCTACGCCAGCTCGCTGTCGGCGTTCCGCGAGCAGAAGCTCGATTTCCGCCCGCTGCGCATGAAGCCCGCCGACACCGACGTCACGGTGCAGGTGCGCGTGCTGCAGCAGGGCGGCGGCCAGCCGGTCGACATCGAGTACGACATGGAGAAGACGGCGCGCGGCTGGAAGTGCTACGACGTGCGCGTGGCCGGCATCAGCCTGGTGGTCAACTACCGCACCGAGTTCGCCAACCTGGTGCGCGAGTCGGGCGTCGACGGCCTGATCAAGGCGCTGGAAACCAAGAACAAGGCCGCCGAAGACGCGCCGGCCAGGGCGGCGACGAAGTGATCCGGCGCGACGGCGATCGCCTGTACGTCAGCGGGCCGGTGACGCTGGCCAACGTCGCCGGCGTGATGGCGGAGGCGCGCGCGCCGCTCGCCGACGGGGTGCGCGCGGTGGATTTGGGCGAGGTCACCGAACTCGACTCCTCGCTCCTCGCCGTGCTGCTGTCGTGGCTGCGAGAGGCGAAGGGCCTGGGCCGCGAGCTGTCGTTTGCCCGCTTGCCGCAGGACCTGCTCACGCTGGCTCAGCTCTACGGCGTGGCGCAATTGCTGCCGCAAGAACCGCAACGCTGATTCCCGCCATCGCAGTGCGCGAGGTCGAGAAGCGCTACGGCGCGCTGCTGGCGCTCGCCGGCGTGTCGCTCGAAGTGCAGCAGGGCGAGTTCTTCGGCCTGCTCGGCCCGAACGGCGCCGGCAAGACGACCCTGATCAGCATCATCGCCGGGCTGGCGCGCGCGAGCAGCGGCAGCGTGTCGGTGATGGGCGCCGACGTGGTCGCCGACTACCGACGCGCGCGGCGCATGCTCGGCGTGGTGCCGCAGGAGTTGGTGTTCGATCCGTTCTTCTCGGTGCGCGAGACGCTGCGCATCCAGTCGGGCTATTTCGGCCTGCGCGACAACGACGCCTGGATCGACGAAGTGATGCACCACCTCGATCTGACCGCCAAGGCCGACGCCAACATGCGCTCGCTCTCCGGCGGCATGAAGCGCCGCGTGCTGGTGGCGCAGGCGCTGGTGCACAAACCGCCGGTGATCGTGCTGGACGAGCCCACCGCGGGCGTGGACGTCGAGCTGCGCCACGGGCTGTGGCAGTTCGTCTCCAGGCTCAACCGCAACGGCCACACTGTCGTCCTGACCACGCACTATCTCGAGGAAGCCGAGGAGAACTGCGCACGCATCGCCATGCTCAAGGCGGGACGCATCGTGGCCCTGGACTCGACGCAGAACCTGCTGGCGAATTTTGCCGGGCCGCATCCGGCCGACCTCGAGGACGTGTTTCTGCGCATCATGCAGCGCCCCTCGCCGTGATCGGCTTCGGCACGCTGCTGTACAAGGAACTGCTGCGTTTCTGGAAGGTCGCCTTCCAGACCGTGGCCGGCCCGGTGCTCTCCGCGCTGCTGTACCTGGTGATCTTCGCGCAGGCGCTGGGCGCGCATGTGCAGGTGTATGAGGGCGTGCCCTACGCCGCATTCCTGGTGCCCGGGCTGGTGATGATGAGCGTCCTGCAGAACGCCTTCGCCAACAGCTCGTCGAGCCTGATCCAGTCCAAGATCACCGGGAATCTCGTGTTCGTGCTGGTGGCGCCGATCTCGCACCTGGAGTTCTTCGGCGCCTACGTGCTGGCTTCTGTCGCGCGCGGCCTGCTGGTCGGGGCGGGCGTGCTGGCGGTCACGATCTGGTTCGTCGAGCTGCGGCTGGCGGCGCCGCTGTGGGCGCTGGCCTTCGCGCTGCTGGGCAGTGCGCTGCTCGCCGTGCTGGGCCTGCTGGCCGGCATCTGGGCGGAGAAATTCGACCAGATCGCGGCGTTCCAGAACTTTCTCATCCTGCCGCTCTCCATGCTCTCGGGCGTGTTCTATTCGATCCGCACTTTGCCGCCGCTGTGGCAGCAGGTTTC
>JBGPPD010000019.1:0-24053 GCA_041488375.1 Gammaproteobacteria bacterium | reverse complement strand
TTCCTTCGGCGGCTGGAAGAATTCCCTCTTCGGCGACCTGCACATGCACGGCGTCGAAGGCGTCAAGTTCTACACCCGCACCAAGGTCGTGACCACGCGCTGGCCGCACCAGGACACCCCGGCGCCGGGCCTCAACATGCCGACGCTGGGCTGAAGGCCCGGGCTTGGCGGACCGGCTCAAAGGCAAGGCCGCGCTGGTCCTCGGCGCAGGCTCGGTGGGCGATGGGATCGGCAACGGCCGCGCGATCGCGGCGCTCTTCGCGCGCGAAGGCGCGCGCGTGGCGGGCGCCGACCTGCGCCTTGCGGCCGCCGAGGAAACGGCGCGCCTCATCGCGGGCGAGGGCGGGAAGATGCTCGCGCTGCAGGCCGACGTCACGAAGGAAGGCGACCTGCAGCGCGCAGTGGCCGCGGCCCTGGAGAGTTTCGGGCGCATCGACATCCTGGTGAACAACGTCGGCGGCAGCATTCCGGGCGACGCGGAGGCGATCTCGCCGCAGGCCTGGCGCGAGCAGTTCGAGTTCAACCTGCATTACGTGCATGCGTCCACGCGCATCGTCGCGCCGCTGATGGTCAAGCAGGGCGGCGGCGCGATCATCAACATTTCCTCGATCGCCGGCCTGCGGCACCTGGGCAACGAGCTCGCCGCCTACGCGGCGTCCAAGGCCGGGTTGCAGCATTTCTCGCGCGTGTGCGCCGTGCGCTACGCGAAGGACGGCGTGCGCGTGAACACCGTGATCCCGGGGCTCATGAACACGCCGCTGGTGGCGGAGCGGCTCGCCAAGTCGCAGGCGGGCGGCGATGCGGCGGCGCTGATCGCGCGCCGCCATGCGCGCACGCCCACGGGCAGGATGGGCGACGCCTGGGACGTGGGCTGGGCGGTGGTGTACCTCGCCTCGGACGAGGCGAAGTTCGTCACGGGCGCCGAGCTCGTCGTGGACGGCGGGCTGACGGCAACGATACGGTAGCGGAATCGGGGAGGAGCGCTTCGTGGATCTCGGACTCGTCGGTCGCCGCGCATTGGTCACCGGCTCTACGGCGGGCATCGGCTTCGCCATCGCGCAAGGCTTGGCGGCGGAGGGCGCCCAGGTGGTGGTCACGGGCCGCACGCAGCAGTCGGTCGACGGCGCGCTCGCGCGCCTGCGGCTGGCCGTGCCGCGCGCCGCGTGCGAGGGCGTCGCCGCCGACAGCGGCACGGCCGACGGCGCGGAGGCGGTGTTCGCGCGCGTGCCCGAGGTCGACGTCCTGGTCAACAACCTCGGCATCTATGGGCGCATGGCGTTCTTCGACATCCCCGACGCGGAATGGCTGCGCTACTTCGAGGTGAATGTGCTCTCGGGGGTTCGGTTTGCGCGCCATTATGCGCCCGCGATGGCCAAGCGCGGATGGGGGCGGATCCTTTTCGTGTCCAGCGAATCCGCGCTCAACATTCCGCGCGAGATGATCCACTACGGCATGAGCAAGACCGCGCAGCTGGCGATCTCGCGCGGGCTGGCGATGGAGCTGGCGGGCACGGGCGTGACGGTCAATGCGCTGCTGCCGGGGCCGACGCGTACCGAGACCACCGAGCGCCTGCGCGCGGAGCGCGCCAAGGCCGCCGGCAAGACCGTCGCGCAGATCGAGGCGGACTTCTTCGCGACGTTCCGGCCCACCTCGCTGCTGCGCCGCTTCACCTCGGCGGAGGAAGTCGCCAACCTGGCGGTCTATCTTTGCGGCGCCGGCGCCTCGGCGACCACGGGAGCCGCCCTGCGCGTCGACGGCGGCGTGGTGAACCAGATCATGTAGGCGGCCCTGGGCGGCGCAGCTTCGGGCATACAATCACCCACTTTCGGGGCCAGCGGCCCCTGTCGCCAACGATCTCGGGAGGGATCACGCCATGCTGAAATCCAGACACGCTCGTCTCATTGCCCTGTGCGCAGGGCTCACTGCCGCTTCTTCGGCGGCACTGGCGCAGAACCGCCAGTTCTCCTTCGCCTACGACCAGCCGCGCACCAGCGCCTATGCCTACGGCGCCGACGTCTTCGGCAAGAAGCTGGAGGAGCTGAGCAAGGGCACGATGTCGATCAACCAGTATCCCGGCGCGCAGCTCGGCTCCGAGGCGCAGACGCTGCAGAAGGTGCAGACCGGCGACATCGACTTCGTGCTGGTGTCGACCGCCAACTCCTCGACCATCCAGCCCGAGTCCGGCGTGTTCTCGCTGCACTTCATCTTCCGCTCCCCCGCGCACGCGGTGAAGGCGCTGACCGATCCGAAGATCATCGCGGCGATGCGGGAGATGTACGCGGCCAAGGTGAAGGGCGCGCACATGCTGACGCTCGGCAGCCAGGGCCTGCGCAACCTGTACTGCAAGAAGGAGATCCCCGACCTCGCCGCGCTCAAGAACGTGAAAGTGCGCGTGCAGGCGACCATGACCGAGGACACCCTGTTCCCCGCCTACGGGGCGCAGATCGTGCACATGGACTTCGGCCAGGTGTACACGTCCCTGCAGACCGGCGTGGTCGACTGCGCCGAGAACGGCTACACCGTGTATTTCATCAACAAGCACTACGAGGTGGCGCCGGTCATGTCGGTGACCGAGCACGAGGCGAACAATTCCGTGCTGTTCGTCAGCGACAAGCTCTGGAGCAGCCTCAGCGCCGGCCAGAAGAAGTGGGTGCAGGCGGCGGCCGACGCGCTCAACGCCGTGCAGCCGGCCAAGGCCTTCGCGATGGAGCTCGAGTCGCGCGCCAAGCTCGAAAAGCTCGGCGTGAAGATCGTCACCAAGGTCGACAAGAGCGGGTTCGAGAAGGTGAGCAAGCCGATCCAGGACCGGCTGGCCAAACAGCTCGGGCCGCACGCGGTCAAGATCCTCGGCCTCGTGCGCAACGTGAAGTAGCGCACCGCCATTTCGCTCGTCCTGGAGGAGCAGCGCCATCTCAAGTGGCGCGCGCTCGACGTCGTCGAGCGCGCGCTGATGGTGCTGTGCGGGGTGGCGATCACGGGATTCACCGTGGCCGTGGTCTGCGACATCGTCACGCGCACCCTCGGCCGCCCCTGGCTGTGGCTGCAGGAGGTCACCATGACCTTCTTCATCTACGGCGTGTTCATCGGCACCGCGGCGGCGACGCGCCGCAACGACCACCTCTACCTCGCGGTGCTGGCCGAATCCATGACCGGCCGCAAGCGCCTCGCCTTCGAGGTGTTCAACCGCCTGGTGGTGCTCGCCGTCGCGGCCTGCATGATCTGGTACGGCTACCTCAATTTCCTCGACGGCTTCACCAGCCTGCGCATGCCCTCGATGACGCCGCTCGCGAGCCTCTACGCCGCGATCCCACTGTGCGGCATCCTGGTCGCGCTGTTCACCGTCGAGCAGCTGGTGAACGGCTGCAAGAACGGATTCGCCGGTCCGCCATGAGCACCAACGGCGTGCTCATCTTCCTGATGGCGTTCCTGTTCCTGTTCCTGGGCTACCTCGGCGTGCCGGTGGCGTTCGCGCTGATCGCCGGCGTGCTGGCGGTGACCGCCTTCACGCCCATCGGCCTGCCCTCGATCATGACGCAGCTGTTCAACGGCATCGACCTGGAAGCGCTGCTGGCGGTGCCGTTCTTCCTCATGGTGGGCGAGCTGATGACGGCGGCCAACATCACGGCGCGCATGATCACGCTGTCGCAGGCGCTGATCGGGCACGTGCGCGGCGGGCTTGCCCAGGTGGTCACGCTGTTCAGCTTGTTCTTCGCCGGCATCTCGGGCTCCTCCGCGGCCGACGTGGCGGTGCTGACGCGCACGCTCGGGCCGGACATGAAGCGCGAGGGCTACGACCCGGGCTTCATCGCCGCGCTGATCGCCTCCGCCTCGACCATGGCGAACCTCATCCCGCCCAGCATCATGGCGGTGGTCTACGGCGCCACCGGCAACGTGTCGATCGGCGGGCTGTTCCTGGGCGGCGTGGTGCCCGGCCTGCTGGTGGGCATCGGGCTGATGATCTACAGCCATTTCTTCGGCCCGGTCGGGATCAAGCGGCGGCGCTCCAGCCTGCGCGAGGTTTCGGCCGCCACGCGCAAGGCCTCGCTGCCGCTGGTGATCCCCTTCATCATCATGGGCGGCATCCTGTCGGGCATCTTCACGCCGACCGAGGCCGGGGTGGTCGCCGTGGTCTACATCCTCGCGGTGGCGGTCCCCGTGCTCAATCGCGGCTACCTGCGCCAGTTGCCGCGCGACATGGCGCTGACCGGGCTGCTGTACTCGATCCCGCTCATCACCATCGCCGCCGCCTCGGCCTTCGGCTGGATGCTGGCCTACCTGCGCGGCCCGGCGGTGGTCTCGGGCTGGATCTCCAGCGCGGCGGGCAACGACCCGTTCCTGATCATGCTGCTGCTGGTGGGCCTGTTCATCATCATCGGCGATTTCATCGACGCCATCCCGGCGATCATCATCTTCATGCCGATCATCACCGACCTGACCAGGAACGCCGACATCAACCCGGTGCACATGGGCGTGGTGATCATCCTCACGCTCGCCTTCGGGCTGATCACGCCGCCCTACGGCCTCGCGCTGCTGATGGCGTCGAAGTTCATCGGGGTGCGCTTCTCCCGGGCGCTGCTCGCGTCGCTGCCGATCTATGTCGTGTTCCTGGGCGCCATCGTGTTCTGCATCTACTTCCCCGAGGTCGTCCTCTGGCTGCCCAAGCACCTGCTGCCGGAGTCAGTGGGGTGTTTCAGGAATCCGGCCGGGACCGGCTACCTGTGTCCTTGAACAGGCCGCGCTGACCGCCTTGCGCGCCGTCACTTCCGCGGCGACCTGGCCAGATCGGGCACCGAAACGCCCGCAGCGATCTGGCGCATGCGCTCCTCTTCATACTGCAGGAGGCGGCGCACCACCGCGAGCACTTGCGCCGCGCGCTCGTGCGGCACGAAGCACACGCCGACTTCGTCCGCGACCACCAGGTCTCCGGGCTTCACCGGAATGCCGCAGATCGCCACCGGCACGTTGACCGCGACCGTCTCGATGCGCCACTTGCCGGTGATCGGGCTCGCGCCCCTGCACCACACCGGGTAGCCGATGCCGCGCGAGTGCGCGATGTCGCGCACCGCGCCGTCCACCACCGCGCCGGCCTCGCCCTGGCGCTTGCCGATCGAGGCCGAGATCGCGCCCATGCTGGAGATGCCCTCCACGCCCTGGATGACGAGCACGTCCCCGGCGGCGGCGAGGTTGTGCGCCTCGATCTCTCCCAGGCGCGACACGTTCGCCTGCACGGCTTTCGCCACCGGCACGCCGAGCGGCCGGTTGAGCACGGTGAGCGCGGGGCCGCACAAGCGCGCCTTCGCGTCGGTCGGTCTCAGGGCTGACGAGGCGACGGCGCCCGCGATGCCCAGCTCGTCCATCGCATCCGACACCGTGCCGGACAAGTCCTCAAGGCTGCGAAAGGACCGCAGCAGATCTTCCGGCAGGCGCGGCAGCTCCAGCATGCCGATGCGCCCGCGCGGGACCTTGCCGGTGAGCGGCTTTTCCATCGTCATCCCGCGAAGCGCGCCTCGGGCAGGCCCCGCACGCCCGGGCGCAGCGCGAGCAGGCTGCCCGCTTGCGGCTGCTTCGCCAGCTCCTCCGGCGCGAGGCGCTGTGTCGCCGTGGTGACGTAGAGCGTGCCCAGGTCCTCGCCGCCGAAGCAGCAGCAGGTCGGATTGGCCACCGGCAGTTCGATCACGCGATCCACTTTTCCCTGCGGCGTGTAGCGCACCAGGCGCCAGGCGCCGTACTCCGCGTTCCACAGGCAGCCTTCGGCGTCCACGCAGGAGCCGTCGGGCCGGCCCGTCCCGGCGTCGGCGAACACGCGCTCGTTGCTCGCCGCGCCGCTGGTGATGTCGTAATCGTATGCCCAGAGGGTGTGGCGGTTGGTGTCGGCGAAGTACATGGTGCGGTCGTCGGGGCTGAAGGCGAGGCTGTTCGGGATGATGATCGCATTTCGCAGCTTGGTGCAGCGCAGGTCCGCGTCGAAGCGGTACAGCGAGCCCACGGCGTCGCGCCGCAGGTCGCACATGGTGCCGGCCCAGAAGCGGCCCGCCCGGTCGCAGCGCCCGTCGTTGAAGCGGTTCTCGGGCAGCTGCTCCTCGGGGTTGGCCGCGGGCGCGAGCGCGCCGCTCGAGGGGTCGAGGAAGTGGATGCCGCTCTTGGTCGCCGCGAGCAGCCCGCCCTGCTCGCGGAACGCGATGCTGCCCACCACCTCGGGCAATACCAGCATCATCACCGCGCCGCTCGAGGGGTCGAGCTGCTTCACCGCGGGCCAGCGGCTGTCCACCCACCACAGGCGCTGGGCGCGCTCGTCCCACAGCGGGCATTCGCCGAGGCGATCCGCGCCCGGCGCGGCGACCTCCACCTGAAATGCCATTGCCCGTTTTCCTCCGCGCGGGCACGATAGCACGCATGCATGTCGTGTTCTACGGCTCGCTCATCCACCACCTCAGCGACACGCTGCTCGCCAAGCTGCGCACGCGCTGGACGGCGGCGCGCTTCCTCGAGAGCGACCCGCGCGAGGAATTCGCGCGCGCGCTGGCGCAGGCCGACGTGCTGATCTCGCTCGTGTGGAACAAGACCTTTCCGCCGGCGCCGAAGCTGCGGCTGATCCAGTCGCCCGGCACCGGCGTGGACTTCATCGATTTCCCCGCCGTGCCGCCGGGCGTGCGCGTGTGCAACTGCTACGGCCATGCCGAGGGCAGCGCCGAGTACGTGATGCTCGCGATCCTGCTCTGGTGCCAGATGTCCTTCGTGCCTTCGCACGAGAGCTTGCGCAACGAGCGCAGCTGGCGCTACAGCGGGCGCGTGAACGGCCCGATCAACGGGGAGCTCTTCGGCAAGACCGTCGGCATCGTCGGGCTCGGCGCGATCGGCCGCGCGGTCGCCGGGCGCCTGCAGGGCTTCGGCGTGCGCGTGCTCGGCTGCAACCGCACGCTGCGCGAGGTGCCGCACGTGGACGCACAGTATCCGCTTGCGAGGATCGACGAATTCCTCGCCGAATGCGATTACGTCGTGATCGCCGCGGCGCTCGCGCCGCAGACCGAGCGCCTGTTCGACGCGAAGCGCTTCGCCGCTATGAAGCCCTCGGCGGTGCTCGTCAACGTCGGCCGCGGCGCCATCGTGGACGAGGACGCGCTCTACGCGGCGCTGAAGAACAGGCGCATCCGCGGCGCGACGCTGGATGTCTGGTACGCCTACCCGAGCAAGGACAACCTGACCATCGCGCCTTCGAAGCACCCGTTCCACGAGCTCGACAACGTCTGGATGACGCCGCACATCGCGGCGTGGACCACCGGCATGGTGGAACGGCGCTGGAGCGAGATCGCCGAAAACCTCGATCATCTCGCGCGCGGCGAGCCGCTGCGCTACCAGCTCAAGTGAAGCTCGAGCGCTGGTCGCTGTTGTTCTACCGCCTGCCGTACGCGCGCGAAGTGGTGTGGGCCAACGCGCGCGAGGACTCGGGACTGTTCGCGCTGCTCAAGCTGGAGGCGGAGGGTTGCTCGGGCATCGCCGAGGGCACGCTGAAGGACACCTGGAGCGGCGTGTCGCCGAAGTCGCTCGCCGCGGCCTTCGAGGATTTCCTGATTCCCCGGCTGCGTGCAGTGGACCTCACCGACGAGAAGGTCGTCGCCAAGGCCTTCGCCGGCATCCCGGAGAACCGCCTCGCCAAGGGCATGATCGAGAGCGCCTGCTGGACGCTGCGCGCCGCGCAGGCGGGCGAGCCGCTGTGGAAGCTGTGGGACGCGGGCCGCTCGCGCGAGGTGGCGTGGACGGTGACGCGGCAGAGGCCCAAGGCGATGGCGGCCGAGTCCGCCGCGGTCTGCGCGAAGTACGGTTTTCGCGTGCTGAAGGTGAAGGGCGGACAGGGCGTGGACACGGACCTGCAGGTGTTGAAGGAAATCCGCACCGCGGTCGGGCCGAAGGTGGAACTGTATGTCGACGCCAACAGCCACTACGCACGCGGCGATGCGCCGGACTACGTGCGCAAGCTCGCGGCGGCGGGCGTGACGGTGGCGGAGGATCCTTGCGCGCTGCAGCCGGATGCGCAGTTCGAGGCGCTGCAGAAGGCAAGCCCGATCCCGATCCTGGTGGATCGCAGCTGCGCGTCGAAGGAAGACGCGGCGCTGTACCTGGAGCGCGGGGCGAAGGCTCTGTCGACCAAGCCCGGGCGCGTGGGGTTGGCCGAGACGCGGGCGATCGCGGCGATGGCGGCCGTGCGCGGCGCGAAGACGGCGGTGGGCATTTATGCGGAGAGCGCGCTGGGGACGCTCATCAATCTGCAGCAGCCCGGCACGATGGCGGCGGAGCAGACTTTTTTCCTGACGATGACCGGGCAGGTGAGCACGCTGGTGCCGGAGATCCGGGAAGGCAGGATCGAGCTGCCGCTCGAGGCGGATCTTTCCAGGCTGGTCGACTGGGAGCGCCTGCGCCAATTGGCCTACAATATCTAGTTGTCCGGCCTAGCGCCGCTACTAGATACATGGCCAAACAACAAGTCTACGACGCCTCCGCCATCCAGGCCTTGAAGGGCCTGGAGCCGGTGCGCCGTATGCCGGGCATGTACACGCACACCGTGCACCCGCTGCACATCGTGCAGGAGGCGATCGACAACGCGGTGGACGAGGCGCTCGCCGGCTTCGGCAAGAGGATCACCGTGCGCGTGTTCGAGGACGGCTCGGTCGAGGTCGAGGACGAGGGCCGCGGCATCCCGGTGGACATGCATCCGGAGGAAAAGAAGCCGGCGGTGGAGGTCGCTTTCGGCATGCTGCACGCGGGCGGCAAGTTCGCGAAGTCCGGCGAAGGCGTGTACCACATCTCCGGCGGCCTGCACGGGGTGGGCGTGGCGGTGTCCAACGCCTTGTCCAGGCGCCTGGAAGTCACCGTCTACCGCGACGGCGGCCGGCACTCGATCGCCTTCGAGGGCGGCGAGCTCAAGCAAAAGCTCAAGAGCGAGAAGATCAAGGAAAAGCGCAGCGGCACCGTGGTGCGCCTGTGGCCGGACGCGAAGTACTTCGACTCGCCCGGCATCCCGATGCCCGAGCTCGAGCACCTGGTGCGCTCCAAGGCCTACCTGCTGCCCGGCCTCACCACCGTGCTCGAGGTCGAGGGCAAGGAGAAGAAAAGCTGGAAGTACGAGCGCGGCATGGCGCAGTACTTCGAGTTCATGCTGCAGGGGCGGGAGCTGGTGGCGCCGCTGTTCTCCGGCGAGCGGTATTTTGCCGAGTCGAGCATCCCCGAGATCGAGCCCGGCGAGGGCGCGGCCTGGGCGATCGGCTGGGTGGCCGAGGGCGAGGTCTTCGCCGACAGCCATGTGAACCTCATCCCGACGCGCTCGGGCGGCACGCACGAGGCGGGCTTTCGCGGCGGCGCCTACGACGCGATCAGCGCCTTCATGGACGCGCGCGCGCTCGCGCCCAAGGGCGTGAAGCTGATCGCGGACGACGTCTGGGCGCGCGCCTGCTTCACGCTCTCGGCGCGCATCGTGCGCACGCAGTTCCACGGCCAGACCAAGGAAAAGCTCACCACGCGCCACGCGGCCAAGCTGCTGGAACTGTGCGTGAAGGACGCCTTCGAGCTGTGGCTGAACGAGCATCCCGAGGACGGCAGGAAGATCGCCGAGCTGGCCATCGAGCAGGCGCTGGCGCGCCTCGCCAAGGGCAAGAAGGTCGAGCGCAAGAAATCCTCCGGCATCGCCACGCTGCCCGGCAAGCTCGTCGACTGCGCCTCCGGCGACGTGGCGCGCAACGAATTGTTCCTGGTGGAGGGCGACTCGGCGGGCGGCTCGGCGAAGGAAGCGCGCGACAAGGAGTCGCAGGCGATCCTGCCGCTGCGCGGCAAGGTGCTCAACACCATGTCCAAGGATTCGCGCACCGTACTCGCCAACAAGGAGCTGCAGGCGATCGCCACCGCCATCGGGGTGGATCCGCACGGGCCCGACGACGAGGTGGACCTCACGGGCCTGCGCTACGGCAAGGTGATCCTGATGACCGACGCCGACGTGGACGGCGGGCACATCCAGGCGCTGCTGCTCACCTTTTTCTTCATGCACGCGCCCAAGCTGGTGGAGGCGGGGCACGTCTACGTCGCGCAGCCGCCCCTGTTCAAGGTGGAGATCCCGTCGCAGGGCAAGGGCAGGCCGGCGCGCCGCGCCTACTGCCTGGACGACGACGAGCTGGAAGAGACGCTCGCCAGCTTGAAGAAAGAGAAGGTGAAGGAGGGCTCCTGGGAGATCTCGCGCTTCAAGGGCCTGGGCGAGATGAGCCCCGAGCAGCTCTGGGAGACCACCATGAACCCGGACACGCGGCGCCTGGTGCGCATGCAGCTGCTGGCCAAGGACGTTGCCAGGGTCAAACTGACATTCGAGAAGCTGATGGATGCGGGCGAAGCGGAAGAAAGAAGGAACTGGATGCGCGAGCACTGGAAGACTGTCGAGGCCGATGTCTAGGAAAAAGCCCAAGCCGGTGTGGGAGCGGGCCTACAAGGGCCACGTGCTCTGGCAGGGCAGGCAGAAACTCGGCAAGGTGACCCTCGCCGGCGAAGGCCGCTACACCTGGGAGGCCTCCGGCAGGGTGGGCGCGAGCGACGATCTCGGCAAGGCGAAGAAAGCCGTCGAGCTCGCCGTGGCGGTGGCTGACAAACAACTCGACCTTTTCAGGTGACCATGGATACGCGAACGCCCGACCTGTTCACGCCCGAGAACGGCGACGACGCGGCGCCGATCGAGCGCCATGCCTCGCAGGCCTACCTCGGCTACGCGGTCTCCACCGTCAGGTCGCGGGCCCTCCCCGAGGTCGCCGACGGCTTGAAGCCGGTGCAGCGGCGCATCCTCTACGCGATGGGCGACGCCGCCACGCAGGGCTTCGCCAAGTGCGCGCGCTACGTCGGCGAGGTGCTCGGCAAGTACCACCCGCACGGCGACTCCTCCACCTACGAGGCCCTCGTCCACCTCGCGCAGCCGTTCTCGATGCGCTACCCGCTCATCGACGGGCAGGGCAATTTCGGCAGCCGCGACGGCGACTCGGCGGCGGCCTACCGCTACACCGAGGCGAAGCTCTCGCGCCACGCCGAGCTGGTGCTGGCCGAGATCGGCGAAGGCACGGTGGATTTCATCAAGAACTACGACGGCAAGTTCGACGAGCCGGTGCTGCTGCCCGCGCGCCTGCCCTTCGGCCTGCTGAACGGCTCCTTCGGCATCCCGGTCGGATTTTCCACGCGCATCCCCTCGCACAACCTGAAGGAAGTCGCCGCGGCGGCGGCGTACGTCATCAAGCACCCGCGCGCCAAGCTCGACGAGGTGCTGGAACTCTTGCCCGGGCCGGACTTCCCCGGCGGCGCGCAGCTGATCTCGCCCGCGGAGGAAATCCGGCAGGCGTATGAAACCGGCAGGGGCTCGATCGCCCTGCGCGCGCGCTGGGCGGTGGAGCCGCTGGCGCGCGGCCAGTGGCGCATCGTGGTGAGCGAGCTGCCGCACGGGGTGTCCTGCCGCCAGGTGCTCGAGGAAATCGAGGCGCTGGTCAACCCCAAGCCCCCCGCCGGCAAGAAGGAAGTCAACCAGGAGCAAAAGCGCCTCAAGCAGTTCGTGCTCGACCAGGTCGAGGCGGTGCGGGACGAGAGCGACCGCAAATCCAGGCTGCGCCTGGTGATCGAGCCTCGCAGCTCGCGCCAGGACGCCGAGCAGACCATGGCGGCGCTGATGGTCAACACCAGCCTGGAGACGCGCTACGCGATGAACATGACCTGGCTGGGCCTGGACGGCCTGCCGGAGACCAAGGGCATCGTCGAAGTCCTGCGCGAATGGGGCGACTGGCGCTCGCAGACGGTGCGCCGGCGCACGCAGCACCGCCTGGACAAGTGCGAGGAGCGCTTGCACATCGTGCTCGGGCGCCTGCTCGCCTACGCGAGGATCGACGAGATCATCAAGCTGATCCGCGCGGCCGAGGACCAGGGCGACGCCAAGGCGAAGATGATGGCCAAGTGGAAGTTCAGCGAGCGCCAGGCCGAGGACATCGTCAACATCCGCCTCGGCCAGCTCACCAGGCTCGACGGCGTGAAGCTGAACGAGGAGCGCAAATCCCTCGAGGCGGAGAGGAAGAGCCTGAAGGAGATCCTCGGCGACGAGAAGGAGCTGAAGAAGCTCGTGGTGAAGGAGCTCGACGAGGACGCCAAGAAATACGGCGACGCGCGCCGCACGCTGATCAAGCGCGAGGAGCGCTCGCAGGTCGAGCGCACGGTGGTGGAGGAGCCGATCACGGTGGTGCTGTCGCAAAAGGGCTGGATCCGCGCGCGCACCGGGCACGGCATGGATCCCGCCACGCTCAGCTTCAAGGACGGCGACGGCCTGCTGCAGTCGCTCGAGTGCAAGACCACCGACGCGGTGATCGTGCTGGCGGCTTCCGGCAAGACCTTCACGCTGGACGCGGCCGCCCTCCCCGCCGGCCGCGGCGACGGCTCGCCGGTCAACACGCTGGTGAACTCCTCCTCGGACGACATCGTCTGGATGGGCACCGGCGACCCGGAACGGCGGCTGCTGATGAATTCCAGCGCGGGCCTGGGCTTCGTGTGCAAGCTGGGCGACCTGGTGTCCAAGACCCGGCAGGGCAAGGACTTCATGAGCGTGGGCGAAGGCGCGCGCGCGCAAGTGCCCGCGCCGCTGGGCGAGGCGAAATATCTCGCCGCGCTGTCCTCCGACGCGCGCCTGCTGCTGTACCCGCTCGACGAAATCCCCGTGCGCCCCAACGGCGGCGTCGGCGTGCAGCTGATCGCGCTCCCCGGGAAGATCGCGCTCGCCGCGCTCGCCGCCACCGACGGCAAGTCGCTCGCCGTCTCGGGCATCCGGCGCAAGAACCGCGCGGTGGAAACGCTGGACGCCAGGCAGCTCTCCGGGCACCTGGGCAAGCGCGCACAGCGTGGGAAAGTCTGCGACGTGGGATTCAGGCCGGACCGGCTTGGTGCCTAGCGAGCTCAGGCCGGCCCTCCCGGCCGCGGCGATCCTGGTCCTCGCCGCGCTGGCGGCGGCGTTCGGCCCGGGGCTGCCCGAGTCGCTCTCGGGCCTGCGCACGCTCGGGCCCTACGTGGTGCTCGCGCTCGGGGTGCTGTTCGCGCTGCGCTTCAACCGCGGCCGCGCGCTGATCCTGCTCGCGTCGCTGCTCGCCGCCTACGCGGGCTACGTCTACGCGCAGGGCCTGGGCGGATTCGCGGCGAAGGCGGTGTACACCGCGCTGGTGGTGCTGGTGCCGCTGAACGCGCTCGCCGCCATGGCGCTGCCCGAGCGCGGGGTGCTGTACTACGGCAGCTACCGCTGGCTGCTGCTGCTCGGCTTCGAGGCGCTGCTGATCCTGTGGATCGCCGCCGCGGGCCGGAGCATGCTCTCCGGGCTCGCCTGGCAGGGCCTGCTCGAGCATTGGCTGTTGCGCTCGCCGCCCACGCCGCTCGCCGGGCGCCTGGTGTTCGCCGCGGCCTTCATCGTCGCGGTTTGGCGCGCCTGGCCCAAGCACACGCCGCTCGACTTCGGCCTGGTGGCCGCCCTCGCCGCGTTCTTCGTCGCCGCCGAATGGGCCGAGTCGGCGAGCGTGTTCGGCGCTTTCATGACCTCGGCCGGCGCCATCGTGCTGGTGGCCTTCGTGCAGGAATCGCACCGCCTCGCCTTTCGCGACGAGCTCACCGGGCTGCCCGGCCGGCGCGCGCTCGACGAGCGGCTGCGCGCGCTGGGACCGGACTACGTGATCGCGATGGCCGACGTGGACCATTTCAAGGGCTTCAACGACACGCACGGCCACGACGTCGGCGACCAGGTGTTGAAGCTGGTGGCGGCGCGGCTGGACGAAGTCGGCGGCGGCGGCGAGGCCTTCCGCTACGGCGGCGAGGAGTTCAGCGTGCTGTTCCGCGACAAGACGCTCAAGCAGGCGCTGCCCTACCTGGAGGCGATCCGCTCCTCGATCGAGCGCTACCGGATGGCGGTGCGCGGCGAGGAGCGCCCGCGCCAGCAGGAGGCGGGCATCCGCCGCCGCGGCGACAGCGTGCCGATGAAAATGCTCTCGGTCACGATCTCCATCGGCGCCGCGGCGCCGGAGGTCGAGCGCCAGCCGCCCTCGCAGGTGCTCAAGGCCGCCGACGAGGCGCTGTACCGCGCCAAGAAGGGCGGAAGGAACAGGGTTTCCACCTGAGCTGGGATCCGGCGCAGTACCTGAAATTCGCGGGAGAACGCATGCGCCCGGCGGTGGATTTGCTCGCGCGCGTGCCGGCCGCTGCGCCGGCGACTGTGGTGGACCTGGGCTGCGGCGCGGGCAACCTCGCGCCGCTGTTCCTCGCGCGCTGGCCGCAAGCGCAGCTCACCGGCGTGGACTCCTCGCCCGAGATGCTGGCCCGGGCGCGCGTCGAATTCCCGAGCGCGAAATTCGTGCAGGGCGACATCGGGCGCTGGCGGCCGGCCGCGCCGGTGGAGGTGCTCTACAGCAACGCCGCGCTGCAATGGCTGGACGGCCACGACCAGTTGATCCCCGGCCTGCTCGAGGCGGTCGCGCCGGGGGGCTTCCTCGCCATCCAGATGCCGCGCAATTTCACCGCACCCTCGCACACCACCATCGTGGAGACGATCGAGCAGGGGCCGTGGCGCGCCAGGCTGGAACCGCAGCTGCGCCGCGACCCGGTGGCCGCGCCGGGGGAGTACTGGCGCCTGCTGCAGGGCCGCGCCGCGAAACTGGAAATCTGGGAGACCGAATACCTGCAGGTGCTCTCGGGCGAGAACCCGGTGGCCGAGTACACCAAGGGCAGCTGGCTCAAGCAGTTCCTCGACCGGCTGCAGGGCGCCGAGAAAGCCGCCTTCGAGGCCGACTACCGGCGCCGCGTCGCCGCCTGGTATCCGCCGCAGGCGGACGGACGTACACTTTTTCCCTTCCGGCGCCTGTTCATCGTGGCGCAGCGGGGAGACTGAAATGTGGTTCGCGGCGGCGGCGCTGGTGGTCCTGCTGATGGCGGGGGTCGTGTACTACAACCGGCTGATCGGCGAGCGCAACCAGGCGCGCCAGGGGTTCGCCGACATCGACGTGCAGCTGAAGCGCCGAGCGGATCTCGTGCCGCAGCTGGTCGAGGCGGTGAAGGGCTACGCCGGCTACGAGAAGGCGCTGCTCACCGCCGTCACCGAGCTGCGCGGCAGCGCGCTCGCAGAGCAGAAGAGCGAAGCGCGCTTCGCGCTGGAGCGCGAGCTCGGCGGCCGCCTGCAGCAGCTCCTGCTGCTGCAGGAGAACTACCCGCAGTTGAAGGCCGACGCGAATTTCCGCGACCTGTCGGCGAAGCTGGTCGAGGTCGAGGACCACCTCCAGTACGCGCGCCGCTTCTACAACGGCGCGGTGAAGCAGTACGCCACGCGCCTGGAGTCGTTTCCCGAATTGCTCGTCGCGCGCCTGTTCGGCTTCCAGCCCTTGCCGTTCTTCGATACCGAGGACCGCGCGGCGGTGAAGGTCGCGCTGTGAGGATCTTCGCGCTCGCCCTGCTGCTCGCCGCGCTGCCGGCGGCGGCCGAGGAGCGGGTGCTCGACTTCGAGAGCCGCATCCGCATCGACGCGGACGGCGGCCTCTTCGTCACCGAGCGGATCGAAGTGCAGGTGGAGGGGCGCGAAATCCAGCGCGGCATCCTGCGCGATTTTCCCACCGACTACCGCGACCGCGGCGGCGCGCGCGTCAAGGTGCCGTTCCGGGTGGTGGCGGTGAGCCGCGACGGGGCGACCGAGCCCTGGAGCGTGGCCCCCTACGCCAACGGCGAGCGCATCCGCATCGGCGATGCGAGGGTGCTGCTGCCGCGCGGCAGGCACGTCTACGAAATCACCTATCGCACCTCGCGCCAGCTCGGTTTTTTCGCGGACCACGACGAGCTGTACTGGAACGTGAACGGCAACGGCTGGACTTTCGCCATGGACCGCATCTCGGCCGACGTGTCGCTGCCCTCCGCCGTGCCGGCGGACCAGCTCAAGCTCGAGGCCTACACCGGCGACCAGGGCGAGCGCCTGCGCAACTACGTGGCCGAAGCGCGCGACGGCGGGGCGAGTTTCCGCACCACGCGGGCCATGGGGCCGCGGCAAGGACTCACCATCGTCCTGATGTTCCCCAAGGGCGTCGTGCATCAGCCCTGGTTGGGCGAACGCGCGCGCTGGTGGATCGGCGACAACCGCGGCGTGCTGCCCGGGCCGATCGGCCTGGTGCTGCTGCTTCTGTTCCTCTGGTGGCGCTGGGACCTGGTCGGGCGCGATCCGCGCGCCGGGCCCGCGTTCCCGCGCTACGACCCGCCCGCCGGCATGGGCCCGTCGGGCGTGCGCTACGTCGACAAGATGGGGTTCGATGACCGCTGCTTCTCCGCGGGGCTGCTCGGCCTGGGCGCGCGCGGCTTCCTCAAAATCACCCAGCAGCCGGAGGGCTACCGCCTCGAGCGCAGCGGCAGGGAAGTCGCCCTGCAGCCGGGCGAACTGGCGCTGGGCGCGCTGCTGCCCGCGGCCTCCGCCGTGAAGACCATCGGCAAGACGCACGACGCGGCGGTGCAGACGGTGCGCGGCCTGCTGGAGCGCGAGCTGGCCCTGCTCTACGACGGCAAACTGTTCTCGCGCAACCTGGGTTCCTGGAGCGCCGGCATCGCGATCGCCATCGCCGCCGTGGTGCTGATGGGCATGCTCGAGGCGCCGATCGGCGCCATGCTCGCGTTCGGCGCGGCGATGGCGGGGCTGCTGGTCCTGTTCCGGTTCCTGCTTCCCGCCTACAGCGTCGAGGGCAGGAAGCTGCAGGACGCGATCCAGGGGCTGCGCCAGTACATGGAGGTCGCGGAGAAGGATGAGCTCGCGCGCATGAAGGCGCCGGCGCAGACCCCGGAAGAGTTCGCGCGCCTGCTGCCCTACGCGGTGGCGCTCGAGGTGGAAAAGACCTGGGCCGACCGCTTCACGGCGATCCTCGGCGCCGCCGGGGTGAGCGCCGCGGTGGCCGGCTACTACAGCGCCAGTTCCGGAGGCGGGCTGTTCGGCGGCGGTTCGTTCGCGAGCTCGCTCGGCGCGATGGACAGCACCATCAGCTCCGCCTCCACGCCGCCCGGCTCGAGCTCGGGCGGCGGCGGCGGAGGGGGCGGCGGCTCCTCCGGCGGCGGCGGCGGCGGCGGGGGCGGCAGCGGCTGGTAGGCGTATACTGCGCGCCTCGCAATACCACAGGAATTTGCATGGCCAAGGAAGAAATGCTGGAGATGGAAGGCGTGGTGCAGGAAGTGCTGCCGAGCACCCAGTTCCGCGTAGAGCTCACCAACGGCGCCACCGTGCTCGCCTACGCCGGCGGCAAGGTGCGCAAGAACCGCATCCGCATCCTCGCCGGGGACCGCGTGACGATGGAAATCTCGCCCTACGACCTGACGCGCGGGCGCATCAGCTTCCGCCACAAGGACGAGAACCCGGTGGCGATGGTCAAGCGGCGGCCGATCTACAAGAAGCGCTAGCGCATGGCGGGCATGGTCCCGGCCGCTTTCACGATTCCCGAGCGCGAGATCGAGCTGCAAGCCGTGCGCGCGCAAGGCGCGGGCGGCCAGAACGTCAACAAGGTTTCCAACGCGGTCCACCTGCGTTTCGACATCCGCGCCTCCTCCCTGCCCGAAGCGGTGAAGCAGCGCCTGCTGCAGCGCGGCGACCAGCGCATCACGCGCACCGGGGTGGTGGTCATCAAGTCCCAGCAGCACCGCAGCCTGGAAATGAACCGCGCCGAGGCGCTCGCGCGGCTGCACGCGTTGGTCGCGGCTGCCGCCCATGTGCCGAAGAAGCGCCGCCCCACCCGCCCCACCCGGGCCTCCAGGGAGCGCCGCATCGAGGGCAAGCTGCGCCGCTCCAAGGTGAAAGCCCAGCGCCGCGGCGTCTGGGACTGAGTTAGGATTTCGCCATGGAAAAAGCCGCCGAACGCAGGAAAGCCATCGACGCCGCCGTCGCCGAGATCCGCGAGATCGAGCGCCGCGAGGGCGTGACGCGCGCGAGCCTCGAGCACATCAAGGCGCGCCTGATCGGGCTCGCCGCGCGCACGGACCTGTTCAACTCGGCGGAGTACCCGCCGCCGGCGCCGGGCGGCAAGCGCTTTTCGTGCCTGTACCGGCTCTCGGAAGACGCGGACCACCGCTTCGCGCTGTACGCCAATTCGGCCCTCGGCGGGCACGGCACGCCGGCGCACAACCACACCACCTGGGCGGTGATCGTAGGGGTGACCGGCGAAGAGCTGAACAAGTTCTACGAGCGCAGCGGCGGCGGCGTGAAAGTGAAGGGCAGCGACGTGGTGCGCCAGGGCACCGGCGTCGCCTTCCTGCCCGAGGACCTGCATTCGATCCACATCGAGGCGCCGCTGCTGAACTTCCACATGTACGGCCTGGCCCTCGAGCAGCTGCACCGGCGCGAGTTCTACAAGGAAAAAGAGGACCGCTGGGACGTGTTCCCGCCGCACTCGGACATCCGCGAAGCGCGCTCGTGACGCCCGCGGCGCTGCGCGAGCGCCTGCTCGCGGGCGGCGAGCTGGCGCTGCTCGACGTGCGCGAGCAGGGCGTGCATTACCAGGGGCATCCGTTTTTCGCCTGCTCGCTGCCGCTCTCGAAACTGGAGCTGATGGCGCAGGACCTGCTGCCGCGCAAGAGCGCGCCGCTGGTGCTGCTCGACGGCGGCCACGAGGGCCTCGCGGCGCGCGCCGCCGCGAAACTCGCTGCCTTCGGCTACACCGACGTCGAAATCCTGGAAGGCGGCTGCGCCGCGTGGAAAGCCGCGGGCGGCGAGCTGTTCAGCGGCGTCAACGTGCCTTCCAAGGCCTTCGGCGAGTTCGTCGAGCACCACTACGGCACGCCGCGCATTCCGCCCGCCGAGCTGGCCGCGCTCAAGGAGGGCGGCCGCAAGCTGGTGATCCTCGATTCGCGCCCCTGGGAGGAGTACCACCGCATGAACATCCCCGGCGGCATCGACGCGCCGGGCGCGGAGCTCGTGTACCGCGTGCACGACCTCGCGGACGCGCAGACGCTGGTGGTGGTCAATTGCGCGGGGCGCACGCGCAGCATCATCGGCTGCCAGTCGCTGCGCAACGCGGGGTTCAAGGACGTGGTCGCGCTCAAGGACGGCACCATGGGCTGGGAGCTCGCCGGCTACCAGTGCGAGCACGGCTCGGAGCGCGTGGCGCCCGAGCCCACGGACGGGGGCAGGCGCAAGGCGCGCGAGGCGGCGGCGCAGGTGGCCGCGCGCTTCCAGGTGAAGTTCGCGCGCGCCGCACAGGTGCGGCAATGGCAGGGGGATGCCTCGCGCACCACCTACCTCCTCGACGTGCGCTCGCGCGCCGAGTTCGAGGCCGGGCACCTCGCGGGCTCGCGCCACGCGGCGGGCGGGCAGGTGGTGCAGGCGGCGGACGAATTCGTCGGCGTGCGCAATGCGCGGGTGGTACTCATCGACCCGGAGCGCGTGCGCTCGGTGATGACCGCCTCGTGGCTCAACCAGATGGGCTGGGACGAGGCCTACGTACTCGAGCCCGACACCGGCGACTGGCCGCTGGAGCGCGGGCCGCGCGCGCCGCAGGTCCTCGGCTTCAAGCGCTGGCGCGGCGTGCGGCCGCAGGAGCTCTCGCCGGACCAGGCCACGGTGATCGACCTCTCGACCAGCCTGCGCTTTCGCAGCCGGCACGTGCCGGGGGCGTGGTGGGCCGTGCGCTCGCGCCTGGCGAGCGCGCGCGAGAACATCCCGCAGACCAGCGACGTGGTGCTCACCTCGGAGGACGGGACGCTCGCGCACCTCGCGGCGCCGGAGGCGGCCGCGCTGTGGCCGAACGTGCGCGTGCTCGAAGGCGGCAACCAGGCCTGGTTCGCCGCCAGGCTCGCCACCGAGTCGGGCATGACCAACGCCACCACCACGCTGGACGACGTCTGGTACAAGCCCTACGACCACGAGCACGGCAAGGACTATGAAAAGCACGCGCGCGCCTACCTCGACTGGGAAGTGGCGCTGGTCGAGCAGATCAAGCGCGACCCCGCCATCCGCTTCCGGAGTTATTGATGCCGCGTAGAGTCCTCGAAGAGAACCGCATCCATCCGGAGATCCGCGACCGGCTTGCGAACTACCGCGGCGAGATCGTGCGCGAGGTGGAGGAGGCGGTGGCGGCGAACGCCATCGTGGTGGTGGGCATGCGGCACAACCCGTTCCCGAAGAAGGCGCGCAAGCTCCTCGACGCCGCCGGGTTCAAGTACCGCTACCTCGAGTACGGCAGCTACCTGCGCGACTGGCGCCGGCGCCTGGCGATCAAGATGTGGGCCGGCTGGCCGACCTTCCCGATGGTCTTCGTGAAGGGCGTGCTGGTGGGCGGCGCGAGCGACCTGGAGAAGCTGATCGCCAGCGGCGAGCTGAAGGAAATGCTCGGGTGAGAAGAATCGGGGTCAGAGCCCGATTTCGCTTGCGAGACGAATTCGGGCTCTGACCCCGATTTTCATGGCGCGCGCGAAGAAGCACCACCACAACGTCTACGTCATCGAGCTCGACCCCAGGGTTCTGAACATCGCCCGCTTCCGTAGCGCCAACCCGGACCGCGACATGTTGAAGCCCTGCGTGTACGTCGGCATGACCGGTTTGACGCCGGAGGAGCGCTTCGACAAGCACAAGGCGGGCATCCGCGCGAATTCCTACGTGCAGCGCTTCGGCGTGCGCTTGCTGCCGAAGCTCTACGCCTATGCCAACCCGATGCCCTACGAGGCGGCGCGCGACATGGAAGTGGAACTGGCCATCGCCCTGCAGGAAGAGGGCTACGCCGTCTGGCAAGCCTGAAAATCGGGGTCTGACCCCGATTTACAGCAGCGCCATCTCCTCGAACTTCAGGTACAACTCGCGGCAGGCCCAGGCGTCGGTGGCGGCGTAGGTGATCTGCTGCTGCGAGAGGTGCCGCACCGCCCAGTTGGTGGTCTTCGCGCCCTTGGGGATGCGCGTGCCAAGGAGCAGACCGGTGAGGTTGCGCAGGCCCGTCTGCTTCAAGCCATGGCGCGCCGCGACGTGGCCGAGGTCGAGCACGCCGGCTTCCTCGAAGTGCAGCATCTGCTTCAGCTTCTTCAGATCGTCGGCCAGCGAGATGCCGGCCTTGACGATGTGCGCGGCCTGCAGCATCGGCGCGAGCACCGCCGAGCAGTCCAGGCGCTGCAGCGGAAAGAGGTACACCACGCGCGCGGTGGCGATCTGCGCCAGCGCCGGCGGATAGCTCTCGCCCACGCGGAAAGTCGGGCGCGTCTCGGTGTCGAAGCCCACGACGCGCTCGGCATGGATGTCCCCGGCCGCGCGCTCCAGGGCCCTCGCGTCCTCCACCAGGACGATCTCGCCCTCGTAGCGGCGGATCGGCAGGCTCGACACCTCCTCCTTGGAGATGTTGCGGCGGAATTCGTGGGGCAGCGCCATGGGACCCGGATGGTAATCCACTAAGCTATGCGGGTGCCGCGCCTGGTCCTCGATACCAACGTCTGGCTCGACTGGCTGGTGTTCGCCGATCCCGCGATGATTCCGGTCAGGGAGGCGGTGGACCTGCGCCGGGTCGAGATCTACATCGATGAGGCGTGCGAGGCGGAGCTCGAGCGCGTGCTGGCCTACGACCTGGGCAAGCACTCGATCGACGCAGGGAGGCAGGCGAAATGCCTTGCGGCGTGTCGGAGCGTGGCATTGCGCATCGGGGATGTGGCGCCGAATGGGCAACTCCCGATCTGCCGCGACCCGGACGACCAGAAGTTCCTCGAGGCGGCGCTGGCCGCGCGCGCGGATTTCCTCGTAACCAAGGACCAGGCGCTGCTCGAGCTCGCGCGGCGCGTACCCCAGTTCCGCATCGTGACCCCGTCGCAGCTCGTGATGATTTAAAGTGAACCGCATGAAAAGCCGAACCAGCCCGGGCCTGCTGTTCGACGCGCTCGCCTTCGCCGCGCACAAGCACCGCGCGCAGCGCCGCAAGGACATCGAAGCCTCGCCCTACATCAACCACCCGATCGCGCTCGCCGACGTGCTCGCCAACGCGGGCGGGGTGGAGGACCCGGTCACGCTGTGCGCCGCCCTGCTGCACGACACGATCGAGGACACCGAGACGAGCTACGAGGAGCTGCGGGAGAAATTCGGCAAGGCGATCGCCGACGTGGTGATGGAAGTCACCGACGACAAGACCCTGGACAAGGCGGCGCGCAAGGCGCTGCAGGTGGCGCATGCGCACAAGCTTTCCCAGAGCGCGAGGCTGGTCAAGCTCGCCGACAAGATCTGCAACCTGCGCGACATGGCCTCCAGCCCGCCCGCGACCTGGCCGCTGGAAAGGAAGCAGGAGTACTACGAGTGGGCGAAGCGCGTCATCGACGGGCTGCGCGGCGCGCACCCCGGGCTGGAGCGGCTGTTCGACCAGGAGTACGCGAGGAAGCCGGCCTGAGTCCTAGTACCTGGCCTTGAGCGGGATCACGTGGCGCACGCCCCCGCGAGGGTTCGGGGTGTCGCCCTTGTAGCGCGGGATGACGTGGATGTGCGCGTGCCACACCGACTGGCCCGCCGCCTCGCCGCAGTTGGCGCCCACGTTGAAGCCGTCCGGGGAAAACTTCGAGGCGAGGATCGGCTGCACCGCGCGCACCAGGCGAAAGCAATCGTCGTACTCGGCCGCGCTCAGGTCCCAGATCGTCGCCGCGTGGCGCACCGGCAGCACCAGCGCGTGGCCGGGCGAGACCGGGTAGGTGTCGTAGACCGCGATGGCCGATTCGTTGCGGGCGAGGACCTCCCGCTGCGGCCTGCAGAAAAGGCAGTCCGCTATCAGCCGATCACCGTCACCACCACGTGGCGCGTGTGCGGCGCGCGGCGGTGCTCCCAGAGGTAGATGCCCTGCCAGGTGCCGAGCGCGAGTTTTCCCTCCGCCACCGGGACCTGCAGGGAATTCGTCGTCAATACCGACCTCGCGTGCGCGGCCATGTCGTCCGGGCCTTCGTCGTCGTGCACGTAGCCGGGGTCGCCGTCCGGCGCCAGGCGGCTGAGGATCGTCTCCAGGTCCTGGCGCACCGCCGGCGCGGCGTTCTCGCACAGGATCAGCGAGGCGCTGGTGTGCTGCAGGAACACGTTGCAGACGCCCGTTTGCACCCCGGCCCCGCGCACCGCGCGCTCGACTTCCGCCGTGATCTCGGTGGTGCCGCGGCCGCGCGTGCGGAAACTGAGGGTCTGCTGCGCCGCCAACGCTAGGCCGCTTTCACCAGGCGCTGCTCGGCGCTTTCCACCACCATCGGGGTGCTCCACTGCTGGCGCACGGGCGGCGCGTTCCAGCGCTTGGTGACCATGGCGATCCATTCGGGGGTGTAGAAGCGCTCCGCGTCGGCCTTGGACTTCCACAGGTAGATGCCGACCAGGGACTGGCCGTCCTCGGCGATGCCGTAGTACTTGCGGATAAGGCCCGGGATGCCCTGATAGGTGTGCGCGCTGGCGTTGATGGTATTCACCAGGTCCTGCTTGCCTGTTCCGCTGGGAACCTTGAATGTCCACATGACCGTGTGCATGATGGCCTCCTCGTGAAAGACGCATCGTCATCCTACCGCGAGCTGGCGCTCAAGCTCTATCCCTGGCTGTGCACGCGCTGCGCGCGCGAGTTCGCCGGCGTGCGGGTGCGCGAGCTCACCGTGCACCACAAGGACGGCGACCACGACAACAATCCGCTGGACGGCTCGAACTGGGAGCTGCTGTGCGTGTATTGCCATGAGAACGAGCACGCGCGGGTGGAAGACGCGCGCGCGGGCGGCGGCGGCGAAAAGGCGCGCTCGCCCTCGGCGACGCACAAGGGGCTCGCCGGGCTGGCGGCGCTGCTGAAAAAGGGCAAGCAGTAGCGTGGCGGCGGAGCGCGACGTCGCCCGCTGGCTGGCGGGGTTCGAAAAGGCGCTGGCCAATCGCGACATCGCCGGCGCGACGCTCCTGTTCGACGCCGAGTGCTACTGGCGCGACCTGGTGGCCTTCACCTGGACGCTGAAGACCTTCGAGGGGCGCGACGAGGTGAAGGCGATGCTCTCGGCCACCCTCGCTGCCGCCAAGCCGGCCCGGTTCGCCCAGCTCGGGCCCGCCACCGAGGCCG
>JBGPPD010000018.1:0-24895 GCA_041488375.1 Gammaproteobacteria bacterium | reverse complement strand
GCCCCCCGATAGCTTCGGCGCCGAAATGTTTTCTTGACCTTGCGCGCGCCCCGGCCCACGTCGCCTAAAATGCTCATGCCGACGTACAAACCGAGCCCGATAGTCGCCCACTCGCCGAGCCCCCATGCGGTCCAGTCGGCCGAATCGAATAACCCGAGCCCGGCGGCGCCGCGGCAAGAGACGCACGACGTACAGCCGGACCCGCACCCGAGCCCCATCATTGCGGGCGGCGCGTGGAAGCCCGCGGGCGGCGTGAGCTTTGCCGGATCGGCGAAGGTATAGGGCGGCGGGTAGAACATCCACTCGACCGACGGCACGCGGCCGTAATCGCCGAAACCGCTACGCAAGTACGCCATCTATCGACGCCCCCCGAATGAGTTCAAAAGCAGCAGGCCGCCGACGGAGCCCGCGGCGACAAGAATTAAAGTCTTGTACTGATTCCAGAAATCCGACAGGTTGAGCGCGTTCAGCGGCAGATTGCCCGCCGGGTTATATCCGGCGGCGATGGCCGCGTCGATTGCGGCGTTCTGTTTTGCCACGAGCGCGGCTTGATTGTCGGCCGCGGTCGAAGGCACCGCGTATATCGGCGTGCCGTCCGAGGCCGTGCCCGCAAACACCGCGCCGGGCGTGCTCGCGTCGGGCGTTAACGCAATCGTCGGCGCCGGAGCCCCGACGACCGGCGGCGGCGCCGTGCCGTACTGAATCTTTTGGTACACGTCGGCCACGTCGGCAGACGCGCAGCCCCCGAGCCATGCGACCGGGTTTATCAGCGACCAGCCGCTCTTACAGTAGTCTTGCGAGAGTTGAGCAATCCCGAGCCCGCGCATAGGAGTTCCGCGACGCACGACAGCCATTTAGCGGCGCCCCCGTTTCGACCCTGAGGGAAGCAGCCCAATTGCACGCGCGATATCGACCGGCGTAACTTGGATCGTCGGAACTTTTGATTCAACGATCACGGCTTCGACAATTTCGCCGAGCCCGCCGTTCCACCAGTCCGACCGGCCGACGTGCTTTGCGATTTGCTCGCCGACGCGATAGAGCGCAACATCGGCGCGGCCGCGGGGGTCGGCGTCACGAAGTCGGGTTATTGCGGGCGCGCTCAACTTTTCACCAGCTTTAGAAGAATCACCGAGCCGACGACCGCGGCGCCGACATAGAGCCAAGTCGGGTACGCTTTCGCCGTGACCGTAAACGAATCAGAAACCGGCGGCAAGGAAGCCGCGACGCCAGGACACGCGGCAATCGTGTCGCCGGTCGCCGGATCGACGGCGCCGACTTGACAATCGCCCGAGCCCAGGAACGGGAACGCGAGCGTCGTTAATTCGCCCATGCCCCGGCCCTTGCGCGTAACGTACATACTCAGCGCATCCCCTTCGGCATCGGCGTTCCGCGGAGTAGATAGTTATTGATGCCCGCGTGCCGCCGTTGCATCGCGAGCGCGACCGCGGCCGCGGCCGGGGCAGGAAGCACGCCCGGCATACGAACCACGCGCGGTCGGCCGAGCCCGCTCAAGCCACGCGACGCGGCCGCGGCGACAAAGGCTTCGGCCGTCATGGGCGGCGTGCCGCCAGGGAACAACGCCATAAAATCAACGTCGGGAATGCCGGGCTTTTTTAGTATGTTGATCCAGCCCCAATGCCATTGGTCCGACGTAAACGTGCCGTGGTAATCGGGATCGCCCGCGGCCCACGTCTTGAGCGCGGCAATCGTCGTCGGGTTGGCCGCGGTAGTCGGCGGCGGCGTCGGAGGGGCACCGCCGCCGGTACTCGCAGCCGGAGCGGAAACCGCCGGTTGCGAAACGAAGTTCGAGTACAGCAGATAGCCGCCGACCGCGAGTAAGCCGTACTTAAGAAGGTCGCCCATACCGCTACCTTTTGCCATGCGACCCCGAGAAGGCATACAGCGCGACGCCGCCAGCGGCCAGCAGAGCCCACCAGGGAATAGAAGTACCGCCGACCGTCGCCGCGTTCTGAGTCAGAAACGACAGGTCGAAGCCGGGTGTCGATCCGGCGGGCGGCGGCGTTGTGCTCGACGACGAACCAGAGCCGCCCGAACCGGCCGACGACTTCGAGGTATCCGGCGGCGGCGCCGCGGCCGCGGGAGCGACAACCGAAAACGAAACCGAGCCCGCGGACTGCCCGCCGACGTACCATTGCTCGACCCAGCCGCCGACCGTGTCGGGCGTCATCGTGCCCGTAATGATTGCGGTACCGCTCGCATCCGTCGAGCCGAACGGCGCCGCGCCGCCGCCCTTGCCGTCGTGTTGTGACGAGCCCGTGACTTGCGCGTTCGCCGGGCCGGTCACCACGAGCCGGAAAGAATCCCCGACGCGGAATTGCGTATTCGACGTGCCCGTCGCGTTCTGGAGTGTGACCCCGAGCGGCTTGCCGCTTTGCGATGCAACGGGGCTCGAAGGCGCCGCGGCCGGAGCCGGAGCCGCCGCGGCCGGTTGCTGATAATTCGGTATCGGTTCCTGTTGGCCCGAGTAAGGGTTCGTCTGATAGCCCGGCGGATTCGCGAAGCCGTAGCTCGCATAGTTCGAGCTTGAAAAACTCGGCGGCGGTTGGTAGGCTTGCCCGCCGAGCCATGCCTGATAGCTCGCCGTCGCGTCGGCGATTTGCGCCTTAATGTCCGGCGGGCACTGTTGGTCGCCGCCGTTTACCCGGTTCCAGGCCGATAGCTGAGAGCACACGCCCATAACGTCGGCCGTGATGTTCTGTTGGAATTGCGCGGGCGAGAGCGTGCCGTTCGGACTGTTGACCGTCGCGAGAATATCTTGCGCGAGAATCCCGTACGTTTGATCGTAGCTCGCGCCCAGCCCCCGCAGGCCGCCCAGCCGACCGAGGCTTCGATACACCCGGTTAACGGACTTGACCACGGCGCCGAAACCGGCCGCGCGCTTGAACGGGAAGTTCGACGGCGGCGGAATCTTCGCGAGCCCCATGCCGCGCGGGTGAGCAGCGACCAGCACGTACCCCATGCCGCGGCGCACGCCGTCGGGCGTTACGACCGTCGGCATTGGAATTGCGCGAACGCCAGGAGCGGCCGCGGGCGCAGAGTCGGCGACTTTTAAGTACATGCTATTTCTTCCCCGAATCCAGCGCGAAGGCGCCCAGGATAAGAAGCCCCGGAAGCAGGAGCTTCGACATTGGAATGCCGAACACCGCGCCCGACGGCACGAAGCTCGACGCGAGAGTGTTCAACGCCGACGGCGCCACGGGATCGGGCACGACCGTCGAGTCGTTTGCTATCGGGTCCACGTAATGAACGAAGAAATCGTACTTGCCGCCGCGTTGCCGGTCGGCGATACATTGCGCGCCGCCCTGCCCGCCGACCGATTGGCAGTGCGCGACGAGGTACGACCAAAGCTCGTTCATTACCTGCAACGTCGCTTGCTGCATCGAAACCGTGTGAATCTTCGCGCCCCAATAACTCGCGTTGGCCTGATCGGCGGCCGACTGCACTTGGTTCGCAAACTGACTCGTCAAGACGCAGGTTTGCCCGCAGCCCTTGAACTGATCCGCAATCGGGCCGACCAATGTAGCGAGCCCCGCAATCACGGCCGCCGGAATCTGCCCGCCGGGAATCGCCGCGAGTATTCCGGCCGTCGTCATCAGCCCGGCCGAAATCCCGCCCGCCAGCATCGAGCCCGTTGCTTGCGCCGTCGATACCCCGAGCAGCGCGCCCGAGGTCGCACCCGTGACCGCGCCTTGCGTCAGCGTCGGAGCCGAGAGCCCGCGGCGCCGCCGATAGTTGAGAGGCAAGGAAGGGAACGGCGCAGCAGCATAGAAGTACATGCTTCATCGGCCGCCCTTCATCGAAGCAAACGCCAGCACCGCGACGACGGCAATGCCGCCGATGAGCAAAGTATTCGGCGAGATGCCCGAACCCGTGAGGGAAGTAAAGGCGCCCGCGGCCGTCGGCTGATTGCGTATCGTCGTCGAGACGAGCGCGCCGGTTACCGGGTCGCGTGAGACTTGCTGATACGCGGGCGGCGTGAGGATCGACTTAGAAATGCCGACGCCTTGCGAAATGATGTTCTGAAGGAACGAGTCCCAATTCGTGCCGCTCGTCGGCGGCTTCGGCGTCGGAGCGGCGCCGCCACTGTCGAGCGTACCCATGTACGGCGACCCGTCGGGGCATATCCCTTCCGTTTGCGATGCGATGAGGCAGTCGCCGACGCCGCGGCGCGTCATCTTAGAGCCGGGCCGCGTGTAACCGTGTAGCCCCGTGAAGCGCGGCATTCGCACGTCGTCGGCCGGGCGGCCGTTTAACTGCCACGCCTGCCAGCGGAAGATATGCTCGGCCGGAACCATCCAGCCGGGAAAGGCGCCGTGTGATGCGTCGAGCGGAACGAAGGTCCCGTCGTCGAGCTTCGCCATTACGAACACGTGCGACCAGCGCGACGGGTCGGCCGGGTCGGCGGCGACGGTCACTATATAGGACTCGATCAGCAGCGCGCGCAGCAGCGCGCATATCAGCATCGTAAAGCCGTCGCAATCTTCTTTCGGCTTTCGCATTCGCGCCAGCACGGCCGGAGCTATAAGAAGGTCGAGCGCGCCGGGCTCACCCAGCCGGAACAAGCGCGGCTCGTCGTGCGCGTATTTAACGGCGTGCTTCACGAGCCAGAAGACAGCCCAGCAAAGAGCGGCCGGAGTTCCGGCGGCGCCGCCGTACATATTGGCCGCGTGCTCGGCCCACGAGCGCACGACAGTATCGCGAGCCCCGGCGTCGATGTACTCGCACATCTTGGCGACCGTTTGCGCCGTTGCCGTTTCGAGATCGCCGACAGCGGCCGCGGTCGGAACTTTTTCACGAACGACAACAGGCGCCGCGACGGCGGGGGGGGTGGACACGAGCGCGAGCACGCTATCGAGTGGGCTCATTTTAGAAGGTACGAGGGAACGCGCAACGCGCGCGAGAGGTCGAGCCCGAAGGCGACCAAGGCGAATGTAAAGCGCGCTCCCATCGAGTGCCCAGCATAAGCGGCCGCGCGCGCAATTGCACCAACTCTGTTACTAAAGTAAGATTATGAAGCCCCCCGAGAAATAATCAGTCAGAGGTGAACAGATGGCGGAAACAGCACTAGAAACGGGCGGCACGACGCCCCAACAGCCACCCCGGCCGGGTCGAGGCGGCAAAAGGGAAGGGGCCGGACGGCCCGAAGGCTCGCTAAGACCGAAGCCGGACCCGGCCGCGGCCGCGGCACTCGCCCCCGAACAGGCCGACGACTTCTTCGACTTGCTGAGGTCGTTCCCCGAGGCCGACTGGAAAGAGCGAAAGTTCATGTACCTGTATCGCACGGCGCCGATAACCGACCGCAAGGCGACCGGGCAGGACTTGAACTTAATGAAGTACATGAAGCCCATCGACTCGCACGACGTGATGCTAGAGTTCGGCAGCGGCGGGTATAAGATATTGCTCGACGAGTTCGACCCCGCCACGCAGAAAACCCGCGTGATTCGTACGCACTACTTCAAAATCTTCAATCAGGATCACCCGCCGAAGATACCTTTCGGCGAATGGCTCGACGACGAGCGTAATAAAGATTGGCTATGGGCGAAGCCGAAGCTCCTTGCCGCCCAGGCCGCGGCAACTACGCCCGCACCGCAACCGGCCGCGGGCAATGAGGTCGGCTTGCTTAACGCGGTCGTCGCCGCCGTCAAGGAACTACGGCCGAACGCCGACAAGAAAGAGCAGGAATCGCTAACGGCGCAGGTTATGAAGATGATGGGCGAGAGCCACAAGGAAGCCTTAGCCGCCGCGCAGAAAGGGCCGGGCGAAACAATCGCGCTCGTGAATGCCATTGTCGGCGCCATCGGCGGCAACAAGTCGGGACCGGACCCGATGCTTACTCACGTCCTCGACGAATTGAAAGAGTCACGCAAGGAAAACAGCGCCCTTATGATGCGCCTGTTAGACCGGAAGGACGAGCCGAAGTCTAAGAGCGTGCGCGAAGAATTACTCGAAATAAAAACTATCGCCGACGACTTTTTCGGCGGCGGCCGCAGCAACGGCAAGTCGGATATGTGGGACGCGGCAAGAGAGGTCGGCATCGAAGTTATACGCACGCTAGGCACCGTCGCCCAAGCAATCGGCATCGCGAAGGTTACCGGCAAGCCGGGACAGCCCGGCGCCCCGGCAGCGAACCCCGACCCGAACCGCCCCGCGTTGACTGAAGGCGCGCAGCCGCCGACGCCCGAGCAGCGCGCGCAAATGATGGAAGCCTTGAACCAGCAGTTCGGCAGCTTGCTCGACAATATCGCGCCGCACTTGCTCGACCACTTCAAGGCCGGACAGACCGGCATGTATTTTCGCGACGAATGGTTTTTAGATAGGTATGGCTCGCTCGCGTACGACGCGCTCGCGCAAATGAGCGTCGAAACCATCGTCGCGTTGTTTGACTTGCGCCGGGCACAGGCGCCCGACCACGTGAAGGCCCAGCTTGCCGAGCTACAGCCGCCGCAACGGTTCGCCGAGTTCATCGCCGAGTTTATTTCAGATGAGGACTCAGAAGCCGACGACGCCGAGCCCAACATCGACCCGCTTGCCACAGTGACGACCGCGGGCGAGCACCCCAAGAAAGCGGCGGATAGCTTCTAATGTCAAACACGACGATTCGCCCTTGCACGTGCGTACACTGCAACCAAACTTTTTACGGGCCGGAGGAAGGCTTAGGCGGCGCGCTCATTATCGGCGAGGCCGAGCAACGCCGGGCAATGCGCTACGTGCAGACGCTCACGACCCACTTACAGAAGAAACACCCGCAGGCTTTAACCACCGCGCAAATCTTCGGCAGCGAGTACGCCGGAATGCTCGCGCTTATGAACTTCACGACCGACGACGAACTCGTCGCCCAGCAACGCGACTTCGTGCGCTGGAAAGTTCACAACGCCACGCGCCGGGCTCAAGTGAGCGACGACCGCATCGTCGAGAAAGTGCGCTCGATTCTTGCCGGGTATCTCGTGAACGATCCCGAGCGCGACAAAAAGTTAAACGATTCGATGGCCGACGGCATCGGCTCGAAGTTCGTCGAGGTCATGACGGAGATGCGCGACGTACTCGAAGAACGCGGCCGGTACACCGAAACCCCGATGACCCCAGCCGGGGCGCCCGAAAACGGGGCGCCGAGCCCCCAATCGACGCCCTAAACGCATCCGACCGGCGCGACTTCGTCGTGCGCGGGACGCATCGAGTACACTTTTAGGTAGATGCGGACGCCAAACCAGCCCGAGGCCGCCCCGGCGACCCCGCCGGAAGCCGACGAACTCAAGCGTCGGCGTTGCGATAACTGCCCGACTATCTTTATGCAGCGCAAGAAGGGGCAACGCTTTTGCAAAGTGAAATGCCGCCGGGAGTTTCACCGCAACGGCGCCGGATTCGGCAAACTACGCGACGCGCTACCGAAGTGGATCGCGAAGGAAGTTGCGAAGCAGCTTGCCGCCTACTACGCTCAATTGCCGCCGCCGGGGCCGACCGCGGCCGACGTTAATAACCTGCTACTCGAATACGACTTCGTGAGCCGCCAAGAACTCACACCCGAAGGCGTCGCTATCGTGCGCGCCGCGGGAAAAAAGAAACGAGCACGACCCCCGGCGCCGGTCCAGTGCAATATATGTCGGCGGCCGGACTGCACGACCCCCAACGAGAAACATTAGCAGCCTTCGCCCGGTTTTCGCGTGGCGTAGTAGTATAATAATCCCCCTATGCCCACAACCACCAAGAAGGCCCCGCCGTCGGAGTACGTTCACAGGTTCGAGAAGTGGAAGGCAACCGGCCCGCTCTATCGTTACCGGCAAACGTCGGGTATGACGATGGGCGGCGCCGCAAGCGCGCTCGGCGTATCCATCG
The DNA here is from genome assembly GCA_041488375.1 of Gammaproteobacteria bacterium. Classification (GTDB taxonomy): domain Bacteria; phylum Pseudomonadota; class Gammaproteobacteria; order Burkholderiales; family SG8-39; genus JAABQT01. Next base: position 17,044 of record JBGPPD010000018.1, on the reverse strand, counting down.
GCACGATACAGAACCTCGAAGACGGCAACCGCTCGCCGGTCGGCAAGTTTTATTTTCGCAAGCTCTGTGAGCTATTCCAGACGCGCTCGACTGAGGTAGAAAAACTGTGGGCGCGATGGCTCGGCCGCAAGCCCGCACCGTAGAGCCGTCGATTCATCGGAGAGGATACGCGACAGATGAAACGACCGTTCTTAATGTTTGCCGTAAACGATCACTTGGGCGATACAGCCGTGAGAATGTCGCCCGCCTTCGCTCGCGGCGTGTGGATAGACATGCTTTGCCTGATGCAAGGCGGCGAGCCGTACGGGTATCTCAGGCGCGAGCGCATCGTGCCCGCCCCCCTCAGGTCTGCCCCCTCAGGTCTGCTAGGCAGGTCTGACCCCTCAGGCGTGACCCCCCAGGTGCCCCGCCGGTCTGACCCCTCAGGCGTGACCCCCCAGGCCGGTACCCCACCCCTGCCCGAAAGTGGGTCACTCGAAACCCTCTTGCCGTTCCTGACATTGACCCCGCCAGAGGTCGTCGAGGCCGCTTTGCAGATCCTAGAGACGAACGGAGTGTTCAGCCGCGGGACCGAAGGGAATGTAAAAGGCGTCATATATTCGCGCCGAATGCGCCGGGAGGATGAGGAACGAGCAAGGAAGCAAGAGGCTTACCAGAAGGCCGCGAAAGCACATTCGGCCAAGTCGGGCGCCCGCAATCGGTCTGAGGGGTCAGGTCTGCCACCCAGGTCTGACCCCTCAGACGTGCCCCCTCACCCGACCCCCCAGGCTGACCCCCCAGGCATGACCCCCCTTATAACTAGAACTAGAAGTAGAGGTACAAACCCACAAACCCCCCCGACCCCCCCTTCGCAGGGGGGGCCACCTAAGCCAGCCCTGCCCGACACAACCGCCAAGAAAACCACGCGCGGCCGGGGCATGTTCGACGATGATGCGATTCGGCGCCACGCCGCACTGATGAAGGGGGATAAGAAAAAATGAATTTCGACGACGCTATGCACATGGCGAAAAGACTTGGCGCCTTGCGAGGTTTCCCGCGTGGCGAAGCGGCGAACGGCGTGCTCGCTGAGTGTGCTACGATTCTCGAAGATTCATGCCAGGACGCGACCCAGGCAAATCGAGCGATACTCGGCTTCCGGCCGCCACGTTGGCCCGGCGTGCCCGCGTTCCGCGCTCACGTCGAAATTCACATCAGCGGCCCAAAAAACGCCGAACTTGCCGCGCTCGGCGCCCAATTCCGCCCGACCGACCGCGAGCCGCGGCCCGATTATCTCGGCCGACCGCTCCCGGCGTGGGTTAACCCGCCCGACGCCGACGACGCGACCGTCGGCCGCAATATTCTCAAATTCTCCGACGACTTACACGCCGAAGCCCTCGCCGCGGCCGACAAGCTACCAGCCGACCAACGGAAGGCATTAAGGGCGGTTGCGGCCGCAAGTATGGCCGTTTCAGGGTCGGACCCGGTCAAAAATCAAAACTTTCAAACCTCGACGGCCGTGTTAGAGCTTCAGGATTGGGCAAAACGGGACGGCGCCGACTGGCGGCGCTACTTCTGGCACTACCTCGACCAAATGAAATGGCTCGCCGATATGGGCGGCTTCAGGAAGGGCCAGAAGTTCCCGCAGGAGCTACCAGCGGACCCCCCGACGGCTAGTACTAAACCCGATTGATTACGGCGGATTTATTATACTACACTGCTAGACTATGCACGTATCCAAAGTCGAAAGCGCGCCGGGCGGCCGCGGCGGCGGCACGTACCGAATCTTTCTTGACGACGGCCGCTATGTTCGGGCGACGTTATTTGTCCGGCTCGAAGACGGCGCCGGGGTCTTCATGAGCGACGACCCGGCCCGGCCGCTCGATTACGGCCGCCCGCGCGAGCGATGGTTTATTGTTCGAGCCGACGGCCGCGTCGTGCAGCCGCACCGGCAACAAGGGTCTTTCAATCTGAGCACGGAAGGGAGCCGAACCAATGCGACGAGTTAACAGGCAAGCGGCGCGAGCCGAAAGCGCGGCGGAACTTGCGAGACAGTGCGACGAGTGGAATAGCGCGTACCCGGTCGGCACGCTCGTCGAATACCACCCAATCATTGACGAACCGGAGCACCGGCTTCGTAAGACGCGCACCGCGGCGCAAGTGCTGTCAGGTCACACCGCCGTCGTGTGGCTCGAAGACGAACGCGGTTGCGTTTGCCTTGAGGCTTGCGTTCCCGTGGCGGCCGTATGAGTAAATCGAAGGGCTACCGCTATCGCGAGCCCGTCGAAGATCCGCGCGCGCTCCCCTGCCCCTTTTGCGCGTACGCGCCGGTCGTCGGATATTGGCACGGCGGCGGCCCTCAGAAAACTATGGTGCAGTGCATTTATACAGCGTGCGCGGCGAATCCCCAGGTTACCGGCACGACGCGGCGCCGGGCTTTGGATAGCTGGAATTATCGGCCCGCGCCGCCCGTGGCCTTTCCGGCCGGAGCAAAAACCGTATGATTCTCGCGCTCGCAATTCTCGCCGGGCTCGCCGTCGCCGCCCTTATCGTCGGCGCGCTCACGTGCCGCTTACAGCACGAGCGGAACGACTGCGTCGAGCGCAGCGTGTTCCGCGTGTTCGCCGTCGAGTGCGGCTTCGCGCGTTACGATCCTTCGAGCGCGCCGTTCGGACCCGAACGCCTTGCCCGGCCCGCGAGCGGCGCCGAACTTGGCATAGCGTCGTCGTTCTGGATTTACACCCGCCGCCACGCATACGGCCGCGGCCGCGTGAGGGATTGGACCCAGCCCGCGTACTTGCAATTTATGGCCGACGGGCTCGGGCCGACAGGCTCAGAGATGGGTTACTTTGAGGTCCGGCCGCGGCGCCGGTACGATCACGACGAGAGCGTGCGCGTCGGCGTAATCAATGGCGGCGTAGTGCGCGCGGTCGGCTTCGTAACGCTGGCGGGCGTGGCGGAAACCGGCAACGTCGGCATGAGGGTCGAGGCGACGCGGCCGTTCGACGTGCGCCCCGGCGGCTCGTTCGACGTGTCCTTCGGCGACGGATTCGAGGGGGCCGACTTCACGCTCGACAAGATCAAGTTTATAACCGAACCGACGGGCGAGTTCCGCGTCGGGCGATTGCATGGGCGCCCCGAGTGGGAGCCGGTTCTATGGCGCAAATGAGATGCCCGATTTAGTAAGCCCTCGAACCCGCGGCCGCATCCTTCGCGAAATCATGAAGGGGCGCGAGGTCCAGGCGACCGGCCGCGGTATCGAGATGCACTTCACGTTATCGAATCAACCGAACTTCGAGAACCAGCGCGTCGAGTGGCGCGCGCGTATCCAGCGGCACTGGTACCACGGCAAGGCCGGGTCGGTCTTCGATGCGCTACAAGAAATTGAAAGGGAGGCCGATAAGCCCCGATGAAAAAACACCCCCGCGAAGACCGTTGCGACTACGCGACGCCCGGCTCGCGCTATATCCGCGGCGCCCTCGACGGGCTCGCGCACTTTCACGTCGCGCACTCCGACAATCGTTATGCCGACGTGTTCATGAAGACCGTAACGGCGTCCGAAGAAAAGCTCGACATGGGGCCGCCCGCCGAGCGCGACGTGTATATCGTGCTCATGAGCGACCCGGCCGTCGTCGCCGCGCTCATGAAGGCACTAGCCCCATACCTTCCGGTCGCCGTCAAAACGCCGCCGCCGCCGCCGTTGCCGCCGGAGAGTGTCAATTGACCGGGCCGGAGATTCGCGGAATGCAAAACCGCTTTAGCCAGATCCGCACGGCCGTCGAGGATTGGAAGCGCGGCGCGATCAACGCGCCCGAAGCTATTGCCCGAGTGTCGCGCGTGGTCGGCGTGAAATTGAACGACGACCCTATCGACCGGCTCGCGCTGATCGACCCGAACGACCCGCGGCTCGGGTTGCGGGCCATTGTGGCGCGCGCGGCCGACCCCGACATGCCGCCCTCGGAAAAACTAACGCTCGAATGCGGGCACGTGCTCACGCAGCCGAAGACCCCCGACAAAATAGTGCGCGTACGTTGCCCGCAGTGTATCCGCGAATTGATCGACGAGAGGGGCGCCCCGTGATTAGCTTCTCCGACTACAGGCTCGCCGACGGCGCCGTCGATTGGCCGCGGTACAACGCCGCCCGGCAACGGGAAATCGCCGACGAGGTCGCCACCGGTAAGTGGTGCTCGCGTTGCGGGCATTATCTTCTATTCGCGAAGGGGCACCGCGACAAGTGTTTTTCGTGCAAGGCCCTCGACCAGCCCGGCGAGTGCCAGCATTCTAAGTTCATCCGTTGCCCGGCGTGCGGCCGGTCGTTCGATCCGTCGGAGCAGGATTATTACAGCCTGTACGCCGACGGCGAGCACCGAATCACGTGCGGCGACTGTAACCACCAGTTCGAGATATCGACGCGCACGAGCTACACGTTCACGAGCCCGGCCCGGCTCGCGCCAGCGGCCGCGGCGCCGGAAGACGAGGGGGAAAATGGTAACGATTGAGTTTGTCAACGCCAACGGGATCACGTGCCGATTCACGGTTCCCGACTTGGTTGCCTTCACTATTATCGAAGCCCTAAAGGCATCCCGTGACGTTAAAAAAGTAACGTACCGGCATTGGATCGAAAGGCCCGCCGAGGCCGCCACGGTATGAGCGTTCGGACGATCCGCGTTGCCTTCTATGCCCGCGTGAGCACCAACGAAGGCCGCCAGCACTTGAGCAATCAGCTTGCACAGATGCGCGAGTTCGCCCGGCTCGAAGAAGCCCGCACTTCGGTCGAGGCGTGGCACGTGGTCGGCGAATACACCGACAAGGTTACCGGCGGCCGCGGCGACCGCGACGGGCTCGCCGAGCTTATGGCCGACGCCGCGCGCCGGAAGTTCGACCGCGTGCTCGTGTGGGACTTGAGCCGACTCACGCGCGAGGGACCGGCGGCCGCCTTCGCCTATATCGAGCGGCTCGCGAAATCGGGCGTCGAGTTCTGGAGTCTCACCGAGCAGCACTTCCGAACGTCCGGCCCGGCGGGCGATTTGTTCATCGCGATAGCCGCCTTCATTGCGCGCGAGGAACGAAAGACCAAAAGCCTTCGCGTACGCGCCGGTTTGGAGCGAGCCCGCGAGCAAGGAACAAAATTAGGGCGCCCGGCGGCCATCGTGTCGGCCGACTCACTTGCCCGGCTCAAGTCTGAAGGCTTGAGCATTCGACAAATTGCGCGAGCCCTTCAGGCTTCGCCCTCAACTATCGAAAGGAGACTACGCAGCCATGCCAACGCACCGCGCCAAGTTTAGCCAGCCCGGCCCGGCATTGAATCCGCTCGGGGTCAAACTGCCCGGCCCGGTCGAGATCGAACTATTTATTCCCGACAAGGGCAAGAAGTGGAGCGCGCGAGAGGTCACGAGCGGCAACGTCGTCAAGCAAGCCGGGGTAAGCAATACAGCCGGGCAGGCCCGTTACGCCGCGGCCGTGCTGTTCGACGTGCAGCTAACCCCGTGGAGCATCGACGGGGCGCCGGACCCGCACGCCGACCGCGTGCATATTCACATAGAAAGCTCGGGGCCGTCGCTTTGCGGGAGCCGGTACCACCAGCGCGAAGACCCGTACGCAAACGTGCTGATACTGCCGGAGCTTCGCGCCGGTATCGCCAGCGTGCCGCCGGGCGCCGTCCTTTGCGCGGTTTGCGTTTCGAGCATCGACCGGAGCTTGCAGCAAGGCGACGCGATACGGAACACCGCGGGCGGCCGCGGGCTCGTCATCGGCGCCATGACCGGCGACGAAGTGCTCGTACAGTGGGAAGCGACCGGCGAAACCAGCCGCGAGAAGCGCGCCGCGCTCACCTTCCGGCTATCGGAGCAATTGCGATGAGCTACGAATACCGGCCCGTGTTCAAGCAGCCCGACGAGGAAGAATCTTTCGAGGGGGCAACGCCGTCGCTTCGGCTTATGTCGGCAATAGCCCAGGTACAACAGGTCGCCGGGCAAATGCGCGTACGGCTCGACTTCGACGCCATCGTTCATAACTTGCGCGGCGAGATCGCCGACGGCGCGAAGATCGAGCAAGAATGCGAACTCACGTTTCCGAGCGAGCGGTCGCCGGAACTACAGCGCGCCGCCCGTGGGCTCGACCGCGCGAAGCTCGCCGTCCGGCTCATGGAGGCCGCGGCCGCCTTCGTGCGCGTCTATGACGAAGTAACCCGCAAGTGAGAGCGAAGACCCCCGAGCCGACCATACGCGGCGGCGCAACGCGCGAGCTTCACAGCATCGGACTACAGCACCATGACGGCCGCGGCGAGGTCTTCGTATGTCCGAACGGGGCGGCCCAGCATCCGGCCGTGTGGCTATACGCCGGAATCGAGCCCGAGCCGGTCGGGAGTCTGTTTTTATCGTTCCGCTTCACGAAGCCGCGGCCACTGTTGAGCCGGTTGTACGCCTTCGGGTTTCATGCCCTACTCACGAAGAAATACCGCGGGCCGGTTTGGTTGCGCTACATGGGCGACATAGACACTCACCCGCTCGCGCCGGGCTCAGTGATCCGGCTTTGGTTCCGCGAAGGGCTTATCGAGATCGCCCCGCCCGGCCGCGTCGAGCGCGTGAGCATCTAAGGTACTACGGTACTTATTAAGGCCCGAATTGCTAATGATTTCGGGGGTTTCCGCCGTATTCTATGTATGGAGGAATCGACTATGTTTAACGCAGGTTTCACGCTCGGGTTTTGCGTCGCGCTCGCCGTCGTCGGCGCCGTCGGCCGGATCGTGGGAGCGGCCCGGCTCGCGCGGGTCTTCGGCGCGCTCGCCGGTCGGCCCGTAAAAATTTCGCAGGCCGTAAAAAAAGCGGCACCATTGTCGGCCGTGCCGACCGCGGTAGAGGCCGACGTTATCGCCGCGCTCGTGAACTTGAAGGCGTCGGGCGCCGATGCCCGCCGCGCGACCGCAGAGGCCGCCCAATACCTTCGCCGGTACAAACTGGCGCCCGAGTTCGACGCGCTGTTTAACGCCGCCGTCGCGACACTCCGCGGCGACAAGAAGGGGGTTGCGTAATGCTCGACCTTGTCTTCGCTATCACCGCGGCCGCCTGTATCGTGCGCGTTGCCCATCACGTGCGGCGCGAGTCTGACGCCCGGCGCGCTATGCGCCGCATTCTCGAAGGGGGTACCCGATGAACGCTTCTATCGACGCGCTCGCGATTGCGACCGCCGACCGCTTGCCGTGTGAGATCGACCGGCCGCACCGCCGCGGCCCGGTTTGCGTCGCCTGCCAGAGCGGCGCCCATGACGAACCGGGGACACCGGCCGGGCCGTGCTCGTGCTCGTGCCACGGGGGCAACCAATGAGGCAATACACCGTCAACATTACGCGGGCGACCGCGGACCCCGACGACCCCGAGGTAACCGTCGAGGTTCGGCGGCACGGGGATTGCATCGGCACGCACACGGGCGCCCTACTGCCCGCGCTGGAGTTCGCGCAAGACTTCATCGTTCGCGATTTCGAGGCCGAGCCCTTATGACGACCAAGCAGGAGAGCCGGGCGCGCGCCGACTGGCAGCGCCGATGCCGCGCGAATGGCCGCTCCAATTCAATGAGCGCGCTTTATGCGTGGGAGCACTGCCCCGCGTATTCGCTTTACAAGTCCCAGCCGGTCGCCGCCTACATCGCCGCTCGCCGTTTGTTCATGGCGGCCCAAGGGGTTTATATGCCGGTCACCGTGCCGCACGCGGCGAGGTTGCCGCGTTGAGCTTCGCCGCGTGGCGCCAGCGGTTCGCCGTGCTCATGGCCGACGACTGGTTTCTATGGGTCGAGGATCGCGCTACCGGGCTCGTGTGGTCGTACAACACGGAATTATGGGAAGAATGGCTCGACGTGCCCGGCGGCGACTACATGGGCGAGTCGAACCCGCCGGACGGCCCGGCAGTCGCGCGTATGATCCCGTTTGCATGGCGCTACTCGCCGGACCCGTGGCGGGTGTGGGACGAGGAACGGCAATGCGACGGCCGCGAGCAGGAGACGCGCGCCGCTTGGGACGCGCGCCGGGCAGAGGAAGCCGAACGAATGCTCGAACACTGTCTCGCGCGGGCTTACGCCGACGCCTGAGACGCGCGCGCCTTATTCTTGGAGCCGGGCGGGCGGCCGCGCCGCTTGCCTTCGTTCATCCATAGCGGGGGGCGCCCCCGGCGTTTCCCTTGGCCGCGGGCGTAGCGTTCGGCGGCGAGTATCAAATCTTCGAGCCGGGCGCGTTCCGCGCGAAGCTCGGCGAGCATCTTAAGAATGTCCATACGGGACAGCTTGAGCGCCCGTTCCGCCACTGCCAATAGATCCGGCGCCGCCAAGGTGCTAGTACTAACGCCCGATTCTGATTAGTATTTCAGCCAGCAGCCAGCAGAACAGCCCGGCCGATTGCCAGTTGAGCTTAGGCCGTTCCGGCGGCGGATTCCAGACCGCCGACAGGCCCAGCAGCACGAGCCCAAGAATCATCAAAAACAGCACAAGTATCGAAGGCATGGCCGAAGTGTAGCAGGGGCGCCCGCCAATAAAAGGGAATTATATACATGAGTATAGTTAGCCTTTCTTTGCAGCACGTTTGGCTCTCCGCTTTTCGCGCTGTTTCGTCGCCTTGGCCTTTTCGGGCGGGCGGTAGCGAAGGACTACATCAGCTATCGTGTTCAAGTCTTTGGGGGCTTTCATGATTGGTGGTCTGGGCATGGTAAGCGCTTTCCGCACAATCCAGTCTCATCTTCATCAAGTCCAGAAAACACTAGCCGATACTCACATGTCTTCGCAGGTTGGACTAGATCGGGACGAAAAGTCACATCTAAGGCCGACCATTGCGTCCCATCATCGGCCTGATACCACGGTTCTCCGTCTTTGCCTGCGCCCGTCATCACACGGCCACGGCGGCGATAATTGTTCCCAAAAATCCAACCCTCAAAACCATCGTTTGACAGTTCCCGTGGGGACGGATCAGACAGCGTCCCACCACGCGCCGAGTACTGTAGGAACTCAGCTATTTTTAGGTGCTTGGCGTCAACCATCGCCCCCAGCGATGGCAAATCCTTACCCATTCCGGGGACCAACTGATGTAATATCTCCATCGCGGCGCGAAGATCCGCATACTCCTGGTAAATCCGCGCTGCGTTTGTTGCGTGATGTCCAGGCTCAATCTCGCCTAGCCCAAACCGGAGCGCCTTGGAACATCGTTGCGCGACCTCGGCACACTCCTCGGCCACGATTGTCAGTATGTGTTCTATGCGCGTCACGCTGGCACCTTCGCGATCAGCCTCGCATACGTCAGGCGCTTGCCAACGATGGCGTCAACGAAGCTATTCAGGCGTTCCAGCGTGTGGCGTTTAACGTCGCCTTCGTTCAGTCTCCAGGCGAACTCCTGGACGTATCTGTCCAGATGCTTGGCGGTGACGTGATGGTAGACACCGTGAATCCCACGCTTGAGAACAGCCCACACCGATTCGATGGAATTGGTCGATACCGCCCCACGTGCATACTCGCCAGCGGCATGATTGACCGTGTCGTGCTGGAAGAACAAACCGTCCAGCCCGCTGAACACCATGTGATCGTCGGTGTAAATCTGGCTACCGGCCTCTACAGCGCCGTGGATCGCACCGTGGACGTTGTCCAGGCTCCTGACCTGGGTAACCTTGGCGCGAGTGCGCCCGCCGCGCTCCCGCATTCCCAAGACGGCTACCTTACCAACCGCGCCCCGGCCAGCGTGGAGCTTTTTGGACTCGTGCTTATTGGCCTCTTTTCCACCGAAGAAAGCTTCGTCGATTTCGATGATTCCACGCAACTTGTCGATGGAGTCAGGCGAACTGCACGCCTCTCGCAGCCGTCCCAGGATGAACCATGCCGTTTTCTGGGTGACTCCGATCTCTTTGGCGAGTTGCATCGAAGAGATGCCCTTGCGTGCCGTGACCAGGAGATACATCGCGTAAACCCACTTGTGCAACGGCACCTTAGACCGCTCGAAAATCGTCCCAGTACGGATGGTGAAGTCAAAGTTGCAGGCGTTGCAGTGGTAGAACCCGATGCGCTTGCAAGTGGTGATCCGGTCGCCCTGGCAGTCCGGGCAGCGGGTCCCTTTCGGCCACAGCCGCTCTTCCAGATACAGCCGCGCCGTCTCGTTGTCCGGGAACAACTCAAAGAGTCGGAAGGTGCTGATTGTGCTCTTACTCATCTAGCGGCCCTCCGCTTTCGCTATCGCGCTGGCAGCCGCCACATAGGCGTCGTTCACGATGCCCCAATTCGTTGCCCTCTTGTGTTCGATGAACTCGATAGCGATTTCCTCAGAAGCCCGCTGCATTCCACGCAAGGCTTCCAGCAGGTCCGGCGCGGCGTCGGCAAGGCGCGCTTTGTGTTTCCTAACGAGGGTGGTGGTTGTGTCTCTCATACTTCAATTGTAGCTGAGTACAGAGAGGATGTCAACTATACTCATGTATATAAGTCCCCAATAAAAAGCCCCCGGCCGGTTCGCCCGGCCGAGGGTAGAAGGAATTATCGTACGTTTCGAGCTTTATTGTACTACTCGTAATGTCCGCTTACCGTGATCGACTGCGCGACGTTCAAAATGCCCGTGTTGAAGTAGGCGTAAAAGTCCTGCCCGGCCGTGCCCGTGAACTTCATGTTCGGCGGCGTGCAAGTGAACGGGACCACGGCAACGCCGCCGCCCCCGGCCGCCGCGTGCGGGGTCATGATTAGAGCGAGCCCGCGCGCTCCAGGTTGCCCGGCAAGCCCGTCATACGCGGCGAGTGAAACCGTAGATGCGGGCGACGCTCCGAGCGGCGTAGATTGCGCGCTCCAGCAAATCACGTCGATAACGATAGCCTTGCCCGCCATGCCCGGCACTTCGAGCGAGGTTTGATTGCTCGGCCCGGCGCCGACGGTCTTGTTGATGGTTTGCGCCGACGCGAGCATCGCAGCGGCACAGAGAAGGACTACAGCGGTTAAATGTTTCATGGCGGCAGAGTGACAGAAAAGCCGGGTCGAGGTAAAGACCGAAACGGCCGCGCCGTACCAGTACTACTCGACGCGGCCGAGCGGATCGACGAAGGGCGCCGCGTCCCAGGTTCCGACCGGCTCGTCGTCGAGCAGCACGCCGCCGGGAATCGCCAGGAGTCGCACGGTCCAGCGGCCGCGCGGCAATTCCACAAGTATTCCACAGAGAGCGCGCCGTTCGGGCTCGTTATCGGGCAGGATCGTTACCCGCGTCGGCCGCGTCCCGATGAGCACTTCGCCGTTTACCGGGTAAAGATCGACCAGGAATGCCAGCCCGCGGCGTTCCGACGACGCCGTCGAGCCCAGCACGACCGCCGGGTGTTTCACGGTCGGGGTTTGGATCACGACGCTATACAGGCCGTTTCTGTGCCGATAGGCGCCGAGCCACGCAACCGCCACGCCGCCGAGTGAAACGTCGAACTTCATCGCCGCCGGTTCCTTTTCTCTTGCACGAGCACATAAACGGCGAAGACGGCGACCGCGACGAAGACAGCGGCGCCGGGCTCGACCCCGCGGACGGCCAGCCATTCGAGCGCCTTCCAGACGACCCAGCCGAACGCGACGGCGCCGCAAGCGACCATCAGTAAGACCACGAAGCAACCCGCCGCGTAGCTCATTCCGGCGCCGGAGGCTCGACGGCGCCCGCCCGCCGAAGTTCATCAAGCGCGCGGGAATCGCAATTGAGGCCGTCGGCCGAGCCCGGCCGCATCAGTACGGCGCCAAGCAAGGAAGAATCCGGCGACCGCCAGACGACGCCCACGTTCGAGGCTTCGCCGTCCGGCCGCGGCGCGACGACGACCGTATGCTCGGCCCATTGCTCGCAGGGGAGCCGGGCGGCGAGGTCGTCGAGAGAGTCGCGCGTATACACGGCCCGCGGCGTCGGCGCCGGAGTTTTCCCGAACGCGCCGTTCGCGTGCATCCGGCCCATTTTCGACATATCAGTCGCACCACTCTTTACCGTACGTCTGCCAATCGACCCAGCCTTCATCGGTCCAGAAGCCCCACGCCCGGCGCCGCCGAAGCCGGAGCACGACAGTCCAAACCGGCCGCTCTATCTCGACCCAATGTTTCCACTCGGCCGGGCGCCACAACAGGGAGAACCGGCGGCGCCATACGCGGATTTGTTCGCCCTCAGGAAGCTCGGCGAATTTCGGCAAGTGCTCCCAATATCCGGCCGACAGCAGGAACGCGACGAACGACCACGGGTGGTCGTGAACGTGCCTATCGTGGTCGCTTCGGTGGAAGTGATGAACGTAGAGCGCAAAAAACGGGCAGTCGAAAAGATAGTACCGGGTGAACAGTGGGCCGCCGTCGGGGTAACACGGGTCGGCAATGACGCGGCGCCGAATCACCGGCTCGCCGCTCATCAGCCGCCCGGCAATGTAGATCCAGCGTTGCGCGAACACGAGCGCCGGTATCATCCAGCGCAGGACCGACCACCACGTGCGGCCGGGAATCGTCAAGCCTTGCCGGACCATTTCAGGCAGCGCGAAAAACAACAGCGCGAGCACCGGGGCGCCGATCATGGCCGCGCCCACTAGAACCGACCGCGGTACCTTCATTCCGGCCCCTCGACTTTCCTAAACCCGTTGTTATCGAGCCACGCGCCGGGCAGTATTTGACCCGCGGGCAACGCGAGCACCATGTCGGACGGAACGGGGAGTTCGCCGGTAACCGGCCGCCCTAGATAGTTCGGCTCGCGATGGACCGGCGCCGCGTGCCGCCAGAGCGAGCTATAGCCCGCCATTTCGAGCGCGGCCAGCAGGCCCGCCCGGTTGTAATTGAACTCGACGTACAGGACCGGGCGGCAACGCCGAATCGTTTCAAGCCCGCCGACTATCGCGTCAGTTTCGCAGCCTTCGAGGTCGAGCTTCACGAAGTCGAGCCGCTTAAGGTCGTACGAGTCGATGGTTCGCACGGGCAAGGAATCACCGACCCCGGCGCCGGTCGTCGCCATGCCCCACGGCGCATCGGCATAGGGCGACAAGGGCAAGACCCGCGTACGGCCGGGCGCCGCGCCCAGCGCCGCGCGTTCGGCATCGACGTTATCGACCGAGTTTAACTGACAATTCCCGCAAAGCATTTGAAACGGGATTCGCTGAGGCTCGAACGCGATCACGTGCCCGGCCGGGCAGAGATCCGCGAGCGCGAGCGTATGTTCGCCGAACAGCGCGCCGCCGTCGATAACAACCGCGGTCGGCCCCACGAATTGCCGGAAGACATCGACTTCGGCTTCGGAGTACTCGCCGTATCGTTCCACCGCGCGGCCGATGTAAGAGTCGTGCTTCAGGCACAAGAGCAAGTTTGCGGCGCCGTGCCGAAACCGCCGGAGGATGGTATAGTTTTCCGTCATTGTCGCGTCGAGGATTTATTATACTTTTAACGGCCGCGCAAAGTCACTTCGTCGGCTCGCCGGGGCTCACCGATAGCCCCTTCGGAGCATATCTTCGGCCAGTCCCAAGAACTCCGGCGGCGGCTTGCCGTCGAGCAGCGCGCGGCCGGTATCGTTGATAGTGAACCGCTCGGCGCCGCCGCCGCCCTTATTGAATTGGTCGGCCGAGATCGCACAAAGCCGAAGGAGCTTAAAGAGCGTGCGCGGCGCAACGTGGTCGAGCCCGAGCCATGCAGTCCGGCCGCCGTCGTACACGAGTTCGCCGTCGTCGTCACCTTCCGGCGCGTCGCGCATTCGCGTCAGTATCTCGGCTTCGCGTTTCGTGAGGTACGGGCTATCGGACATCGGCGCCCCCAATCTCGACGGCGAACGTCGGATTCAGCGCGGCCCGGCAGCGCGCGCACAGCCGCTCGGTTTTGCCGATCCGGTCGGCGAGCGAAATAAGCCGAAGCGTGGACTCGACGGGCCGGTCGATCTTGAGCCCGCAGTACGTGACGCATCGCCCGAATAGTTCGAGCGACGGCGCGACGTGTACGGTTGGAAGCCGGGGCATTGGTCGAGTGTTAGGAAGCAAACCATTCGCGAATGTGGGACTCGACCAGGGTATCAGGGAAAAGAAACGGCTTGTCGATGAGCCGGAGGGTTAGAATCCCGATGCGCCCGCTATGGGCGCCGGGCTCGTATACGAACTCGACGACGACGCCGTGCGCGCTCGCGTGGCCGCGGTCGCCGGTCGCCGGGAGATTCACGCCGTTAGCCAGGAGTGCGCGCCGCTTCGATTCAAACGACGGCCGCGAAAGGTTAATCGAGATATCTTGCATAATCACCCCCGTTGCGGAACTTCGAGCCCGCGCCGTTCGCGTGCCGCGGCTTCGCGGTCAGTGAAATTGCGGGAACACGACCGACGGCGCCGGACCCGGCCGGGCTTGAGGCCGTGATAGTACACCCGCAACACTCCGGCCGTATCTGTCGTGTCCACCAGCGCGGCGAGCGGGTCGCCGCACTTCGGGCACTCCGCGTCGGCTTTCAATTGTCCAGGCATTAGGCCCCCTTTCGGCCCGCGGCCGCGTTCCACGCGAGCCGGAGCAATCCGAAGACGTACACAATAGCAAACGGCACGAGCACGGCGGCGAGGTACGAATCGTGCCCGATGCTTTCAGCCAGGATGAGGCCGACGACCGCGAGCGCGAGCGTTTCACCCCTCGACGTGACGCCGAGCGGGGTTAAGAACAGCAGCGCCAACAGAGCGCAGCGAGCAAGGAACTTTTTCACGGCTCGGGGTCCATCCCTTCGCGAACGGGCGAAATTTGGTGGATGCCATGAAACGGACAGAGCCACGCAATTTCGGCGCCGCGGCGCGAAAACAAAATCGGCACCCACCACGCGCGGCACTTCATAGGCTCACCGGCCGCGCAGCATCGCCGCGACGACGAGCAGCGCGACGACCAGCATTACAAGCGCGTCGGCATTCGTCGGCGCCCGTTCGAGCCATAACTGAAACTGTCTCTGATACATGGGGATCAGTGCCCGGCGCCGAGCATCGGCGGGAGCTTGCTTGAATCGACGAGCCGCGCGATATCCGGCAATAGAGTTTCGCCAATCGTCCGGCCGTTGCTCATGACGATATGGGGCAGGAAGGCTTCCTCGAAGGTTTCAATCCCCGATTCGACCGATTCTAGCTTCGCCTTGATGCAGAGGACGAGCGCGCGCCATCGCTCGCGCGTTGCTTGCTCGTACCGCTCGGCAATCTTGTCGGGCGGCAGCTTTACCGGCTTGTGGCTGTGAGGATGGACGCCCATTGTAAACTTTCCGTCGGCCCGATCCGGCATGGGGAGCACGAACTTAATTCGGCGCGCTCGCATCTCGAACGCGACCATCGCCGAATCGGCGTTCATGCCGTATACGAAGCTGTTCGCCCCGTAGCGCATCAGCAGGCTATCTATCTCGGCTCGTGAGCGGTCAGACGATACGCCCGTGCCTTCGGCGAACCGCCGTTTAGTTGCCATGAAATGTAATCTCGCAATCGGAAGGGTACAGCCAGTCGAGCAGCCGGACGCGCGCCCAGCTATCGACCGGGAACCAATCGGCCGCCCTTAACACGTGGCGCCGCGGCCGTCCGTACCGCGCCCAGGAGACTAGCCGCTTCATTCGTTCGCCCGCGCCTGTTGGATAACGGCGCCCGGTTCGACGGCGTCGTCGGTTTCGACTGTGACCCCGACCACGGCACCCAGGTCGCCGTTATCATTTTCGTTCCACGCCAGAAGCGCCGGGTCGAGCTTCGATAGTTCGGCGATCACTTGGCCGACCGTCAATTGCCTTGCCGCATGGGGCGCCGGGACAACGTCCTGCCCGTCTTTCCAGCCGAGCAGCGCAGACACGGCCGGGAGGTTATGCGCCGCGCCGATTCGTGCGAGAAGGTCAAGGCATGGCCCGCAGGCATCCCGCTCGCTTTCGTCGTCTTCGGGGTCGCCAATATAAACCGAGTCGCCCTCGTTGCCTTCCTCAATCGGTTCGCCGCAAAAGTCACACCGTACGGTTTTCATGGGTTCCCCCTTTCGCGCTTCAAAAACATATCATTCTGACGGGGGCGCCGCGGGCCGGTTATCCACAGCCCCGGCCGTTGATTCCACGTTGCGCCGTCGCCGGGGGTTTTTGGGACGGCCCGGCTCGGCGCCAGCTTCGAGCATTTTGCCCAGCGCCGACACCCATACGGCCGTAAGGAAAGAAACGCCTTGCTTCGCCGCCATGCGTTGCGCGGCCGGGACGTTGCCCGCGAGCTTGAGGTACTTTATGCACGTGCCCCAACGCTCGCGCCGCTCGGCCTTGGTGTACGCGCTCACAGTGCCCGCCTTATCCCTTTGTCTTCGAGCTTCGCGCACGCGGCCGCATAGGCTTCCTCGTATCCCTTGCCGAACTTCAGATACAGCGCGCGCCGGAACTCGGCCGGGAGCGCGTAGAAACAGCGGCGGCAAAAGGTTTGCCGGGGCACCTTCACGCCGCCGCACCGGCAACGCAGGCCGAGCAATTCTTCGTACAGTTCGTCGGGCGTCATAGTTGAACCGTCACCTTCGCCGCGTCGATCACGCGGAACGTGCCGACCACGCGGAAACCGCCGACCACGATAAGCCCGTCGGTACCATCGGAGCCCCACCGGAAATCGACGCCGTCGCTCGCGAGCGCGCCCTTCTGCCGAATCTCGCGCAGCATCGAGCGTTCGGACAGTGAGGGAAGCTCGGCCGTCCACGTGAGCTTGCGCCGCCCCACGCTACCGAACACGACCGTCGGCCGCGGCGCGCTCATTTCGGCGGCTCCAGTTCCGCGGGCTTCTGTTTGTCCCACCAGTCAGAGACGGCCCGCATAGCGTCGGCGCGCGTCGAGTGCGCGTTCCCGAGGTCAGTGTCGGCCCAGGTCTTCGCCATTGCGACGGCGACCCACGGCGCCGCGGGCCGTATGCCGCCCTTCGTGCCGGTTTCCGGCGGCGACGTTTGCCACACCTTGCCGACGATGCGAATGCCAGCGAAGCCGAGGTCGAGATACCAGCGAAGCGAATTGTCCAATTAAGCTACCTCTCTTTCGTCGCCCGCGGCCGCTCGCCGCGTAGCAAGGAACTCACGAGCCCAAAGACCCTGCCACGTCGGGAGCGTGTTAGCTCGCGCGAGCGACCATTCGGCAATTTCGGCCCAAG
>JBGPPD010000017.1:0-25348 GCA_041488375.1 Gammaproteobacteria bacterium | reverse complement strand
TGGGCAAGGCGGGCTTGACCAGCAGGCGCTTGAGCGAATTCGAGCGGCGCGCCTTGTAGGCGCTCCATTCCTCGTACAGCCGCTGCAGGCGCTCCACCGCGCGCCACTGCGCCGGGTCGGAGACGAAGCCGCGGCTCGCCAGCTGCCGGCGGTACAGGGCCGCGACGTCGCTCACCGTGTTCACCGGGCCGCCTCCGCGCTCACCACCAGGATGCCCGAGGCGACCGCCAGCGCGCCGAGCGCCTGCAGCGCGCTGATCGGCTCGCCGAGCAGCGCCCAGCCGATCAGCACGCCGAATACCGGGGACAGGAACACGAACACGTTCACGCGGCTGGCGGAGTAGGTGCGCGTCAGCCAGACGATCAGGACGAAGCCCAGTCCCGCCGCCACCACGCCCAGGTACAGCACGCTGCCGACTGCCGCCGCAGTGAAATGCCACGCCGCCTGCCGCTCCAGCGCCAGCGCCAGAAGCCCGACGACCGGGACTGCGGCCGCTGCGTTCCAGAAGATCATCGCCACTGAGTTCACGTGCTGCGGCATGGTCTTGTTGAGGATCACGTTGCCGGTCCAGCCCAGCGCGGCCAGCAGGCATAGCGCGTCGCCCAGCAGCGACCCGCCTCTGACGCCGCGCTCGGCGAGGACCAGCGCCACGCCGACGAATGCCACCCCGGTCCCGAGCCAGCGGCGCAAGCCCAGGCGCTCGGCGGGCACCAGGAGCGGGAGCAGCATCAGCGTGAAGAACGGCTGCATGTTGAACAGGATCGCCGCCCGCCCCGCGCTGGTCATGGTGAGACCGATGAAGAGCGCGATCTGCGTTACCAGGAAGAACGCGGTCTGCGCCAGGATCAGCCCCGTCGAACGGCCGCCCACCAGCAGCGGCACGCGCGCCCAGAGCGCAAAGATGCCCAGCGTGCCGGTGGTCACCAGCATGCGCAGCAGCAGCAAGCCGAAGACCGGAAGATCCTGCAGCGCCACCTTGCCCGCGGTGTAGGAGCCGCCGAGGATCGCCATCGCGAGCACGGCGAACCCGGCCGCGCGCGGGTCCAGGCGGATGTCCGCCGCCACTAGATGTTCAGCGCGCGCTTGTCCACCGCCAGGGCCGCTTCCTTCATCGCCTCGGACAGCGACGGGTGGGCGTGGCAGATCATGCCGATGTCCTCGCTCGAGCCGCGGAATTCCATCGCCACCACCGCCTCGGCGATCAACTCGCCGGCGAACGGGCCCATGATGTGCACCCCGAGGATCTCGTCGGTCTGCGCGTCGGCCAGGAATTTCACCAGCCCCGCGGTATCGCCCAGCGCGCGCGCGCGCGCGTTGGCGGAAAACGGGAACGTGCCCGCGCGGTATTGCGCGCCTTCGGCCTTCAACTGCTGCTCGGTCTTGCCCACCCAGGCGATCTCCGGCGAGGTGTAGATCACCCACGGCACGGTATTGAAATCGACGTGGGGTTTGCGGCCGGCGATGCGCTCCGCGACCGCCGCGCCCTCTTCCTCGGCCTTGTGCGCGAGCATCGGCCCGCGCACCACGTCGCCGATGGCCCAGACGTTGGGCAGGCTGGCGCGGCAGTCCTGGTCCACGATGACGAAGCCGCGCTCATCGAGCTTCAGGCCGGCGGCGGCTGCGTTCAGCCCCTCGGTATTCGGCACGCGGCCAATCGACACGACCAACTTGTCGCATTCCAAGCTTTTAGGTGAAGTATCTTTGTCAGTATACTGAATAATAACGCTTTTCTTTGATGCATCCACTTTCGAAATTTCAACGCCGAGCTGAATCTCCAGCCCCTGCTTGGCAAAGACCTTGGCGGCTTCCTTCGCGATCTGCTCGTCGGCCGCGCCGAGGAAAGCGGGTAGCGCCTCGAGAATCGTCACCTGCGCGCCGAGCCGTCGCCACACGCTGCCCAGTTCCAGCCCGATGACGCCCGCCCCGATGATGCCCAGGCGCCTGGGGACTTCCGGCAGGGCGAGGGCGCCGACATTGCTGAGGATCCGCTGCTCGTCAAATCCGGCCCCCGGCAGCGCGCGCGCGTTCGAGCCGGTGGCGACGATGACGTGCTTCGCGTTGAGGGATTCCTCGCCCACCGCGACGTAATGCCCGCCCCCGCCCGACCCGGCGAAGCTGCCGCGGCCGTGGAAGAAGGCCACCTTGTTCTTCTTGAACAGGTAGGCGATGCCGTCGTTGTTCTGCTTCACCACCTTGTCCTTGCGCCGGAGCATCTGCGCGAGGTCCAGTTCCAGCCCTTTCACCTTCACGCCGTGCTCGGCGAAGCCGTGCCCGGCCTGCTCGAAGTTCTCCGAGGATTGCAGCACCGCCTTCGAGGGGATGCAGCCGACATTGGTGCAGGTGCCGCCCAGGGCGGGCTTGCCGTCCGCGCCCTTCCACTCGTCGATGCAGGCGACGGAAAGCCCGAGCTGCGCCGCCCGGATCGCAGCAATGTAGCCGCCGGGACCGCCGCCGATCACCACCACGTCGAAGGACTGGGCCACCGCTCAGATCTCGAGCGCGAGACGCGCCGGGTCCTCCAGCGCTTCCTTCATCGCCACCAGCGACAGCACCGCTTCCCGGCCGTCGATGATGCGATGGTCGTAGGACAGCGCGAGGTAGTTCATCGGACGCACCACGATCTGGCCGTTCTCGACCACGGCGCGCTCCTTGGTGGCGTGCACGCCGAGGATTGCCGCCTGCGGCGGGTTGATGATCGGCGTGGAGAGCATGGAGCCGAACACGCCGCCGTTGGAAATCGAGAACGTCCCGCCACTGAGCTCTTCCAGCGACAGCTTGCCGTCCTGCGCCTTCTTGCCGTATTCGGCGATCTTCTTCTCGATGGCGGCGAAGCCGAGCTGGTCGGCGTCGCGCACGATCGGCACCACCAGGCCGCGCGGGCTGCCCACGGCGACGCCGATGTCGAAGTAGCCGTGGTAGACGATGTCGTTGCCGTCCACCGAGGCGTTCACGACCGGGTACTTCTTGAGCGCGTGCACCGCCGCCTTGACGAAGAAGGACATGAAACCCAGGCGCACGCCGTGCTCTTTCTCGAAGCGCTCGGCGTACTTCTTGCGCAGGTCCATCACCGGCTGCATGTTCACTTCGTTGAAGGTGGTGAGGATGGCGGCCGTCGCCTGCGACTGCACCAGCCGCTCGGCGATGCGCGCGCGCAGGCGCGACATCGGCACGCGCTGCTCGGGCCGCCCGGAGAGGACCTGCTCCACGTTCACCGCGGGCGCCGGCTGGGGCAGCGGGGCTTTGGCCGCAGGTATGGGCTGCGCGAGCACGTCGGCCTTGGTCACGCGGCCGTCGCGGCCGGTCCCTTGCAGCGTTGCCGTATCGACACCCTTCTCGGCAGCCAGCTTTCTGGCAGCGGGCATCGCCGCGGGTGCGGGCGATGGTTTCGCAGCGGCTGCAGGAGCGGCAGCCGCCGCGATCGTGGAACTGCCACCCCCGACCGAAGCCTTGGCTTCCGTGTCGATTCTGGCGATCACTTCGCCCGCCTTCACCGTGCCCTTCTCGCCCTTCAGGATGCTCACCAGCACGCCGTCGGCGGGGCTGGGCAGCTCGAGCACCACCTTGTCGGTCTCGATGTCGATCAGGTTCTCGTCGCGCTTCACCGCCTCGCCCTGCTTCTTGTGCCAGGCGAGCAGCGTCGCCTCGGCCACCGATTCGGAGAGCTGCGGCACTTTCACTTCAATCAACATCCGAACCGCCCCTTCTGGCGGTGCCCTGCACGGGAAGCACCAGGTTGTCGCCGATCGCCGCGAACGCCGTCGCCACCAGTTCCTTCTGCTGCTCGGTGTGCAGCGACAGGTAGCCCACCGCGGGCGACGCGGAAGACTTGCGCATGGCGAAGGCGAGCACCTGGTCCTGGCGCATGTGGCGCAGCAGGTAGTGCTGGATGCGGTGCCAGGCGCCCTGGTTGCCGGGCTCCTCCTGGGACCAGAACACTTCCTTGGCGTTGGCGTAGCGGTCGATGGTGGCCTGGAACTCGTCGTGCGGGAACGGGTACAGCTGGGCGATGCGCACGATGGCCACGTCCTCGCGGCCGAGCTCCTTGCGCGCGGCGATCAGGTCGAAGAACACCTTGCCGCTGCAGAACACCACCCGGCGCACCTTCTCCGGCACGATGTTCTCGTTCCATTCCCAGTTCACCGCCCTGAACTTGCTGTCGGCGAATTCCTCCAGCGGCGACACCGACTCCTTGTGCCGCAGCAGGCTCTTCGGGGTGAAGATCACCAGCGGCTTGCGGTAGGGCCGGATCATCTGCCGGCGCAGCAGGAAGAACAGCTGCACCGGCGTCGCCGGCATGCAAACCTGCATGTTGTAGTCGGCGCACAACTGCATGAAGCGCTCGATGCGGCCGGAGGAATGCTCGGGTCCCTGCCCTTCGTAGCCGTGCGGCAGCATCAGCACCATGCCGCAGATGCGCCCCCACTTCACTTCGCCGGAGGCGATGAACTGGTCGATCACCACCTGGGCGCCGTTGGCGAAGTCGCCGAACTGCGCCTCCCACACCACCAGCTCGTTCGGCTCGGAGGTGGAGTAACCGTACTCGAAGCCGAGCACCGCCTCCTCCGACAGCACCGAGTCGATGACCACGAAGTCCCCCTGGTTGGGCGCGATGTGCGCGAGCGGGATGTAGGTGCCGGCGTCGAATTTCTCGCGGTTCTGGTCGTGCAGCACCGCGTGGCGGTGGAAGAAGGTGCCGCGGCCGCTGTCCTGCCCGGAGAGGCGCACCGAGTAGCCGTCCTTGAGGAGCGACGCGTAGGCGAGGTTCTCCGCCATCCCCCAGTCCACCGGCATCTTGCCCTGCCCCATCAGGCGCCTGTCGGCGATGATCTTCTCCACGCGCGGATGCAGCTTGAAGCCGGGCGGGATCGCGGTGAGGCGCTCGGCGAGCGCCTGCAGGTCGGCCAGCGGCAGCTGGGTGTCGTCCTTCTCGTTCCACTTCGCCTTGTTGTACTTGGACCAGTCCACCGCGAACGGCGGCTTGAAGTTGGACAGGATGGTCTTGTTGGTGTGGAAGCCGCCCTCCAGCGCCTGCCGGAAGCTGCCGACGAGCTTGTCGCCCTCCTCGGGCGCCGTCACGCCCTGCGCCACCAGCTTGTCGGCGTAGAGCTTGCGCGTCCCGGGGTGCACATTGATGATCTTGTACATCAGCGGCTGGGTGACCATCGGCTCGTCCTGCTCGTTGTGCCCGAGCTTCCTGAAGCACACCAGGTCGACCACCACGTCCTTCTTGAAGGTGTTGCGGTAGTCGAGCGCGATCTCGATCGCCATCACCGCCGCCTCGGGGTCGTCGGCGTTGACGTGGAGGATCGGCGCCTCGATCATCTTCATCACGTCGGTGCAGTACAGCGTCGAGCGGATGTCGCGCGTGTCCGAGGTGGTGAAGCCGATCTGGTTGTTGATCACGATGTGCACCGTGCCGCCGGTGCCGTAGCCGCGCGTCTGCGACAGGTTCAGGGTCTCCATCACCACGCCCTGCCCGGACACCGCGGCATCGCCGTGGATCAGCACCGGCAGCACCTGCTCGCCCTGGCGGTCCTTGCGCCGGTGCTGCCGCGCGCGCACCGAGCCCTCCACCACCGGATTGACGATCTCCAGGTGCGAGGGATTGAAGGCGAGCGTCAGGTGCATCGGCCCGCCCGGCGTGTTGATGTCCGAGGAAAAGCCCTGGTGGTACTTCACGTCGCCGGAGAGCAGCGCGTCGTCGTGCTTGCCTTCGAACTCGCCGAACAGGTCCTTGGGCATCTTGCCCAGCGTGTTGACCAGCACGTTGAGCCGGCCGCGGTGCGCCATGCCGATCACCAGCTCCTGCACCCCGGCCGCGCCCGCGCGCTGCAGCAGGTTGTCGAGCACCGGAATCAGGGTGTCGCCGCCCTCGAGCGAAAAGCGCTTCTGGCCCACGTAGCGCGTATGCAGGAAGCGCTCCAGGCCCTCGGCCGCGGTGAGCCGCTCGAGGATGTGCCTGCGGTAGTCGGGCGGGAAGCTGGGCCGCGAGCGCACCGGCTCCAGGCGCTCCTGGATCCAGCGCTTCTCGACGCGGCTGGACAGGTACATGTACTCCACGCCGAGCGACCCGCAGTAAGTCTCCTTGAGCGCCTGGATGATCTCGCGCAGGGTGGCCTGCTCGGGGCCGATGAAGGAGCCGGTGTTGAACACCGTGTCCATGTCGGCGTCGGTCAGGTCGTAGTACGCGGGCTCGAGCTCGGCGATGTGCGGCCGCTGCCGGCGGCGCAGCGGGTCGAGGTCGGCGACCAGGCAGCCGCGGAAGCGGTACTCCGCCACCAGCTGGATGACCGACACCTGCTTGCGGTCGACCCCGGCTGCGGGCGCCGCACGCGCCGCGCCCGACCTGGCGCGCTGCGCGAAGGACTCCACGATCGGGGCGTGCGCCACGTCGCGCACCGTGCTGCCGGCCGGCGCCGGCAGCAGCTGCAGGCGCTCGAAGTATTCGCGCCACTGGAGCGGGATCGATTGCGGGTTCTCCAGCCAATCTTCGTACAGCTGCTCCACGAACGGCGCGTTGCCGCCGAACAGGTGGGAGTTCGACAGGAACTGCTGCATCATGGCGCGCTACCTCTTGGAGATCGGCGCGACTTCACGCCGCTGCGCGCCCTTGTACAGCTGGCGCGGGCGCCCGATCTTGTACTCGGGGTCGGCGATCATCTCCTGCCACTGCGCGATCCAGCCCACGGTGCGCGCCAGCGCGAAGATGCAGGTGAACATCGATACCGGGATGCCGAGCGCGCGCTGCACGATACCCGAGTAGAAATCCACGTTCGGGTACAGCTTGCGGCTGACGAAATAATCGTCCTCGAGGGCGATCTTCTCCAGCGCGATGGCGAGCTTGAACAGGCGGTCGTTGTGCAGCCCGAGCTCGTTCAGCACCTCGTGGCAGGTTTCGCGCATCAGCTTGGCGCGCGGGTCGTGGTTTTTGTAGACGCGGTGGCCGAAGCCCATCAGGCGCACGCCGGAATTCTTGTCCTTCACCTTGCCGATGAATTCCCCGATCTTCGACACGTCGCCGATTTCCTCCAGCATCTGCAGGCAGGCTTCGTTGGCGCCGCCGTGCGCCGGGCCCCACAGGCAGGCGATGCCCGAAGAGATGCAGGCGTAGGGATTGGCGCCGGAGGAGCCGGCCAGGCGCACCGTCGAGGTCGAGGCGTTCTGCTCGTGGTCGGCGTGCAGGATGAAGATGCGGTCGAGGGCCCTCACCAGCACCGGGTTCACCTGGTAATCCTCGGCCGGCACCGCGAACATCATGCGCATGAAGTTCGCCGTGTACGACAGGTCGTTGCGCGGATAGACGAAGGGCTGGCCGACGTTGTACTTGTAGGCCATGGCGACGATGGTCGGCAGCTTGGCGATCAGGCGGAACGCCGAGATGATGCGGTGCTGCGGGTCGTTGATGTCCAGCGCGTCGTGGTAGAAGGCCGACAGCGCGCCGACCACGCCGACCATGGTGGCCATCGGGTGCGCGTCGCGCCGGAAGCCGGTGAAGAAGCGGTTGATCTGCTCGTGCACCATGGTGTGGTGCATGACCATGCTCACGAACTCGTCCTTCTGCTTGCGGTCGGGCAGCTCGCCGTTGAGCAGCAGGTAGCAGACCTCGAGGAAGTCGCAGTGCTGCGCCAGCTGCTCGATCGGGTAGCCGCGGTACAGCAGCACGCCGGCGTCGCCGTCGATGTAGGTGATGGTCGAGTTGCAGCTGGCCGTGGAGAGGAATCCCGGGTCGTAGGTGAACACGCCCGCCTTGCCGTACAGCGTGCGGATGTCGATCACGTCCGGCCCGATGCTGCCGGAAAGCATCGGGAACTCGAGCTTGCGCCCGTCGTGCAGGGTAAGCGTCGCTTTCTTGTCCATGCCTTCCTTCCTTAGCTGGCGCGCAACCGCGCCACGATGCCCCTCAGTCTCCCATCGTAGCGGTCGCTGCGGCCGCTGACGATGTCCCACAAATCGTTGTCCGGCAGGTCGAGCAGTTCCGACAGCTCGGCGTCCTCCGGGTTGCCGCGCAGGTAGCGCTCCAGCACCAGGTCGAGCTCGAGCAGGCCGCGGCGGCACTTCCATTTCAGCCTCTCGCGCGCCAGACGGTCCATCAGACGGCGCGTTTCACCATGATTTCCTTGATCTTTCCAATCGCCCTGGTGGGATTGAGGCCCTTGGGGCAGGCATCCACGCAGTTCATGATCGAGTGGCAGCGGAACAGCCGGTAGGGGTCCTCGAGGTTGTCCAGGCGCTCGTTGGTGGCCTGGTCGCGCGTGTCGGCGATGAAGCGGTAGGCCTGCAGCAGGCCGGCCGGGCCGACGAACTTGTCGGGGTTCCACCAGAACGACGGGCAGGCGGTCGAGCAGCAGGCGCACAGGATGCACTCGTACAGCCCGTTGAGCTCCTCACGCTCCTCGGGCGACTGCAGCCGCTCGCGCTCCGGGGGCGGGTCGTTGTTGATCACGTAGGGCTTGATCGAGTGGTACTGCTTGAAGAACTGCGTCATGTCCACGATCAGGTCGCGGATCACCGGCAGTCCCGGCAGCGGGCGCAGCGTCACGTGTTCCGGCAGGTCGGCGACCTTGGTCAGGCAGGCGAGGCCGTTCTTGCCGTTGATGTTCATGGCGTCCGAACCGCACACACCTTCGCGGCAGGAGCGGCGGAAGGCGAAGCTGTCGTCCTGGGCCTTCACCTTCACCAGCGCGTCGAGCAGCATGCGATCGGCGTGCTCCAGCTTTACGTCATAGTGCTTCAGGTACGGACGCTGGTCCTTGTCCGGGTCGTAGCGGTAGATGGAGATGCGCATCAGTAGGTTCTCGCCTTGGGTTCGAACGGCTCGACCGTCATCGGCTTGAGGTGTACCGGCTTGTAGGCGAGCCGGTTGCCCTCCCTGTACCAGAGCGTGTGCTTCATCCAGTTCTTGTCGTCGCGCTCGGGGAAATCGGCGCGCGACTGCGCGCCGCGCGATTCCCTGCGCGCCTCGGCCGAGACGATGGTCGCCATGGCGGCCTCGATCAAGTTGTCGAGCTCGAGGGCCTCGACGCGCGCGGTGTTGAACACTTTCGACTTGTCCTGGATGAACAGGCGCCGGCCGCGGTCGGCGATTTCCTTCACCTTCTCGATGCCGAGCGCCATGTCGTCGGGAAAGCGGAAGATCCCGCAATGCGCCTGCATCACGCGGCGCAGCTCGTTGCCCACGTCCGCCACGCGCTCGCCGGCGCCGGCGGTGTCCAGGCGGGCCAGGCGCGCGCGCGACGCTTCGCCCGCGTCCTTCGGCAGATTGCGGTGCGGGCTGGGCAGCGAGCGGATGTCCTTGATCACCTGCTCGCCGGCCGCCTTGCCGAACACCACCAGGTCGAGCAGGGAATTCGTGCCCAGGCGGTTGGCCCCGTGCACGGACACGCAGGCGCACTCGCCCACGGCGTAGAACCCCGGCACGATGCTCTCGACGTTCGCGCCTTCCGGCACCACCACCTGGCCGGTGAACTTGGTCGGGATACCGCCCATCTGGTAATGCGCGGTCGGCACCACGGGGATCGGCTCGCGCACCGGGTCGGCGTTGGCGAAGCGGATGGCGATCTCGCGGATCCCCGGCAGCCGGTGATTGATCACCTCGGGACCGAGGTGATCGAGCTTGAGCAGCAGGTGGTCGGCATCGGGGCCGCAGCCGCGGCCCTCCTTGATCTCGGTGGTCATGGCGCGCGACACCACATCGCGGCTGGCGAGATCCTTGGCGTTGGGCGCATAGCGCTCCATGAAGCGCTCGCCGCTCTTGTTCAGCAGGTAGCCGCCCTCGCCGCGCACGCCCTCGGTGATGAGGATCCCCGCGCCCTGGATGCCGGTCGGATGGAACTGGAAGAACTCCATGTCCTCCAGAGGGATGCCGGCGCGCGCCGCCATTCCCAGCCCGTCGCCGGTGTTGATGAAGGCGTTGGTGCTCGCGGCGAAGATCCGTCCCGAGCCGCCGGTGGCGAACACGGTCGCCTTGGCCTGCAGGATGGACACCTCGCCGGTTTCCATCTCGAGCGCGGTGACGCCGATCACGGCGCCGTCCTGCGGGTCGCGGATCAGGTCCAGCGCCATCCATTCCACGAAGAACTGCGTGTTGGCGCGCACGTTCTGCTGGTAGAGCGTATGCAGCATGGCGTGGCCGGTGCGGTCGGCCGCAGCGCAGGAGCGCATCGCCATCTTCGTGCTGCCGTAGTCCTGGGTGTGGCCGCCGAACGGCCGCTGGTAGATCTTGCCGTTCTCCAGCCGGTCGAAAGGCATGCCCATGTGCTCGAGCTCGACCACCACCTCGTTGGCGCGCCGGCACATGTACTCGATGGCGTCCTGGTCGCCGAGGTAGTCCGACCCTTTGACCGTGTCGTACATGTGCCAGTGCCAGTTGTCCTCGGTGGAATTGGCCAGCGGCGCGGCGATGCCGCCCTGGGCCGCCACCGTATGCGAGCGGGTCGGGAACACCTTGCTGAGCACCGCCACCTTGAGGTCGGCGCGCGCCAGCTCCAGGGCCGCGCGCATGCCGGACCCGCCCGCCCCCACCACGATCGCATCGAACCTGCGCACCGGCAGCGCCACGCTCATCTCCAGAGGATCTGCACGGTCCAGCCGAGATAGCCGGCGATCGCCAGCAGCACCGCCACTTCCAGCGTCAGCCGCGCGCCGGCCGGTTTGACGTAGTCCATCAGGATGTCGCGCATGCCGACCCAGGCGTGCCAGCCGAGGCTCGCGGCGAACAACAGCGTGGCGACGCGCATCCAGCCCTGCGTGAACAGGTCCTTCCACACCGGGTAGCTGATCGGCATGCCGCCGACCAGCACCACCAGCAGGATCACGGTGTACACCGCCATGATCGCGGCGCTGATGCGCTGCGCGAGCCAGTCGCGCAGCCCGTAATGCGCCCCGGTGACGACGCGCTCTACCACAGCTTCCATCCCAGCCACGCGGTCAACGCGAGGCTGACGACCAACACGGCGACGCTGGTAAGCCTTGCCGTGCCAAGGTCCCCTCCCTTGTCCAGGTCGAGGAACAGGAAGCGGATGCCCGCGCAGAAATGGTGGCAGTAGGCCCAGATCAGCACCAGCAGCGAGATTTTCACCGGCACCAGGCCGGCGTAGCGGCGCACGGATTCGAAGCCCGCCTCGGAAGCGAGGCTGCGGTCGAGCATGAACAACAGCCACAGCACGGCGCAAAACAGCAGCAGCCCGCTGATCCGGTGCAGGATCGACACCCAGCCGGGAAGCGGCAGGCGGATTTCGAACAGGAGCGCGGGCAGGCTGAGGTATTTCGGCCTGGTTTTTCTTATTGTGGCGTTGGCCATGGGAAGGATGGGCGCTCGGGGCGACCGATAACGATTATAGCGCCGTAGCGCATTGATTGAGTTCCCTTTGTGCACTGCGTTTCGACTCCGCCCTGCGGTAGAATTGCTGGCCACTTTTTCCCCGTCGCCGGAGCCCTCGCCCATGTCTAAAGCGCCCGTCCGCGTCGCCGTCACCGGCGCTGCCGGCCAGATCGGCTACAGCCTGCTGTTTCGCATCGCCGCCGGCGACATGCTCGGCAAGGACCAGCCGGTGATCCTGCAGCTGCTGGAGATTCCGGACGAAAAGGCGCAGAAGGCCCTCAAGGGCGTGATGATGGAGCTGGACGATTGCGCGTTTCCGCTGCTGCAGGGGATGCTGCCGGCGTCCGACCCGATGGTCGCTTTCAAGGATGCGGAGGTGGCGCTGCTGGTCGGCGCCCGGCCGCGCGGCCCCGGCATGGAGCGCAAGGACCTGCTCGAAGCCAACGGCAAGATCTTCGCCCCGCAGGGCCAGGCGCTGGACAAAGTGGCCAGCCGCGGCGTGAAGGTGCTGGTGGTGGGCAACCCGGCCAACACCAATTGCCTGATCGCGATGAAGAATGCGAAAGGCCTGAAGCCCACGCAGTTCACCGCCATGATGCGCCTGGATCACAACCGGGCGACCTCGCAGATCGCGCAGAAGATCGGCAAGCCCAACGCCGCGGTAAGGAAGGTGACGGTGTGGGGCAACCATTCGGCGACGCAGTACCCCGATGTTTTCCAAGCGGAGTGCGACGGGAAGAAAGTCTGGCCGATGATCGACGACCAGGCGTGGTTGGAATCGACCTTCATTCCCACGGTGCAGAAGCGCGGCGCCGCCATCATCGAGGCGCGCGGCCTGTCCTCCGCCGCCAGTGCCGCGAACGCCGCGATCGACCACGTGCGCAGCTGGGTGCGCGGCACGCCGGAGGGCGACTGGGTGAGCATGGGCATCCCGGCCGACGGCAGCTACGGCATCGCCGAAGGCGTGCTCTACGGCTATCCGGTGACCTGCAAGGGCGGGCAGTTCCAGATCGTCAAGGGCATCGAGGTTTCCGACTTCAGCCGCAAGCGCATGGAAGCGACGCTGAAGGAATTGCACGAGGAGCGCGACGGCGTGAAGCACCTGCTGGGCGCATGACCCCGGGCGCCAAATTCAGGCAGGCGCTCGCCGAGGAGCGCCCCCTGCAGGTGATCGGCACGATCCTCGCGTACCACGCGCTGATCGCCAAGCGCACCGGCTATAAGGCCATCTACCTCTCGGGCGGCGGCGTGGCCGCGGGCTCGCTCGGGCTGCCGGACCTGGGCATCTCCAACCTGGACGACGTGCTGATCGACGTGCGGCGCATCACCGACGTCTGCGACCTGCCGCTGCTGGTGGACGCGGACACCGGCTTCGGCGCGAGCGCCTTCAACGTCGGGCGCACCACGCGCTCGCTGATCAAGGCCGGCGCGGCGGCCATGCACCTCGAGGACCAGGTCGGCGCCAAGCGCTGCGGGCACCGCCCCGGCAAGGAGCTGGTGTCGGCGCAGGAGATGTGCGACCGCATCAAGTCCGCGGTGGACGCGCGCGCCGACCGCTCCTTCGTGGTCATGGCGCGCACCGACGGCCTCGCCGGCGAAGGGCTGGACCAGGCGCTCGAGCGCGCCGTGCGCTACGCCGAGGCGGGCGCTGACATGATCTTCCCCGAGGCGGTGACCGAACTCGCGCAATACCGCCGCTTCGCCGACACCGTGAAGGTGCCGGTGCTCGCCAACATCACCGAATTCGGCAAGACGCCCCTGTTCACGCTGGACGAGCTGCGCTCTGCCGGCGTCGCCATCGCGCTATATCCGCTGTCCGCGTTCCGCGCCATGAACCAGGCCGCCCTCGCCGTCTACGAGTCGGTGCGCCGCGAGGGCACGCAGAAAGGCGTCCTCGCCGGCATGCAGACGCGCGACCAGCTGTACGATTTCCTCGACTACCACGCCTACGAGAAGAAACTCGATGAGCTCTTCGCCAAGCGCTCCTAAGCCGAAGAAATCGGTGGCCCTGTCCGGCGTACCCGCCGGCAACACCGCCCTGTGCACGGTCGGCCGCACCGGCAACGACCTGCACTACCGGGGCTACGACATCCTGGATTTCGCCGACCAGGCGGAGTTCGAGGAAGTGGCCCACCTGCTGGTGCACGAAAAGCTGCCGAACGCGGCCGAACTGGCCGCCTACAAGGCGAAGCTGAAGAAGCTGCGCGGCCTCCCCGGCCCGCTGAAGACGGCGCTCGAGCAGCTGCCCCGCAGCGCGCACCCGATGGACGTGATGCGCACCGGGTGCTCGGTGCTCGGCACGCTCGAACCGGAGGCGGAGGCGCACCCGGTCGAGGGCGCGCGCGCCATCGCGGACCGCCTGATGGCCGGTTTCGGCTCGATGCTGCTGTACTGGCACCACTTCGCGCACGGCGGCAAGCGCATCGAGACGCAATCCGACGACGACTCGATCGGCGGCCACTACCTGCGGCTGCTGCACGGCAAGGCGCCCTCGCCTTCGCAGGTGCGCGCCATGCACACGTCGCTGATCCTGTACGCGGAGCACGAATTCAACGCCAGCACCTTCACCTGCCGCGTGATCGCCGGCACCGGCAGCGACCTGTATTCCGCGATCACCGGCGGCATCGGCGCGCTGCGCGGTCCCAAGCACGGCGGCGCCAACGAAGTGTCCGACGAAATCCAGAAGCGCTACCGGTCGGCGGACGAGGGCGAAGCCGACATCCGGCGCCGCATAGCGGCCAAGGAGATCGTGATCGGCTTCGGCCATCCGGTATACACCACCGGCGACCCGCGCAACAAGGTGATCAAGGCGCTCGCCGAGCGCCTGTCGCGGGAAGCCGGCGCCATGACGCAGTATCAGATCGCCGAGCGCATCGAGTCGGTGATGTGGGCCGAGAAGAAGATGTTCGCCAACCTCGACTGGTTCAGCGCGGTGTCCTACAGCCGCCTGGGCGTGCCGACGCTGCATTTCACGCCGCTGTTCGTGATCGCGCGCACCAGCGGCTGGTCGGCGCACGTCATCGAGCAGCGCATCGACGGCAAGATCATCCGCCCGGGCGCCAACTACATCGGGCCCGAGAACCTCGCCTGGGTGCCGCTCAAGGACAGGAAGTAGCCATGTACGAATCCGAGCTGACCAAATTCATGCGCGAGTACCTGGCGCAGCATCCCGAAGAGCTCGAGTCGCAGAGGCAGGGGCGCGCCGCCTGGTGGGACAAGGATCCGGCGAAAGTCGCGCCGCCGCCGCCGCGCCACGCGCCGCGCTCCGGCGGCGCCGAATACACTTTCGAACCGCTCTCCGAGAAGGACTGATGTCCGCGCACATCTCCAACGTCCGCCCCAGGCCCGACAAGGTCCTCAAGCTCATCGCGGACTACGCCACCCGGTACACCGTGAAGAGCGCGCAGGCCTACGACACCGCGCGCTACTGCCTGATGGACACGCTGGGCTGCGGCTTCGAGGCGCTCGAATACCCGGCCTGCACCAAGCTGCTCGGCCCCATCGACCCGCAAACCGTGACGCCCCGCGGCGCGAAGGTGCCTGGCACCAAGTTTCAGCTCGACCCGGTGCAGGCCGCGTTCAACATCGGCGCCATGATCCGCTGGCTGGACTTCAACGACACCTGGCTGGCGGCCGAGTGGGGCCATCCCTCGGACAACCTCGGCGGCATCCTCGCCACCGCGGATTGGCTCTCGCGCAACGGCAAGCCGCTGAAGGTGAAGGACGTCCTCACCGCGATGATCAAGGCGCATGAGATCCAGGGCGTCCTGGCGCTGGAAAACTCGTTCAACCGCGTCGGGCTCGACCACGTGGTACTGGTGAAGGTCGCCTCCACCGCCGTGGTGGCGAACATGCTGGGCTGCAGCGAAGACCAGGTGGTGAACGCCGTGTCGCAGGCCTGGGTGGACGGGCAGAGCCTGCGCACCTACCGGCACGCGCCCAATACCGGCTCGCGCAAGAGCTGGGCGGCGGGCGACGCCACCAGCCGCGCGGTGCGCCTCGCGCTGATCTCCAAGACCGGCGAAATGGGCTACCCGTCGGTGCTGACGGCGAAGACCTGGGGCTTCTACGACGTGCTGTTCAAGGGCAGGCCCTTCAAGTTCCAGCGCCCCTTCGGCAGCTACGTGATGGAGAACGTGCTGTTCAAGATCTCCTTCCCCGCCGAATTCCATTCGCAGACCGCGGTGGAGTGCGCGATGCAGCTGCACCCCCTGCTCAAGGACCGCATCAAGGACATCAAGAAGATCACCATCCGCACGCACGAGGCGGCGATCCGCATCATCGACAAGAGGGGTCCGCTCAACAACCCTGCCGACCGCGATCACTGCATCCAGTACATGGTCGCGGTGCCGCTTCTTTTCGGCCGGCTCACCGCCGGCGACTACGAGGACGCGGCGGCGAAGGACCCGCGCATCGACGCGCTGCGCGCCAGGATCGTGTGCCGAGAGGACAAGCGCTTCACCAGGGACTACCACGACCCGAAGAAGCGCTCCATCGCCAACGCGCTCACGGTGGAGTTCAAGGATGGCAGCAAGTTGAAGGAAGTCGTGTGCGAGTACCCGATCGGCCACCAGCGCCGGCGCGGGGAAGGCATGCCCGTCCTGGTGGAGAAATTCAAGACCAACCTCGCGCGCCGCTTTCCGGAGCGGCAGCAGCGCGCCATCCTCGAGCTGTGCCTGGACGCGCCGCGCCTGGAAGCGACGCCGGTCAGCGAGTTCGTCGACCTGATGGTCGCCTAGGCATGCGCGCGCTCCCGGCCCTGTTCGCCCTCCTGCTCGCCGGGTGCACGTCGACCTATTCGCTCACGCTGATGCCGCGTAACAGCGGGCAGATGTACTACGGCGAGGCGGTGTCGAAGTCCGGCGAGGAGACGCAAGTCACCGTCGGCATCGACGAGCGCAGCTACCGGGGCAACTGGGTGGTGACGCAGCCGCCGCCCCAGACCGGCTTCTCCATCGGCGGCATCTTCGGCAGCCGGCGCTCGGGCATCGGCACTTCGGTGGTGATCGACCAGCCCCAGGGCACCGAAGCCAAGGCGCTGCTGCGCGCCGGCGACGGCAGCGGCCTGCGCTGCGACTTCAAGGGCGTGCAAAGCAACAGCGGCAGCGGCACCTGCCAGGACGACCGGGGGCTGGTGTACGACGTGCAGATCCGGCTCAAATAGCGCGCCATGCCCGCCGAACTGCAACGACAGATTGACGAATTGTCCGCGGAAATCCGCGGCTACCCGACCCCGATCGCGCGCTGCGACGAGCAGCTGACGCAGCTGCTGGAAGAGCGCGCGCGGCTCAACGAGTGGCGGCTGCGGCTGCAGGAGCAAGGCTCCTGCGGCCCGGCGGCCGTATGGATCAATGACGGAGGCTTCGATGCCGCATAACCTGCACGACACCCTGCGGCCGCTCAAGGGCGGCAAGTTCTACTCCCTGCCCCGCCTGGGCAAGGCGCTCGGCCTGAAGGTCGAGCGGCTGCCGCTCTCGATCCGCATCGTGCTCGAGTCGGTGCTGCGCAACTGCGACGGCAAGAAGGTCACCGAGGAACACGTAAGGCGGCTCGCCTCCTGGAAACCGGGCGCGGCGCGCACCGACGAGATTCCCTTCGTGCTGGCGCGCATCGTGCTGCAGGATTTCACCGGCGTGCCGCTGCTGTGCGACCTCGCCGCGATGCGCGGCGTGGCCAAGGGCATGGGCAAGGACCCCAAGCTGATCGAGCCGCTGGTGCCGGTGGACCTGGTGGTGGACCACTCGGTGCAGATCGACCACTACGGCAACAAGAGCGCGCTCGACCTGAACATGAAGCTGGAATTCCGCCGCAACGTCGAGCGCTACCAGTTCATGAAGTGGGGCATGCAGGCCTTCGACACTTTCAAGGTGGTGCCGCCGGGCATCGGCATCGTGCACCAGGTGAACCTGGAATACCTCGCGCGCGGCGTGCACAAATCCAAGGACGGCGTGTTCTACCCGGACACGCTGGTCGGCACCGACAGCCACACCACCATGATCAACGGCATCGGCGTGGTGGGCTGGGGCGTGGGCGGCATCGAGGCCGAGGCCGGCATGCTCGGCCAGCCGGTGTACTTCCTCACGCCGGACGTGGTCGGCGTGAACCTCAAGGGCAAGCTGCATCCGGCCTGCACCGCCACCGACCTGGTGCTCACCGTCACCGAGATGCTGCGCAAGGCCAAGGTGGTCGGCAAATTCGTGGAGTTCTTCGGCGCGGGCACGGAGTCGCTCTCCGTCACCGACCGGGCCACCATCGGCAACATGGCGCCCGAGTACGGCGCCACCATGGGCTTGTTCCCCGTGGACGACATGACGCTGGAATACTTCAAGGGCACCGGGCGCACGGACGCGGAGATCGAGGCCCTGGCCGCCTACTTCAAGGCGCAGGGCATGTTCGGCGTGCCCAAGGCGGGCGACATCGACTACAGCCAGACGCTGGAGCTCGATTTGTCGAGCGTGATGCCGTCCCTCGCCGGGCCCAAGCGCCCGCAGGACCGCATCAACCTGGACCAGGTGAAGGCGACGTTCACTGCACTGTTCTCCAAACCCGTGGCGGAGAACGGCTTCGCCAGGAAGCCGGAAGATCTCTCCAGGCCGTACAAGGCCTACGACGGCACCGAGATCAGGAACGGCGACGTGCTGATCGCGGCGATCACTTCGTGCACCAACACGTCCAACCCCGGCGTGCTGCTCGCCGCCGGCCTGCTGGCGAAGAAAGCCGTCGAGCTGGGGCTCACGGTCAAGCCGCACATCAAGACTTCCCTCGCCCCGGGTTCCCGTGTCGTCACCGAGTACCTGACCAAGGCCGGGCTCCTGCCCTACCTGGAGAAGCTCGGCTTCTACCTCGCCGGCTACGGTTGTACCACCTGCATCGGCAATTCCGGGCCGCTCGCGCAGCCGATCGAGGAGGCGATCGTCAAGAACGACCTGGTGTGCGCCGCGGTGCTTTCGGGCAACCGCAACTTCGAAGCGCGCATCCACCCCAACATCCGCGCCAACTTCCTCGCCAGCCCGCCGCTGGTGGTGGCCTACGCCATCGCCGGCAGCATGCTGAAGGACCTGCGCACCGAGCCGCTCGGCAAGTCGAAGGACGGCCAGGACGTGTACATCGGCCACATCTGGCCGGGCGCAGACGAGGTGAAGGCGCTGATGAAGCTGGCGATGGACGCGCCGACCTTCCGGCGCCTGTACAGCAACCTCGCCGAAGCCAATCCGATGTGGAAGAAGATCTCCGCGCCCGCCGGTCAGGCGTACAGCTGGCCGAAATCCACCTACATCGCCGAGCCGCCGTTCTTCCAGAACTTCTCCATGCAGCCCGGCCGCACCGGCAACGTGACCGCGGCGCGAATCCTCGGCATGTTCGGCGATTCGGTGACCACCGACCATATCTCGCCCGCGGGCTCGATCAAGCCCACCTCCCCCGCCGGCATCTTCCTGCAGGAGCACGACGTGGCGGTGGCCGACTTCAATTCCTACGGCGCGCGCCGCGGCAACCACGAGGTCATGATGCGCGGCACCTTCGCCAACGTGCGCATCAAGAACCTGATGCTCGGCGGCAAGGAAGGCGGCCTGACCTTGTACAAGGGGCAGGAGATGCCGATCTACGACGCCGCCATGCGCTATGTCGGCGAGCGCACGCCGACCGTGGTGTTCGGCGGCGAGGAATACGGTACCGGCTCCTCGCGCGACTGGGCCGCCAAGGGCACGCAGCTGCTGGGCGTGAAAGCGGTGATCGCGCGCAGCTTCGAGCGCATCCACCGTTCCAACCTGGTGGGCATGGGGGTGCTGCCGCTGCAGTTCCTCGGCGCCGACTCGGCGCAGTCGCTCGGCATCAAGGGCGACGAGCTGATCGACGTCCTCGGGCTGGACGACATCCGCCCGCAGCAGGAGCTGACGCTGGTGATCCAGCGCGCCGACGGCGCGCGCCAGGAGGTGAAGGTCAAGTCGCGCATCGACACGCCGATCGAGGTGGACTACTACAAGCACGGCGGCATCCTGCCCTACGTGCTGCGCGAGCTGATCTCCAAGGCCGGACCGGCCGCGGCGAAGGCGGCCTAGCGCGACTGCGCGAGGAAGTGGGCCAGCGCCTTCAGGTCGGCGTCGCCCACGCCGTACAGCGCCGCCGCCATGATGGTGTCGCCGCCCGGGCGGCCGCTGCCGCGATAGGCGCGCATCGCCTCGAGCAGGAACTCCTCGCGCTGGCCGGCGAGGCGCGGCATCTGCTGCTGGCCGCGGTAGCTTGGCGTGTGGCAGCTGCCGCAGCGGCTGCTTGTCGCCAGCGAGCGGCCGCGCGCGTACAGCGCCTTGTCCCGCGCACCGGGGGTCGGCCGCGACGGCAGGACCGAGTAGTGCCGGGCCAGCTGCACGATGTCGGCGTCGGGGACGCCCTTGAGCAGGTTCTGCATGACATCGGACCCGCGCAGCCCCTCGCGCGTCAGCACCAGGTAGTTCTCCAGGAATACGCCGGGCTGCGCCGCGATCGAGGGCACGCCGGAGGCGAGCGAATTGCCGTCCGCACCGTGGCAACCGGCACAGACCCTCGCCCGCTCTTCAGCCTGCCCGTGGGCGAGGGAAACAAAAAGGGCGGCGAGCAACAACACCCACCGCCCCGGGCCGTGCTGGCGCACTCTTACTTGCTGTAGGAGATCCGGTACAGCGCGCCGAGCTGCTCGTCGGCGACCAGCAGCGAACCGTCCCTGAGCTGCTGCACGAAGGCGGGGCGACCCCAGAACTCGTTCTTCTTCGAGTCGAGGAACCCGGTGAGGAACGGCGTCACCTTGGCGCTCTTGCCGTCGGCGGACGGTCTGACGTTGACCACGTCATAGCCGAACTTGCGGTCGCGGTTCCACGAGCCCTTGCGCGCCACGAACATGGTGTTCTTGTAGGCGGCGGGGAACATGTCGCCGGTGTAGTACTTGACGCCCAGCGCGGCCGCGTGCGGCCCCATCAGCGCCACCGGCTTGGTCACGCCCTTGCACGGGTCCTTCTTCTTGTAGTCGCGGTCGACGATGCCGTTGGCGTGGCAGTACGGGAAGCCGAAATTCAGCCCGACCTTGGACAGGCGGTTCAACTCGTCCTGCGGCCCGCCGTTGCCCATCCAGTCGCGTCCGTTGTCCGTGAACCA
This sequence comes from Gammaproteobacteria bacterium, assembly GCA_041488375.1. GTDB lineage: Bacteria > Pseudomonadota > Gammaproteobacteria > Burkholderiales > SG8-39 > JAABQT01. The sequence continues at coordinate 4,905 of JBGPPD010000017.1, read as the reverse complement.
GAGCTCGCCGGTCTTCGGATTCCAGTCGAAGCCCTGGCTGTTGCGCACGCCGCGCGCGATCACTTCCATACCCGAGCCGTCCGGGCTGTAGCGCCGGATCTGGCCGTATTCCGGCGGCGGCTCGCAGATGTTGCAGGGCGAGCCGAACGTCACGTAGAGCTTCTTGTCCGGCCCGAAGGCGAGGTATTTCCAGTTGTGGTGCTGCTGCGGCGGCAGCGCGAACTTGTCGGTCATGTCCACCGCCTGCGCCGCGGCGTTGTCCTCGATGCCGTCGTAGCGCAGCGCCCTGTCGATCGCCATCACGTACAGGGATCCGCCCTGGAAAGCGACGCCGGAGGGCTGCGTCAGCTTGTCGACCACCACGCGGCTGGTGCGCTTGTCGCCTTGATCGGTCACCTCGTACACGCGGCCGATGATGCGCGTGCCGATGTAGATCTTGCCCTTGTCGCCGAGCGCCATCTCGCGGGCGCCGGGCACGCCGGTGGCCCAGATTTCCACCTTGAAGCCCTTGGGCAGCTTCAGCCTGGAGATCGGGATGTCGGCTGCCGGGGTCTCCGTCATCTTGGCCGCGTGCGGCGCGAGGGTGGATTTCTCCATCGACTTCGGGATGCCCTGCTTCCAGATCGGCGGCGGCGCGGGCTTGTCCTGCGCCTGGGCGGATGCGAAACCGAACACCAGCAGGGCGGCGATCGCGGTTCTTTGCATGACGGTTCCCTCCACGGAATGGGACGCTGATACTAGTCGCTTTGCGTGTCTTTTAGAACTGCAGGCTGGCCTGGACGCCCAGCAGAATGTTGCGCTGCGGCGCAGGTTCGTAGAAGCGGTTGTTCGCGTCGTTCACCACCACCGAACCGATGTAGTTCTTGTCGGCGACGTTGTCCACGCGCAGGAACTCGCTCAGGCGCCAGCTCGAGCCCCGCTGCTGGAAGCCCAGCACCACGTTCACCACCGTGAACGCATCGGCGAACTCGGAGTTGATGTCGTTCACCGCGACGCGGTCGCGGTACAGCAGCTCGGCGGCGGCGCGGAATCCCGTCGGCGCATGGCGCCATGCCGCCTCGGCGTAGAACTGCGTCTTGGGAACGCCGGGCAGCACGTTGCCGGCGGCCACGGTGGCGGGCGCGGAGGGCGTGCCGACCACCGTGGCGAAGCTGTCGCGGAATTCGGCGTTCAGGGTGGTCAGCGCGGCGCGCGCCTCGAACGGCCCGGCGGCCAGCGACTCGGCGCCGAGCTCCAGGCCGCGGCGCTGCGTGCGGCCGGCATTCTTGTAGGTGGCGCGCCCGCCGCTCGACTGGTCGACCACGATCTCGTCGCTGGTCTCGACCTCGAACAGCGCGAGGCTGGCCCGCGCCACGCCGGCCTTCACCGTCTTGTAGCCCGCTTCAAAATGGCGGCTGCGCGAGGGCTCGAGCGCGAAATTGAGGCCTGTGGCAGGCGCATTGCGGTAAGCCAGTTCGACGAAGGTCGGCGTCTCGAATCCGCGGCCGAGATTGGCGTACAGGCTGGATTCGGCATCCAGCTTGTACAGGATCCCCGCCACCGGCGTGGTGGCGCTGTAGGTGCGGGCGCCGCTGTCGTCCGCATTGCCGGCGACGATGAAATGGTCCTCGGAGGTGAACTCGACCCGGCTCGCGCGCAGCCCGGCGTGCGCCGCCCAGCGCGCTGCGAATTTCCACTCGGCCTGCGCGAACAGGTCGGTGCTCGAGACCACGTTGTCCTCGTCGCGCTTGAGCGCGCCTTGCGCGCCGTTGTTGTTGATGAAACCGCGGCGATGCTCGTCCATGCGCTCGTATTCGAGCCCGGCCGACAGGCGCAGCGCCTTGCCGCCGAGCTGCGCGTCGTTGAACACGCGCAGCGCCGCGCCGCCGAAGGTGCGATCGAGGTTCACCACGCCGCCCGAGTGGGTCGCCAGGTTCTGCGTGCCGAGCGGGATAGCGAGGTATTGCTCGACGAAGCGGCTGCCGGTCCAGGCGGTCGCCTGCAAGCGCGTGGCGCCGGACAACGCGTGCTCCAGCGTCGCGCCGGCCTGGTCGTGCTCGATGGTCTTGCGCGTATTGAAGGTGATCGCCGTCGCCGTGGCCTGCTGCGGGTTCTGCTGCACCTGCGCGAGCGTGAGGCCGAGCGGGTCCTGCGTGTCGGGCTGGCGCAGGCTGTTCGCCACCAGCGTGAGCCCGGTCGAGGTTCCCAGGTCGAACCTGGCCTTGGCGTTGAGCTGCTCGCGCACCGTGGCGCTGTGGTCGCGGTAGCCGTCGGTGCTGAAGCGCGACAGGTCGCCGATGGCGTTCAGCGATCCCCATTGGCCGCCGAACTTCAGCGCGCTGCGCCAGGTGTCGTAGCTGCCGGCGAAGGCGCCCGCCTCCAGCGTCGGCACCGCCGGGCCGTCTTCGGTCACGACGTTGATCACGCCGCCCGAGGCGTTGCCGTACAGGCTGGAGAACGGCCCGCGCAGCACCTCGACGCGGCTCGCCGAACCGAGGTCGAAAGTGGCCGACTGCCCCTGGCCGTCGGGCATCGTCGCCGGGATGCCGTCGGCGATCAGGCGGATGCCGCGCACCCCGAAGGTGGAGCGCGCGCCGAAGCCGCGCGAGGAAATCTGCAGATCCTGGGCGTAGTTCTGCCGGTTCAGCACCACGATGCCCGGCACGCGCCCCAGGCTCTCCGACAGGTTCACTTGCGGGTGGCCTTCGCGCAGGTCCTCGCCGTACAGGCGGTCGATCGAGGCGGGCACCTCCAGGCTGGGCTGGCCGACGCGCGTGGCCGTCACCACCACGCCGTCGGGTTGCTGTGCGAAAACAGCGCAGGAGATTGCTGCCAGACAGCCAATGAGGGCGCGCATGCGTTTATTATGGCCGTAACCATGCCTCCGCGCGGAAGCCGTCTCATCTGCACCCTGAAATCCGCCGACGGCTGCCAGGGGTCTTTCGACGTCACGCCGGGCGAGCAGCCCAACACGGTCGCCAGCGTGAGCCCGGTCGCCTGGAATAAACCGCCGGCGAAGCCTGTGCAGGAAGGCGCCTTCACCGTGATCGGCGACCTGGGCATGACGGGGCAGGTCATCCTGGTCAATTCGTACCAGTGGCGCGCGCTGACCGACGCGAAGGTCGAGCAGTTCTTCTACGCCGCGATCCTCTGGGGCAGGAGCCCCTTCAAGGTGATCGAGGACGCGCAGCTGATGCTGAAACGTGGGAAGTAGCCCAACCTGCGGCTAGGCAACGCCGGCGAGTCGCCGCGTCAACTCGGCGGCCGGGATTTCCCTGCAACCGCTCGCGTTCTGCCCGGACCATAGCGGCGAGAAATCCCCCGAGCCCTGGCTCTCCGCCTTGGCGCGCAAAGGCGCGATCGCGCCGGTGGCCAGGGGAAACGCGGGCGCAAGGGCGCTGATCGGGCCGCGCTCCCGCATGACGCGGTTCATGATGCCGCGGGCGGGGCGTCCGGTGAATATGTTCGTGAGCGCCGTATGGCGGGCCGCCTCGCTCTTCAGCGCCGCGCGATGCACCGCGCTCGTCTTGGCCTCGGGACACAGCAGGTAGGCGGTTCCGACCTGCACGCCCGCTGCGCCGAGCGCCATGGCGGCCGAGACGCCTTTCGCATCCGCGATGCCCCCGGCGGCGATCACCGGCAGCTTCACCGCCTGCACGATCTGCGGCAGCAGCGCAAAGGTGCCGGGCTGGGCGCTCAGGTCCTCCGACAGGAAATGGCCGCGATGCCCGCCCGCCTCCAGGCCCTGGGCGATGATGGCATCGACGCCGTGCGCCTCGAGCCAGCGCGCCTCGTCGACGGTCGTCGCCGAGGAGAGGATCTTCGCGCCCCAGGCGCGTGCGCGCGCCAGCAGCGCGGCGGAGGGCAGCCCGAAATGGAAACTCACGACGGCCGGCTTGAATAGCTCGAGCGCGTCGGCGCTTTCGACGCTGAAGGGCGCGCGCCCCGGCCCGGCCGGGATGGAGGCCGCATCGATGCCGAATTCCCTGTAATACGGCGCTAGCGCGCTGCGCCATTGCGCTTCACGTTCCGCGTCCGGGACGGGCGGCGTGTGGCAGAAGAAATTCACGTTGAACGGCTTGCTGGTGCCCGCTTTGATCGCCGCCAACTCGGCGCGCATGGCGTCCACGCCGAGCATGGCGCAGGGCAGCGAGCCCAGCCCGCCGGCGTTCGATACCGCCACCGCAAGCGCGCTGCCCTGCACCCCCGCCATCGGCGCCTGCAAGACCGGCAGCTCGATGCCGAGGAACCTTTGCAGCAGCATTCAGGCCTTCGCGAGCACGCCCGCCGGGCAGGACACGCCGGTGCCGCCCAGGCCGCAGTAGCCGTTGGGCTCCTTGCCGAGGTACTGCTGGTGGTAGTCCTCGGCATAGTAGAACTCGGGCGCGGCACGGATCTCGGTGCTGATCTTCCCCCTGCCCGCCTTGTCCAGCGCCGCCTGGTATGCGTCGCGCGCGGCCAGCGCCGCCTGCCGCTGCGACTCGCCGTGGGTATAGATCGCGGAGCGGTACTGCGTGCCGCGGTCGTTGCCCTGGCGCATGCCCTGCGTCGGGTCGTGCCCTTCCCAGAACACCTTGAGCAGCTGCTCGTAGGAAATTTTCTTCGGGTCGAACACCACCAGCACCGCTTCGGTGTGGTTGGTAAAGCCGCTGCAAACTTCCTCGTAAGTGGGATTGGGCGTCTTGCCGCCGGCATAGCCCACGGCGGTGCTGTAGATGCCCGGCGTCTGCCAGAACAGGCGCTCGGCGCCCCAGAAGCAGCCCATGCCGAATTGCGCCAGCTCGAGCCCTTGCTCGAACGGCGGCACGATGCGGCTGCCGTTGACGAAATGCCGCTCGGGCACCGGCATCTTTTCCTTGCGCCCGGGCAGCGTGCTCGATTCGGGCAGCAGCTGGGTCATCTTCTTCATGAAGGCGAACATGGGCG
>JBGPPD010000016.1:0-26853 GCA_041488375.1 Gammaproteobacteria bacterium | reverse complement strand
GCGCCATGTCGTCGTTGCGGTCCAGCGGCAGCGTCACGCGGCGTGCCGCATCCACGCGCAATGAGAGGTCCGTCACCGGCGGCAGCGGTGCGCCGGCCGCAACGGCCTGCCAGGCACGCTGCATTGCGCCGGCGTCGTAGCCTTGCGCCGTGTAGTAGGAGCGGTCCGCCGTCCAGTTCCAGGCCAGGGTGGCTGCGGCGATCAGCACGGCTGCGCGCGCGCGCCACGGCCCCGCCGGCATCATGCGATCGAGGGCCAGGCCCGCAAGCAGCGCCGCCAGCGGCACGTAGAGCACATACCAGCGCAGCAGATTGCTGCTGGAGCTGAACAGCGGCAGGCTCTTGAGGAACGCGTGCCAGGCCGGCTGGTGCCAGTTCAGCGCCAGCGGCAAAGCCAGAGCCGCGGCAATCGCGCCCGCCGCCAGCCAGCCCGGTCCAGTCGGGCGAAGCCTTCGTGCGCTGCACGCGGCACCCGCGAGCAGCAGCAGCGCGGCGGCCGGCCCGAGCCCGTACTCCCATTCGTGGCGCTCGAGCGGCAGACTGAGGTTCGCCAGCAAGGGCTGCGCGAATTCCGCGGGCGGCCGCCAGAACAGCGAAAGCAGGAGCACGCGCAATTCGGCCAGCAGGCTCGGGAAACCCGGTAGCGCATAGTCGTCGCGCGGGAACTGCTGCAGGAAGGCGATCCCTGCGGACAGCCGCTGTGCGCCGAGCGCGAGCGCCAGCAGCACAGCGGCCGCGAACAGAAGCCACGGTCCGCGTCGGTGGCCGTAGCGCAGGCCATGCCACAGCAGGATCACCGCGAGCGCGAGCGCCACCGGCGGGATCGCATGCACCATGCCCGCATGGAACATGGTGGCGAACATCAGGCCCGCGGTGCATGCCTGCAAGATCGATCGCCAGCGGTTCTGCCGCGCGGCAAGCAGCGCCCAGGCGAGCCACGGCGTGAGGGTGATCGGGTGAAAGGTGAGATGCCCGACCAGCATGCGGTAAGTGAAGAATCCGCTGCACAGGTAGAGTACCGCCGCCGTCGCGGCCGCCCAAGGCGATGCCGCGAAAGGCCCGCGCAACAGCACGAAGCAACCTGCAGCCCCGAGAGCGGCGAACAGGACGAACGTGAAGCGCACCGCGCCGATGGGGCCGATGGCGAAGGTCGCCCACTGCGGCAGCGAGTAATACGCGACGTTCAGGTCGGGGAAGTACGGCACGCCCGCGCACTGCGCCGGACTGAACCAGGGCACCGCCGCCAGGCCGTTCTGCTGGAACCAGAAATAACCGGCGAGCAGATTGGGCAGGTGCAGCGCATAGTCGTGGCCCCAGGGCATGCCGCCCGCAGGCAGATAGGGCAGGAAGATCCACAGGTGCACGCCCAGTGCGGCGAACACCAACAGCCATGCGCGCTGGTTCATGCCCGGGTGGCGCGGCGCTCGAGGGCGGCAGCCACGCGGGCGATGGCGCCGCGCCAGTCACCGTCGCGTTCCTGGCGGAACAGGCGCATGGACGGGTACCAAGGATTGTCCTCGCGCCCGACGTGGTAGCGCCAGTCGGGCGCGTGCGCGGTCAGCACCCACACGGGCAGGCCCATCGCGCCGGCCAGGTGCGCCACCGAAGTGTCGATGGTGATCACCAGGTCGAGCAGGCTCGCCAGCGCCGCGGTGTCCGAGAAGTCGCCGATGCGTGCGCTCAGGTCGACCAGCCGCATGCCGGCCGGCGGTGCCGCTGCCTCCGTCGCCGCTGCGCCTTTTTGCAGGCTGTAGAAGGCGACGCCGCCAACCGCGGCGAGCGGCGCCAGCATGGACAGCGACATCGAACGCTTGCGGTCGTCCCACTGCTGCGGGCGGCCCGCCCACACCAGCCCGACCTTGAGCCGCGCCTCCTCCGGCGCCACTGCGTCGCGCCACACGACAACGCGGGCGGCATCAGCGTGCACATAGGGTCCGCTCCACGTCAAGTTGTCGAGCGTGCTGCCGAAGATCCCCGGCAGGCTCATCAGCGGCGCGTGCGCGGCGAAGCCCGGCAGCGGCTCGCCTTGAGCCACCACACGCTGCACGCCTGCCACGCGCTGCATCAGGCCTTTCAGCTCTGCCTGGCACTCCAGCACCACCCGGGCGCAGCGCTGCGCCACCAGCGGCGCATAGCGCACGAATTGCAGGGTGTCGCCAAGGCCCTGCTCGGCGTGCAGCAGGATCGTGCTGCCCGGCAGCGCGCTACCGTCCCAGATCGGCTGCTCGAACCGGCGCGCGGGCGCATTGAACGCGGGGATGCGCCAGCGCCATTCGTAGTCCTTCCATCCCGCAGCGTAGTCGCCCAGCAGCAGCAGCACGAATGCGCGGCTGAAATGGGCCTCCGCCAGCCCCGGGTTCAGTTCCAGCGCGCGTCCGTAGGCAGCCAGCGCTTCTTCGTACCGGCCAAGCTCGCGCAGGGTGTTGCCCAGGTCGTTGAACGCCATGGCGTCGTGCGGATTGGCCTGCGTGTAACGGCGGTAGTCGTCGGCGGCACGTGCCAGCGCGCCCGCGTCACGCACGATCGAGGCGTAATTCTGGTTGGCCTGCGGCAAGCCCGGGTCCAGGTCGAGAGCCCTGCGGTACTCGACCAGTGCCGCGTCCAGCTTGCCCTGCATGTGCAGCACGCAGCCCAGGTTGTTATGTGCGCGGGCATGGCCCGGTTGCAGGGCAAGGGCACGGCGATAACTTTCCTCCGCCTCCGCCAGGCGCCCCGCCTCCTGCCAGAGCCGGCCAGCCAAGTAGTGCGGTGCAGGCGCTGCGGAATCCACGCGCACCGCGCTGCGCGCCCAGCGCAGCCCCTCTTCGGTCCGTCCCGCATCGGCGGCGATCGCCGCCATCAGGCATTGCGCGCGAAAGTTGTCCGGGGTGCGCCGCAGCGCGGCCTCGCACAGTCCGCGCGCGCGCTCCAGGTCGCCGCCCGCGTATGCCGCGTCCGCCTGCTGCAGGAGTTCCTCGGGCCCTTGCCGCCTGACGCCGAGTCTGGAGAGTATGCGGGCCAGCATCGCGCCAGCATGATGCCGAAAAAAAAGGCGCCCCGGAGGGCGCCTTTTCCTGATGCTTGCTTCTGCTGCTAGGGGTTAGTAGTTGCCGCGGCAGGAGCCGGGCAGGTACTTGGACGACACGGTCGTGCCATCCACCGTCGAGCCGCAGCGCCAGCCATGCAGGCCGAAGCCCATGTTGGCAGGTGCCGTGGCCGGGGTGGTGGCGTCGGCCATCGGCGCGATCGTCACGTTGCCGACGGCGGCCGGAATGCCCGCGGTGGCCGCAGTAACCACACCGTTGTCGTCAGTCGTGATCGAACCGACGTACTTCGAGCCGGGTCCGCCCTCACATCCCCAGTTGCCGGCACCGGGCGAGCTGGTGCTCGACTGGTACACCTCGGTGATCGAGGTGCGGCAAGCGCTCAACGCAAGAATCACTTCGGACATCTTCGCCCGGATGGTGTAGTCCTGGTACGCGGGGAGCGCAACCGCGGCCAAGATGCCGATGATCGCAACCACGATCATCAACTCGATCAGCGTAAAACCTTGTTGCAGGCGTTTCATGTGTCTCTCCTTGAAGTTAAGGCATGTCTGCCGGGAGGGTACGCAGCAACTCCTGTGCCATCCCCCGATGCCAATAAAATCACCCGATTAAGGCGGGATTTGTGCATTGCGGTGACCGACAGCGACATGAAGTGACATTTTTGGGCAGCGCCCGTACCTGAGTGCCGCCCGGTGATAATCCCACCAGACCTTGATGAATTCCCCACTGAACGCCGCCGACCGCCTGATCGCCCTGGGGATCGAGGCCGAAAAGGCGGGCAATCTGCAGGAGGCCTGCTTATGGTTCCGAGAGGCTACGGCGGCCGCTCCCGGGTATGCTGCCGCCCACCTGAACCTCGGCATTGGCCTCGAAGCCTCCGGCGACACTGCGGCTGCCATCCAGGCCTACGAGGCCGCCCTGGACATCGATCCGAGGGAGGCCTACGCCAGCTACAACCTCGCCAAGCTGCTGTACACCCAGGGCAAGCTGGGCCGCGCCGAGGAACTGCTACGCCGTGCGCTTCAGCGCAAGCGTGACTTCCCCGAAGCCATGGTCGTGCTGTCGAGCGTGCTCGAGTCCATGGGCGACCGGGCGCAGGCACAATCCACGCTCGAAACCTTGCTGCGCGACCGCCCCGATTACACGGGTGCCCTGCGCAACTACGCACTGCTGCTGGCCCGGCTTGGCCGATGGGACGACGCGGAGGCTGTATTGCGGCGCGCGCTGGCGGCAGGTCCGGCGGACGCGGACCTGCAGTGCTGGCTGGGAAACGCGCTGGTGCATCTTGAGAGGACAGTGGAGGCGGCCGAATGTTACCGGCGCGCGTTGCGGTTGCGGCCGGATTTCGCCGAAGCGCACTGCTACCTCGGCAGCATTCAGGTGGACCTCGGGCTGCTCAACGAGGCGGGGACGCATCTGGACAGGGCGGTCGCGCTGCTGCCGAGCCTCGCTGAGGCCCACCTAGGACTGGGTAATCTGCACCATGCAGCCCAGCGCCTTGAACAGGCGGAAGCTTCCTACCGGCGCGCCATCGCGCTCGACCCGGAGTTCGTCGAAGCGCACGCCAACCTCGGCCACGTTCTTGTCGCCTCCGGTCAGGCCGAAGCCGCCCTGGTTTCCTACGATGCGGCGCTGTCGCTCGACCCGGAATACGTGCAGGCACGCTGGTCGCGGGCGATGTGCCGGATTCCGGTATTGCGCGGCCCGCAAGAAGATCTCGCCGGTTCCCGGCGCGCCTTCTCGCAGGAGCTCGCCGCGCTGGAGCGTTGGTTCGACGCAGGCCGCAGCAGCGCAGGCTATCGCGCAGTGGGCACGCAGCAGCCCTTCTGGCTTGCGTACCAGGAGGAAGACAACGTCGAATTGCTGCGGCGCTACGGCCGGCTGTGCGCGAGGCTCATGGCGTCGTGGCACGTCTCGCCGGGACTTGCGCGGCGCGACGGGGGCCGCATACGCGTCGGCATCGTGTCGCAACATTTCCGCGACCATTCGGTGTGGAGCGCAATCACCAAGGGTTGGCTCGGGCAGATCGACTCCAGACGCTTCGAGGTCTCGGCGTTCAGCCTGGGTGGCGCGGAGGACGCAGAGACGCAATTTGCCAGGTCGCGCGCCGCGCGCTTCGTGCGCTCGGTGGGCGGATTGCATGAGTGGGTCGCGGCCATTCGCGAAGCGCGACCGGACGTGCTGATCTATCCCGAGGTCGGCATGGACCCGATGACGGTGAAACTGGCGAGCCTGCGCCTGGCGCCGCTGCAGGCGGCGAGCTGGGGGCACCCGGAGACCACCGGACTACCGACGATGGACTGGTACCTGTCCGCGCGGGACCTCGAACCCGCTGAGGCGCAGCCGCACTACGCCGAGAAGCTGCTGGAGCTGCCGAACTTGGGCTGCTACCTGCAGCGCGCGCCTGTAGAGGCGGCCGCTGTCGACCTGGAGGCGTGGCGCATCGATGCCGAGGCGCCGTTGCTCGTGTGCCCGGGCGCGCCGTTCAAATATGCGCCCGAGCATGATGCCGTCCTGCCGGCAATCGCGCGGCAGCTTGGACGCTGCCAGTTCGTCTTCTTCACGCACTGGGCGCGCGCGCTGTCTGACAGACTGCATAGCAGGCTTGCCGCCGCATTTGCCCGCGAGGGGCTGGCTGCCGACCGCTACGTGCGCTTTGTGCCCTGGCTGAGCCGGCCGGCGTTCCACGGGCTGATGCAGCGCGCGGACGTGTTCCTCGACACCATCGGATTCTCGGGATTCAACACCGCCCTGCAGGCCGTGGAATGCGGCCTGCCGGTGGTGACGCGCGAAGGCCGCTTCCTGCGCGGCAGGCTGGCGAGCGGAATCCTGAAGCGGCTGGAATTGCAGGAGCTGGTGGCGGCGGGCGCGGAGGACTACGTCGCGCTCGCCGTCCGGCTGGCCGGCGAGCGCAGCTACCGCGAAAGCGTCCGCGCAAGGATCGAGGCGCGCCGGCACGTGTTGTACGAGGATGCCGCCCCGATTCGCGCCCTGGAGGAATTCCTCGCCGGCGCGGCGGGCTGACGCTCAGGGCGTATAGCCGGGAATCCTCGACTCGTCCACCGCGTCGATCTGCTCCTTGTCCAGGAACATCTCGGCGTAGCGCCGGTACACCTTGCGCCGCACGAACACGTCGAACAACTCCGGGTCGATGTGGCCGTTGAGGCTGAACTTGCCGAGGATCTCCAGCGACTCGGACAGCGTCTTGCCCTTCTTGTAGGGCCGGTCCTTGGCGGTGAGCGCCTCGAAGATGTCGGCAATGCCCATGACGCGCGCCTGCACCGACATCTGCTCGCGCTTGAGGCCCCGGGGATAGCCCTTGCCGTCCATGCGCTCGTGGTGACCGCCGGCGTACTCGGGCACGTTCTTCAAGTGCCGCGGCCAGGGCAGCGCTTCCAGCATCTTGATGGTCGCGACGATGTGGTGGTTGATGATCTGGCGCTCTTCAGCGGTGAGCGTGCCGGCGCGGATGGTCAGGTTCTTCTGCTCGTCCTCGCTCAGGAACTTGGCCTCGTGCCCGGAGATGTCGGTCCAGCGGTACTCGCCGATGCGCTGCACCCGCCCGATGTCGTCCTCGTGCATGCGCTCGCCGCCGATGTTGGCGGCGCGCAGGAACATGCGGTCCTCCTCGATCTGGCGCAGGCGCTCTCGGTAGGCCGTGCGCGCCTCGGCCGAGCCGTCCTTCAGCATCGTGATTTCGGCGTCGCGCTTGAGGATCTCGAAGCGCGTGTCGATGAGGTGGATGCGGTCGTAGATCGCCTCGAGCTTGGTCGCCTTGTCCACCACGTGCACCGGCGTGGTGACCTTGCCGCAGTCGTGCAGCAGGCCCGCGATCTTCAGTTCGTAGCGGTCCTTGTCGGTCATGTGGAAATCGCTCAACGGCCCCTGCTCGGTCTCGTTCACCGCCTCGGCCAGCATCATGGTGAGGGCCGGCACGCGCTGGCAGTGGCCGCCGGTGTAGGGCGACTTCTCGTCGATCGCCGTATTGATCATGGCGATGAACGACTCGAACAGCTGTTCGAGTTGGTTGATCAGCATGCGGTTGGTCAGCGCGATCGCCGCCTGCGAGGCGAGCGATTCGGCCAGCCGCTGATCGGACGGCGAGAACGGCACGATCTCGCCGGTCTTGGGGTCCATGGCATTGATCAGCTGCAGCACGCCGATGATCTCGTTCTCGTGGTTCGCCATCGGCACGGTCAGGAAGGACTTCGAGCGGTAGCCGGTCTTCTTGTCGAAGTTGCGCGTGCCGGTGAAATCGAAGCCGTCCGCGGTGTAGGCGTCGGCGATGTTCACCGTCTTGCCGGTGAGCGCCGCGTAGGCGGCGACCATGCTGTGGTTGGGCTTGCCGTCCTTGCCGATCAGGTGGATCGGGTAGAACGGCACCGCGTTGCCGGTGGTGCCGCCGAGGTAGTACTTGAGGCTGCTGGTGCGCAGGATCTCGAAGCGCAGCGTGCGGTCCTCCGTCAGGCGGTACAGCGTGCCGCCATCGGCGCGCGTGATCGACTTGGCGGCGGTGAGGATGGTTTCCAGCAACCGGTTCAGGTCGCGCTCCGCCGACAGCGAAGCGCCGATGGCGTTGAGCTGCTCCAGCCGCTGGACCAGGTCGTCCGCGGCGGTGCGCACCTCGGCGCTGAAGCGCAGCGCCTGCGTGCCGTCGAGGGTGCTGCTCATGCGGGCGACCCCGGACGCCGCGTCACTTGATGCAGACCGAACGCACTTCCTTGATGTGCGTCACGCCCATCAGGCATTTCTCCATGCCGTCCTGCTTCAGCGTGCGCATGCCCTCCTCTAGGCACACGGCCAGAATCTCGGCGACGCGCGCGTGCTCCTGGATCAGCTTCTTCAGCCGGTCGGTGGCGATCAGCAGCTCGTGCAGGCCGCAGCGCCCCTTCATGCCGGTGCCGCCGCACTTGTCGCAGCCCACCGGCTTGTAGAACGTCAGCTGGCCCTTGTCATTGCCGTAGTGCCTCACCCAATCCTTGTACACCGCCTCCATCGCGCCCTTGGGGTCGGCCTTGAAGCGGGGCGTGTTCAGCAACTCGTCGCAGTACTCGCGCAGGAACGAGGTCAGCTCTGCGGGCTCCGGCACATACGCCTGCTTGCAGCTGCACATGCGCTTGGCCAGGCGCTGCGCCAGGATGCCAAGCAGCGCATCGGAGAAATTGAACGGGTCCATGCCCATGTCCAGCAGGCGGATGATCGACTCCGTCGCCGAATTGGTGTGCAGCGTAGCGAACACCAAGTGGCCGGTGAGCGAGGCCTCGATGCCCATGCCCGTGGTCTCCTTGTCACGCATCTCGCCGACCATGATGATGTCCGGGTCGGCGCGCAGGAACGATCTCATCACCGCCGCGAAGTCCAGTCCCGCTTTCTTGTTGACCTGCACCTGGCGCAGGCCCTTTTGCGTGATTTCGACCGGATCCTCCGCCGTCCAGATCTTGGTGTCCGGCGTGTTGAGGAACTTGAGCACCGAGTGCAGGGTAGTGGTCTTACCCGAGCCCGTCGGGCCGCAGACGAAGAACAGGCCGTAGGGCTTGCCGACCGCGGTCTTGAGGTTCTCCTCGTTCTGCTTGGTGAAGCCCATCTTGTCCAGCGGAATCGGCTCTCCGGCGGCGAGAATCCGCATGACGATGTCCTCGACCCCGCCCTGCGTGGGAATGGTGGCCACGCGCAATTCGATGTCCAGCGGGCCGAACTTCTTGAATTTTATTTTCCCGTCCTGCGGCCGCCTCTTTTCCGAGATGTCCAGGTCGCACATGATCTTGATGCGCGCCGCGATCGCCGAGCGGTAGCTCGCGGGCACTTCGATGTAGGGCCCCAGCGAGCCGTCCTTCCTGAAACGGATCTCCGTCTTCACCTTGCCCGGATAGGGCTCGATATGGATGTCGGACGCGCCCTGGTTGTAGGCGTCGATGATCACCTTGTTCACCAGTTTCACCAGCTCGTTGTCCGCCGCCGCGGAGGCCTCGTCCGCCGCCGCCGCGTCCAGCGGGCCCTCGCTCTCGTCCTCCATCACCGACAGCATGTCGCCGATGTCGCCGCTGTCCACCGACTCGGCGCCGTAGAACAGGTTGATCGTCTCCTTGAACTCCTTCTGCGTGGTCACGCGGTAGACGATCTTCGCCTTGGGAAACACGTTGGAGGCGATGCGCGAGCTGCGGATGCGCTCGGGGTCCATGCACACGACGATCAGGCCCTCCTTGGTATCGTCGATCGGCAGCCACTGGTTCTGATCCACGTACTCGCGCTTGAGGTTCTTCAGCAGATCCATCGGCTTGACGCGGTCCTGCTTGTAGGCCTCGTAGGGCACGCCGAAGAACTTGGACAGCGCCGCGCCGATCGCCGGAATCTTGACCTGGAATTCCTCGACCAACACTTGCTCGATGTCCACCGCCTTCTTGCGCGCCTGCCGCGAAGCCAGCTCGAACTCGCCTGCCGACAGTACCGCCTCCGAAATCAGGTAGTCGTACTTGGTCTTCACCATCTGCGGCTTCTGCCGCTGGCGGAAGGCGATGGCGAGGGTCTGCGCCAACTCCGACACGCCCTCCTCGGTCAGCGGACCGAAGGACACGCCGGACTTGTTGTTGATGATCTGGATGACGCCGATCAGCTCCTGGTTCTGCCCGTCCACGATCGGCGTCACCAGCATCTGCTTGGTGCGGTAACCGGTGCGCTTGTCCACCTCCTGCAGGAAGCGCAGGTTCGGGTTGAGCGATTTCAGTTCCGCGTCGTCGTACACGTCACGGATATTGACGGTCTTCTTGGCGAGCGCGACATAGCCGGCGATCGAATGCTCGGCGATCGGCAGCTTGAGGTCCTTGAACGAATTCAGCCCGGTCTTCACCTTGGACACGATCGACTGCTTGTCCTCGCCGATCGAGTAGATGGTCAGCCGGTCGGCGTTGAACAGCACGCAGATGTCGGCGCTCACCTCCAGCATGATCTCGTCGATGTTGCTGGTGGCGTGGATCTTGTTGGTGACCAGCTGCAGCTGCTTCTGGAATGCCAGCCGGACGTTGACGTCCGCCTGCGGCGCAGCGTGGTGGCTGAGTACGGCGCTCATTGCTGACTCCCTGGTTCGGTCCTGCGGGCTATGCTATCCCCCGGGCTGCAAACATTCAACCGCCACCCCCCTGATTCTTAGGCGGTTTTTCACGGCCACGCGCCGCGGCCCCGGTCAAAATTCGAAAACCTGGTTGTTCTGCAGCATGCGCGGCTGCAGGCGCCCCGAGGACTCCTCGATCTCCTGCATGGTGAGCTCGGTTTCGCCGGGTTTGAGGTGCGTGACGTAGATCTCCGCATCGCGCTCGAACTTGACCAGTTCCTCGGCCAGCATCGACGGACACAGGTGCTTGGAAAGCTCGGCCAGGTGGCGCTCCTTGTTGGCGAACGCGGTCTCGATGATCAGGTAGCGCAGGTTCTCCAGCCGGTTGACGATCGCCCACAGCGCGTCGTTCGGGCCGGTGTCGCCGGTGAACACCAGGCTGCCCTTGCCGCTGTCCAGCAGGAAGCCCACCGCCGGTACCGTGTGGATCGCCGGCAACGGCGTGAAAGCGCGGCCGGCGAGCGACACCGGGCGCCCCAACTCGATTTCCTCGTAGCGCATGAACGGCGCCTGCGGGGTGGGAATCTGGCTGAAATCCGGCCAGATCTCCCAGTTGAAAATGTGGTTCTTCAGGATGGCGATCGTCTCGCGGGTGGCGTGCACGGTGATCGGCTTGGCGCGCATGCCGCCGACCGTATCGGCGATGAACGCGATCGAGGCGACGTGGTCGAGATGCGAATGCGTCACGAAGATATGGTCGACCAGCGACAGCTCGGCGAGCGACAGGTCCCCGGCGCCGGTGCCGGCATCGAGCAGCACGTCGCCGTCCACCAGGAAGGAGGTGGTGCGCAGGTGGCGGCCGCCGATGCCCCCCGAGCAGCCCAGGACCCTCAGGCGCACGCCGGAGCCTACTTCTCGTCGAACACGGTTACGCCATCCCAGTTCGATGGCGGCGGGTTGCGGCGCTTTTCCGCCACCTTGTCCACGTACACCTGGTACAGGCCGCACTGCGGGTTCATGCGCTGCAGGTTGAGCAGGCTCACCTCCACCTGGTCCCATTGCTGCGTCCGGTAGGCGCGCAGCGTCTGGTTCCAGATCTTCAACTCCTCCAGCGCCTTGCGCTCGACGGTCCCTTCGAGGCCGAGCGGCTCGTAAATGTTCACCGCTTCATCCTTGCCCTTGACCTTGATCCTGTCGACTTCGCGGAACACGACGTCCTTCACCAGGTTGCGCGTGCCCTCGCCCACCAGGATCCCCACGCCGTAGCCCTTGGTGCGCCCCTCCAGCCGCGAGGCCACGTTCACCGCGTCGCCCATCGCGGTGTAGGCGCGGCGCACCTGGGAGCCCATGTCGCCGACGCGCACGCTGCCCGAATTCACGCCGACGCCGATCTTGATCGTCGGCCAGCCGCGCGCGGCGAACTTCTCGTTCAGGATCCTGCACTCGGTCTGCATGTCGAGCGCGGCCAGCACGCCGTTGCGCGCATGCTGCGCATCATCGACCGGCGCGCCCCAGAACGCCATGATGGCGTCGCCGATGTACTTGTCGAGCGTGCCGCGGTGCTTGCTGCGGATGATGCCGCTCATGTCGGTGAGGTATTCGTTGATGTACTCGCGCAGCTCCTCGGGCTTGAGCGCCTCGGAGATGCTGGTGAAGCCGCGCACGTCGGAGAACAGGATCGTCAGCTCGGCGGCGCGCGGCTCCATGCTGTACTTCTTTGGGTCGCGCGCCATCTCGTCCACCAGTTCCGGCGGCACGTATTGGCCGAACAGCTCGGTGAACTGGCGCTTGGAGCGCGCCTCCACGAAATAGCCGTAGGCCATGTTCATGGTGTACAGGGCCCCGGTCATCAGGATCGACGCGGCGAGCGGCAGCACCGTTTGCGCGTATTGCCAGATGCCGACGTCGAGCGACGTGATCGCCGTCGCACTGACGATTGTGGCGACGGTCGCCAGGAGCGGCGAGAGCAGCGGGATCAGCAGGGACAGCGCCACGCCGCCGATCAGCAGCAGCACCACTTCGGCGCCGAGCATGTAGGGCGGCTTTTCCTTCAGGGTCTTGTCCAGCATGCCGGCGATCAGGTTGGCGTGCACCTCGACCCCGGGGTACACGTTGTCCACCGGCGTCGCGCGCAGGTCGAGCAGGCCGGGCGCGGTGGTGCCCACCAGCGCGATGCGGCCCTTCAGTTCCTCCACCGGCACCCGGTCCGCCAGCACGTCGGCCAGCGAGATGTACTTGAAGCTGGACTTGCGCCCGCGGTAGGGGATCAGGGTGGCGGCGACGTCGTCCACGGGGATCGTCAGCGGGCCGACCTTGAGCCACTCCAGTCCGCTGTAGCCGCGCTGCAGGAAGCGGTCGGGCGCGTACCCCGGTTCCACCTTGGGAAAACCGAGGATGGTGCGCACCATGGCCAGGGACAGCGCCTCGTAGTACGCGCCGTCCAGCTCGACGATCATCGGCACGCGCCGGATGACGCCGTCGGGGTCGGGCAGCGGGTTGAAATGGCCCGCGCTGGCCGCGTTGTCCTGGAACTGCTTCAGGTTGCCGCCGTAGCCGATCCAGCTGGTGAAGTTGATGTTGCGGCCCTGGAAGGTGCCCTTGGGAAGCACCGGCTCGGGGATCGCGGCGATCCGCTTGGCGTCCTTCTCGCTGCTCAGGTAATAGCCCAGCACCACGGGGCGGCCCTTGATCGCCTGCGCGAACAGCGCGTCGTTGTCGAGCCTGGGCCGCATCTCGCGGAACGCCTGCTGGAACGCCGGCACGTCTTTCAGCTGGCCCTGCGCCAGCAGCTCCAGCGAGCGGATGCCCGAGGAATAGTCGGACTCGGCAAACACCACGTCGAAGCCGACGATGCCGACCTGGTACTTGTCGAACAGCTTGTTGATCAGGCCGGCCATCACGTCGCGCGGCCAGGGCCAGCGCGCCACTTCCTGCAGGCTCTTCTCGTCGATGTCGAGGATCACGATGTTCTGGTCCACGCCGCCCGGCATGGTCAACTGCAGCCGCGCGTCGTAGATGATGTTGTCGAGCTGGGTGATGAACGGCACGTTGTAATACCGCGCCGAATGCAGGATGAAGAACAGCGTGATGACCAGCCCGAGGGCGATGCGAACGATGTGCTGTTTCAAGCAACCTCCGTCGGGCGGGCGGGGCCGGTTGCCAGGCCGACCGCGGGATCAGGCCTTGATGAAGAACTCCATCTTGACGCCGGCCAGCTCGATCAGGTCGTGGTCCTTCAGCGCGTGCGGCGCGGTGCCGATCGCCTGGCCGTTGACTGCCGGCGGGTTGGCGCCTTCGACGTGGGTGATGAAATAGCCCTGCGGGCGGCGCGTGAGCACCGCCACCTGCACGCCGGGCTTGCCGAGCGTGGTCAGCGGCTTGCCCAGCTCCAGTTCCTTGCCGGCATTGCCGCCGGTCATGATCTGGATCGCGCCGAGCGGGTGGCTGCTTTTCGCCGCGGGCGCCGCGGCCGGCGCTGCCGTGGCGGGGGCCGGCGCAGCCGCGGGCGCGGCGGCAGGAGCCGGCGCCGCAGCAGGGGCCGCCTTGTTGTCCTTGTCGGCGATGCCGGCGGCGGCGGCGCTTGCGACCACCTGCTGGACTGCCGCCACGCGAGCCGCCTCGGCGGCAGCCTGCCCGGCGCCCCCCATGGCCCTCGCCTGGTCGGCGGCGGCCTTCATCGCCGAGGGGCGCAGCACCATGGTCTTCTCGAAGTCGGCCTTCTCCGCGGTGGCGGCCGCGGCGGGCGTCTCGCCGACGAACTTCAGGCGGTACTTGCCCAGCTCGACGACGTCGTTGTTCTGCAGGAAGTGCTTCTTGACGGGGTTGCCGTTGACCAGCGTGCCGTTGGTGCTGCCGAGATCTTCGAGAAAGCAGTCGTTGAGGATGGTGACGATGACCGCGTGCTCGCCGCTCACCGCGAGGTTGTCGATCTGGATGTCGTTGTGGGGCTTGCGGCCGATGGTGGTGCGCTCCTTCGTCAAGGGAATTTCCTTGAGCACCAGCCCGTCCATGCTGAGTATCAATTTCGCCATAGCCTGCCCCTGGAGCCTATTTTAACCATCCAAGAAACTTGCCCATCACGCCGCGGGCGGCGGGGTACTCCCGCAGGACGCGCACGAGTATAACCGAAACGTTGTCTTTGCCGCCGTTGTCATTGGCCATCTGCACCAGCTGCTGCGCAGCGAGCTTGAGGTTCGCGCCGAGCGCTTCGAGCGTCATGCTGATGTCGCCGTCCTCCACCATGTCGCACAGGCCGTCGGAGCACAGCAGGTAGATGTCGCCCGGCTTGACCTCGTACTCGCGCACCTCCGGCTCCACGGTCGGGTCGATGCCCAGCGCCTTGGTCACCAGGTTCTTGTGCTGCGCGTGCTTCGCCTGCTCGGGGGTGATCAGGCCCGAGTCGATCTGCTCCTGCAGCAGCGAATGGTCGCGCGTCACCTGCTTGAGCACGTTGTCGCGCATGCGGTACAGCCGCGAGTCGCCCAGGTGGGCCACCAGCGCCTTGTTGTCGTAGAACAGGCAGACCACCAGCGTGGTGCCCATGCCGGCGTACTGCGGCTGGCTCTGCGCCGCGTGGTAGATCGAGGCGTTGGCCTTCAGCACCTGCTCGCGCACCATGCGCGCCGCGAGCACCTTGTTGGTCTCGGGATCGATCTCGTAGGGCTTCACCTTGGCGAGCAGCTGCTGCATCTCGGTGGTGATCACCGTGGTCGCCATCCCGCTCGCGACTTCGCCCGCGTTGTAGCCGCCCATGCCATCGGCCAGCACCACCAGCCCGTTGGCGCCGTCCGCCGCGATCGAATCCTCGTTGTGCGAGCGCACCATGCCGGGGTCCGTGCACGAGGCGATTTCGAGGGCTTGGCTCAGGTCCATGGGCTCAGAGCTCGATGTCCACGCCGCCCTTGCTGCCGCCGGCCGCCGCCGCCAACGCGCCGCCGCCGCTCGCCGCGGCGCGCAGCGCCGCAGCAAACTCGTCACCGGTCTGGTAGCGCTCGTCGGGATTCTTGGCCAGCGCCTTGTCGAGGAACGCCACCAGGCCGCCGGGCACCTTCGGGTTGACCGACAGGATGTCGGTCGGCGGCTCGTTGGCGATTTTGTACATCAGCTGCGCCATCGACTCGCCCTCGAACGGCAGCTTGCCGCAGAGCATCTGGTACAGGCTCACGGCCAGGGAGAACAAGTCCGAGCGCCCCTCGATCTTCTTGCCGGCGAGCTGCTCGGGCGACATGTACGACGGCGTGCCGAGAACCATGCCGGTCTTGGTCTTGGACGAATCCGTGAGGCGCGCGATGCCGAAGTCCGTCAGCTTCAGCGTGTCGGTGTCCGCGTGGTACATCATGTTCGCCGGCTTGATGTCCCGGTGCACCACGTTCTGCTTGTGCGCGTAGCCGAGCGCATCGGCGGCGCGCGCCACGATCGACACCGCCTTGTCCACCGGCAGCAGATTCGCCGCCTTGACGTAGGGCGCGAGGTCGCCGCCCTTGAGCAGCTCCATGGCGATGTAGCAGAAGTCGTGCTCCTCCCCGGTGTCGTAGATGGTCACGATGTTCGGGTGCGACAGGCGCCCCGCGGTCTCCGCCTCGCGGAAAAAACGCTCCTTCACCTCGGTCAGCTCCTCGGCCTCGAACTCCTGCGACAAGGCCATGGTCTTGATCGCCACCTCGCGCCCGATCTTCGGGTCCTTGCCGAGGTACACCACCCCCATCGCGCCCTTGCCCAGCTCCTTTTGCACCTCAAAGCGGCCGAACTTCGGTTTCTCGCCGGCGCCCAGCTGCAGCGAGCCGCCCGGGTGGCCGGAGCCGCCGCCGAGGATCACGGTCTCGGACAATTGCTTGGCGCGCGAGAGCTTCTGCGCGAGGTCCTTGAACTTCGGGTTGTATTCCTGCATGTGGCGGAACACCGACTCCGCCTTGTTGAACTGGCGCTTGCGCTCGAAATCGAGCGCCAGGTTGTACAGGTTGTCCATCACCGCGTCCGACATCGGCACCTGGCGGAACTTGTCCCAGGCGAGGTCGAGCTGCCCCTGCGCCTGGTAGGCGATGCCGAGCATGCGGTTGGACTCGGCGCCGGACTCGTCGGATTTCTGCTTGCCGCGCTCGGTGGCGATGAAGCGCTTGGAAACCAACGCTCCATGCCCAATCAAGAGCAGAAAGGCCGGGAGCATAAGCTTTATCCAAATGCCGCTCGACATCATGAGAGAGAAATGCGCAACGATCAGTACGGCGAAAATTCCAGCCGAGATCGCAAGTGCGGGACCAGCCTTCAATCTTGGAAGAAGCAAGGTCAAGTAAAGCGCGATGAGCACAAATATGGATAACTCGATCCATATCCCCCAGGTCGGGGTAACAAAAAAATGCTCTTGCAGAATTGATGAAACGGAATGTGCCAACAGCACCACTGGCGCCATGGACGGCGCAATTGGTGTCGCAGGATTGTCGCCGAGTCCAGAAGCAGTTGCGCCAATTAGTACTATCTTGTCACGGTACTTTTCTGCCGGAATCTTCTTGACCAGGACATCGTAGAACGAATCCACTTGGAAGGCGGGCTTGCCCTCGCGGTCCTTGTAGAAAAAGGACCGCATCTTGAGTTCGCCGTCAGTCCGAATGCGAAGCTTTTGGAGAGTCACATTCTCCCCGAGACGAGCCTTGATATCGGATGGTCCCAGATTCAGATACTTGGCCACAATCATCATCGACAGGGCCGGATACAGCTCGTCGAAATATCCGAGCACCAAGGGCTCAAGTCGAATTACGCCGTCATTGTCCTTGTATTGGGTAAGGCTGCCGAGGCCCGCAGCAGCCTTCCCAATCGGCTCAATCGGGATTCTCACTTCGCTTGTCGGTGGGGGCACCAAGTCGCTGCCAGTCTTGATGGCAGCTATGGCGTTCTTTCTGATGTATTCGGGCAGAGGCTTGTCAGGCTTTCCCCGCGGCTCCCCAATCGTGAAATCCAAAGGAACCAGTACGTTTGCCGCCTTCGCGTAACTTTCCGCGAGCTTGCGATCGGTATTGAGCTCCTGCTCCGCTTCGCGCAAAACCGCCACGAACTGCGACATTTCCCCTGGAGGCGATTGCGCAGGTTCTCGCGAATTTGAGTCGGACGGCGCAGACTTGGCGGCGAGTTCCAGTAGTTTTGTTACGTACTTGTAGCCCTTATTCTTTTCGACTTCAGATTCACTCAGAAGAATGGTGCTACCGATCACCTTCGCTTTCGCGCCGGCAAGTAGATCAATCATCGTCGCGTGAACATCCCGCGGCCAGGGCCATCTACCAATGTTGCTGATGGACTCGTCGTCAATCGCAATTATTGCGATCTTGTCCGACGGCGTACGGACAGAAAGTCGAACACCAGCGTCGTAGGCTTTGCGTTCAAGGCCATCTATTGCGTCACTGAACAAGTTGACGCCGACAATTGCCGCCACGACGACCAGGCCGAGGAACCAGTCGGACTTCCAAAAACCGGATTTCATGCTCAGGCTCTCCCCGTTTTTCCGTTGTCGGACCGAGGCGGCCAAGCCTCCGACAACACCCCTTGAAACAGCAGTCTGGGCCGCATTCTTGCAGTCAAAACTAAGCTGCGTCAAATGTTTACGCGTGCGCGCCTCCCGCGGATGCGGAGGCGCGCCCGGACAGCGGGGAAATCAGTTGCCCAGGAGCTGACCGGGCTGCAGGGCGCCCGAGGCGACCAGGTCGGCGGCGGCGAGTTTCTTGCCCTCGCCCAGCTTGGCCTTGCCGGCGTGGATGCGGCCGCCCTGGGCGGCGATCACCAGGCGGCCCTCGAGGAGCCCGACCACCTCGCCGATCTTGCCTTTCACCGCGCCGAAAGTGCGCACCAGTTCCTTGCGGCTGTCGAACAACTGCAGCTTCACGCCGTTCAGCGTGGTCCAGGCGCCCGGGGCCGGGTCGCTGCCGCGGATCAGGTTGTGGATCGTGTCGGCGTGATTGGCCCAGTGGATCCTCGCCTCGGCCTCGCGGAACCAGCCTTCGTAGGAGGCCTGCGACTCGTCCTGCACGGTTTCCCGGTGCTTGCCGGCGGCCACCAGGTCGGCGGCTTCCAGCATGGCCTGCACGCCCATGGGGAACAATCGATCGAAGTACACCGAGCCGAGCGTGTCGTTCTCCGCCACCGGCGTGCGTTTCTGCAGGATCACGGCGCCCTCGTCCAGCCCGTCGGTCGGGCGGAAGATGCTGAGCCCGGTTTCCTTCTCGCCGCGCGTGATCGGCCAGTTGATCGAGGACGGGCCGCGGTACTTCGGCAGCAGCGACGGGTGGTACTGGAGCGTGCCGCACTTGGGTAAGTTCACGAATTCCTGCGGCGCGAATTGCAGCACGAAGGCCATGATGCCGATGTCGGCGCCGGCGTCTTGCATCGCCTGCGCCGCCTCGGGCGCCTTCAAGGACTTGAACTGGTGCAGCTTGAGGCCCTTTTCCTGCGCGGCAAGGCGCAGCGCGTCGGGCCTGGCGCCCTCCTTCTCCGGCGCGCAGAACACCGCCGCCACCTGGTCGCCGCGGGCGAGGAAAGCCTCCAGCACCGCTTTGCCGAAGTCCTGCTGTCCGACGATGGCGATTTTCATCAGGCGGCCTTCTTCGGCGGCAGCGAGAACGCGCCCGCGCTCTTCAGCGTGCCGATCTTCGCCTCGTCGTAGGCGAGCACCTCCCTGAGGATCTCAGCGGTGTGCTCGCCGAGCGTGGGGGAGCGCTTGATCACCGCGGGCGAGGCCGAGAGCTTGATCGGCATGCCGACGTTCCACCACTTGCCGCGCTGCGGGTGGTCGAGCTCGACCCACATCGCGCGGCCCTTCACGTGCTCGTCGGTGGCGAGGTCCTGGGTGCTCATGATCGGGCCGCAGGGCACGTCGAGCGGGTTGAGGATCTCCATGAACTCGCGCTTGGTGTACTTCTCGGCGAACTTGTTGATCAGGGTCCACATCAGCTGCTGGTTCTTGCGCCGCTCGCCGATGGTGGCGAAGCGAGGGTCGGTGGCGAGGTCCGGGATGCCGATATCCGGGCCGATGCGCTTGCCGAGCGCGTCCCAGACTGCTTCCTGCACCACGATGTAGAGCCAGTCGTTCGCGCCGTGCGGCTTGCAGTGGATGGCGTTGCCGAGCTGGCCGCCGCCGGAATCGTTGCCTGCGCGCGGCACGTCGCCCATGCCCTGGTAGGTCGGCACGGAATACTCGGGCATGTCGCCCCGCGTGAGCCGCTGGTGGTCGCGGAACTTCACGCGGCACAGGTTCATCACGCCGTCCATCATCGCCACCTCGACGTACTGCCCCTGGCCGGTGTGCTCGGCCTGGCGCAGCGCCGCGAGCAGGCCGATGGCGAGGTGCAGGCCGGTGCCCGAGTCGCCGATCTGCGCGCCGGTGACGAACGGGGGGCCGTCGGGCACGCCGGTGGTGCTCATCGCCCCGCCCATCGCCTGCGCCACGTTCTCGTAGGCCTTGAAGTCGGCGTAAGGTCCCGAGGAGCCGAAGCCCTTGATCGAGCCCATCACGATCTTCGGGTTGAGCTCGTGGATCTTTTCCCAGGTGAAGCCGAACCGGTCGAGCACCCCGGGGCCGAAGTTCTCCATGATGATGTGGCACTTCTTCAGCAGCTCCACGAACACCTGCTTGCCCTCGGCGCTCTTCATGTTCACGGTGATCGAGCGCTTGTTGCAATTCAACATCGTGAAGTACAGGCTGTCGGCCTTCGGCACGTCGCGCAGCTGGCCGCGCGTCGCGTCGCCCACCGGGTTCTCGAACTTGATCACGTCGGCGCCCATCCAGGCCAGCAGCTGGCTGCACGTCGGACCTGCCTGGACATGCGTCATGTCCAGGATGCGAACCCCTTTGAGTGCTTCCATTACTTTTTCTTCCCTGCAGTTGGATTGAGACTGGTGATGCGGCCGCTCTCGGTGCCGGCGGCCTCGTCGATCACGGCGTTGATGAGGGTGGGCTTGCGCGAGCGCAGGGCCTCCTCCATCGCCTTGCGCAACTCGGCCGGGCTGGATACGTGCACGCCAATGCCGCCAAAGGCCTGCATCAGCTTTTCATAGCGCGCGTCCTTGACGAACACCAAGGGTGACGGATCGCGGCCGCCGGTCGCATTGACTTCGTCGCCGCGGTATACGCCGTTGTTGTTCAGGATCACCACGCACACCGGCAGGTTGTAGCGGCAGATGGTCTCGACTTCCATGCCGGAGAAGCCGAAGGCGCTGTCGCCCTCGATCGCGATCACCGGCTGGCCGCTGACCACGGCGGCCGCGACGGAAAAGCCCATGCCGATGCCCATCACGCCCCAGGTGCCGACGTCCAGGCGCTTGCGCGGCTTGTACATGTCGACGATGCTGCGGGTGAAGTCGAGGGCATTGGCGCCTTCGTTGACCAGGATGGCCTCCGGGTTCGCCTTGATGATGTCGCGCACCACGTTCAGCGCGCTGTGGAAATTCATCGGCGTCGGGTTCTTCGCCAGCGTCTCCGTCATCTTGGCGACGTTCTTTTCCTTGCGCCCGGCGATGGCGGCGAGCCATTCCGCCGGCGGCCTGGGCCAGCCGGCGCCGATGCCGGCGAGGAGCGCCGACACGCAGGAACCGATGTCGCCGACCACCGGGGCATCGATGCGGACATTGCTATCCGCTTCCTGCGGCGAGATGTCGACCTGGATGAATTTCTGCCCGCCCCAGTCCTTCGGGTTCTTGCCGCCCCAGGTCTTGCCCTTGCCGTGCGAGAGCAGCCAGTTCAGGCGCGCGCCGATCAACAGCACCACGTCGGCCTCGGGCAGAACGAACGAGCGCGTGGCGGCAGCGGACTGCTCGTGCGTGTCGGGCAAGATGCCCTTGGCCATGGACATGGGCAGGTAGGGGATGCCGGTGCGCTCGATGAGGGCGCGGAGGTCCGCGTCGGCCTGGGCGTAGGCGGCGCCCTTGCCCAGCAGGATGAGCGGACGTTTGGCGCTCTTGAGCAACTCGAGGGCGCGCTGTACGGCGTCGGGGGCCGGGATCTGGCGCGGCGCCGGATCGACCACCTTGATCAGGGAATTCTTCCCGGCTGCCGCGTCGACGGCCTGCGGAAACAGCTTCGCCGGCAGGTCGAGGTACACGCCGCCCGGGCGGCCGGAGACGGCGGCGCGGATGGCGCGCGCGATGCCCACGCCGATGTCCTCGGCGTGCAGCACGCGGAAGGCGGCCTTGGCGAGCGGCTTGGCGATGGCCAGCTGGTCCATCTCTTCGTAGTCGCCCTGCTGCAGGTCGACGACCTCGCGCTCGCTGGAGCCGCTGATGAGGATCATCGGGAAGCAGTTGGTGGTGGCGTTGGCGAGCGCCGTGAGGCCGTTGAGGAAGCCGGGCGCCGACACCGTCAGGCAGATGCCGGGCTTCTGCGTCATGAAGCCGGCGATGGAGGCGGCGTAGCCGGCGCTCTGCTCGTGGCGGAACGAAATCACGCGCATGCCCGCGGCCTGTGCCTTGCGCGTGAGGTCCGTGATCGGGATGCCGGGCAGGCCGAAGATCGTGTCGATGCCGTTGAGCTTGAGGGCATCGATGACCAGGTGAAAGCCGTCGGTCACTGGCGATGGAGTGGCAGTAGCGACTTGAGGTTCGACGGTGCCCATGCTGGCCTCCTCGAGGGGAACGATATGGTAAGAATCGCCCCCCGGCCCCGGCCTTGACTCAGGTCAAGGGTCTAAAATCCCGCCCCTGTGACCGCACTCCCCAACCACCCGCAGCGCAACAGCATCCGCCTGCAGCTGCGCCAGAACCAGTTGCTGCAGGGGATGACGCCCGGGCAATGGGCCGAGCTGGAGCCCCTGCTCGCGGTCACCGACTACCGCAAGGCCGAGCCGCTGGTGCGCCAGGGGGACGAGGAAATGGAGCAGCTATTCATCCTCGAGGGCATGCTCAAGCGCGTGGTGTCCAATCCCGAGGGGCGCGAGATGATCCTGCGCTTCGCCGCCGAGACCGAGATGGACACCTCCTACGCGGCCTGGCGCCTGCGCACGCCCGTGCCCTATTCCATCGTCGCCGTCACCAAGGTGCGCATCGCCCAGCTGCCGATGCTGCAATGGGCCGACTTCATCGAGCGCCACGCCGACGTCAAGCTGCGCTTCGAGTACCAGGTGATGAAGCTGATGAGCGAGGTGATGGCGCACAGCATCACGCTGCACCTGCTGGACGCCCCCGGGCGCCTGTCGCGCTTCCAGAGGAAGCACCCCGAACTGGCGGGGCGCATCCCGAAGAAGGAACTGGCGGCCTACCTCAACCTGACGCCGGAGACGCTGTCGCGCCTCAAGCAGAAACTCGGCGAACCCTAGCGGATCCCGGATCGCAGCCGCGCGATAAGCCAGGAAATCAGCGGCCACAGCAGCAGCAGCAGCGCGATGCCGGTCATGGTGCCGACCAGCAGGTTGGAGAACATGATGCCCAAGTGCCCCTGCGACATGAGCATCGACTGGCGGAACGCGGACTCCGCGTTGTCGCCCAGCACGATCGCCAGCACCAGCGGCGCGAGCGGGTACTGCAGCTTCTTGAACAGATAACCCAGCATGCCGAACACCACCATCATCCACACGTCGAAGATGGCGTTCTTCACCGTAAAGGAGCCGATGGCGCAGATCACGACGATGATCGGCGCGATCACCGAGAACGGCACGCGCAGGATGGCGGCGAAGAAGGGCACGCAGGTCATCACCACCACCAGGCCGGCGATGTTGCCCAGGTACATCGAGGCGATCAGCCCCCAGACGAAATCCTTCTGCTCGACGAACAGCAGCGGCCCCGGCTGCAGGCCCCAGATCATCAGCCCGCCGAGCAGCACCGCGGCGGTGGGCGATCCCGGCACGCCGAGCGTGAGCATCGGCAGCAGCGCGGAGGTGCCGGCGGCGTGCGCCGCCGTTTCCGGCGCCACCACGCCCTCGAGCTTGCCGGTGCCGAACTTGTCGCCGTCGCGCGAGAAGCGCCGCGCCACGCCGTAGCTCATGAACGAGGCCGGCGTCGCGCCCCCGGGCACGATGCCCATGAAGCAGCCCACCAGCGTCGAGCGAATCGAGGTCAACCAGTAGCGCGGCAGCTCGCGCCAGGTGTCCAGCACCACGCGCATGTTGATCTTCGCCTTGGCGCCGCGGAAGGCGAGGCCTTCCTCCAGCGTCAGCAGGATCTCGCCGATGCCGAACAGGCCGATCACCGCCACCAGGAAGTCGAAGCCGGTGAGCAGGTTGGTCGAGCCGAAGGTCAGGCGCAGCGTGCCGGTCACCGTATCGGTGCCCACCGTGGCGAGCGCGAAGCCCAGCATCATCGAGGCCAGCGTCTTGAACGGCGGCTCCTTGCTGGTGCCGATGAAGGCGCTGAAGGTGAGCAGGTAGACGGCGAAGAACTCCGGCGGCCCGAAGGCCAGCGCGAACCTCGCCACCAGCGGCGAGAGGAAGGTGATCATCACCACCGCGAAGAACGCGCCGACGAACGAGGAGGTGAACGCCGCGGTCAGCGCTTGGCCGGCCTTGCCCTGCTGCGCCAGGGGATAGCCGTCGAAAGTGGTGGCCACCGACCAGGGCTCGCCCGGGATGTTGAACAGGATCGAGGTGATGGCGCCGCCGAACAGGGCCCCCCAATAGATGCACGACAGCAGGATGATGGCCGAGGTCGCGCCGCCGGGCGTCTGCGCCATGCTGAAAGTGAGCGGCAACAGGATGGCGACGCCGTTCGCCCCGCCCAGCCCCGGCAGCACCCCGATGATCACGCCGAGCACCACGCCGACGAACATCAGCGCCACGTTGGTCAGCGACAGCGCGACGCTGAAGCCGTGCATCAGCGACTGGATCTCTTCCATCTCAGCCCAGGCCCAGCAGATTTTCCAGCGGGCCTTTCGGCAGCGGCACCTGGAACCACAGCTCGAACACCAGGTACAGCGCCACCGGCGTGGCCACGCTCACCAGCACCACCTTCCACCAGGCGTACTTGCCCAGCCAGCGCATGAAGAAACCGATGAACAGCGCCGACGGGGCGTAGATGCCGAACCAGGTCACCAGCACCACGTACACCGCCGTCGGCAGCAGCACCGCCAGCACCATCTTCAGCTGGCCGACCTCGACGAAAGTCCGGTTGTCCGCACGGGGCAGCATCAGCGCGTGCGCCGCGTTGATCAGCGAGGCCACGCACATGATCAGGCCGATGTAGAAGGGGAAATAGCCCGGCTGCGGGCCGTCCACCTCCCGCCAGCCGATGCCCAGCCGCACGCTGTCGACGATGACGATGGCGCCGAGCAACAAAAAGAGCGCCGCGACTGCCAGCTCGGCGCTCTTCCGGCGAAACGCAGCCCGGACCTCCTGGGCCTCGCTCATTCCCCTCCCCCCGAGCCCGGGCCGCTGCGCTACTTGCCCGCCATGAAGCCGGCGGCTTTCATCAACTGCACGTGCCGCGCTTCCTCATGCGCGACCCAGTCGGCGTACTCCTTGCCCTTCAGCGCGCTGGTATTGAACGCGCCCTCTTCCATCAGCTTTTTCCACTCGGGCGTGGCCCTCACCTTCGTGAACAGGTCGATGTAGTACTGCACGTGCTCGGGCTTGACGCCGGGCGCCATGAACACGCCGCGCAGCATCAGGTAATCCACGTCCAGCCCGGAGTCCTTGCACACCGGGATGTCGCCCCAGGACATGGTCGCGGTCACCTTCTCCTTGTACGGCAGGCGCTTCAACTCGAACACGCACAGCGGCCGCAGGTTGCCGGCGCGCCACTGCGCCACCGCCTCGATCGGGTTGTTCACCGACGAATCGATGTGGCCGCCGACCAGCTGCGTGGCCACCGCGCCGCCGCCCTTGAACGGGATGTAGGTGAACTTGGCGCCGGTCTTCTGCTCGATGGCGGCGGTGATGATCTGGTCCTCCTGCTTCGCACCGGTGCCGCCCATCTTCATCTTGCCGGGACCCGCGGCCTTCGCCGCGTCGATGTATTCCTTGGGCGTCTTGTAGGCCGTCTTGGCGTTCACCCACAGCACGAAATTGTCCAGCGCCAGCATCTGCACCGGCGTCAGGTCGCGCCAGTTGAACGGCACGCCCGTGGCGAGCGGCGTGGTGAACAGGTTGGACAGGGTGATGATGATCTTGTGCGGGTCGCCGACCGCGTTCTTCACGTCGAGGAAGCCCTCGGCCCCGGCGCCGCCCGCCTTGTTGATCGGCAGGATCGACTGCTTCATCAGGCCGTGCTTGGCGACGATGCCCTGGATAGCGCGCGCCATCTGGTCGGCGCCGCCCCCCGTGCCGGCGGGAATGATGAACTCCACGTTCTTGGTCGGCTCCCAGGCGTGGGTCGAGAACGGCAGCGCGAGCGCCGCCGCCAATGCCAGCTTGCGGAAAGAGCGTTTCATGAATCCTCCTTTTGGTTGTTTCATCCTCCGGGCGCGCCATTCAAGCGTGGCGCTGCCGGGAAATTGTCGTGCTCCCTGTCGCGGCAAGGCCTTGACCGCGATCAAGACTTCGGCTGTTCGACCCCGGGCTTGGCCAATGATTCCTGCCGCCGCGCCAGAAGCGTGCCTACGACGACGACGATCGCGATGCCGACCGCGCCCGCCATCAGCTCCAGGCTGAGCGCGCCGACCAGCGGCTTGCCCTCCTGGAAGCGCACGCCCAGTGCGCCGAGCCAACCCGCCAGCGCCGGATCGGTGACCAGCATTTCGCCGGCCACCCAGCCGATCAGCGCCGCGCCGACGGTGATGATCACCGGGTAGCGCTCCATCAGCTTGATCAGCAGCGTCGCCCCGAAGATCACCAGCGGAATCGAGATCGCCAGACCGAGCACCAGCAGGGTCAGGCTGCCGCCGGCCGCCGCCGCCACCGCGATCACGTTGTCCAGGCTCATCACCAGGTCGGCGACCAGGATGGTCTTGATCGCCGCCAGCAGCTGGTCGCTGGCCTGGATGTCCTCGCCGCCCTCCTCGGGCACCAGCAGCTTGATGCCGATCCAGAACAGCAGCAGGCTGCCGACCAGCTTCAGCCAGGGCAGCTGCAGCAGCGCCACGGCGAAGATGGTCAGCGCGATGCGCATGATGATGGCCGCGCCCGCGCCCCAGAACACCGCCTGTTTCTGCTGCCGCTGCGGCAACGAGCGGGCGGCGAGCGCGATCACCACCGCGTTGTCGCCCGACAGGATGACGTTCACGCCGATGATCTTCAGCAGGCCGAGCCAGAATGCCTGCGTGACAATCTCTTCGAGCATGCGCGGATTGTAGATTACTTGACCAGCAACACCGGCAACTCGGAGATGTGCAGGACCTTGGTCGCCGTCGAGCCGAGCAGCGCCTTGCCGATTTCGGTCATGCCGCGCGTGCCGACATAGATCAGGTCGCAGCCCTTGGCCTTGGCGTGCTGCACGATGCTCTCGGCCACCGGGCCGACCAGCACGCTCGCCGTGTAGGGGATGCCGGCGCCATCGAGCTTGCGCTTGGCGGCGGCGAGCTGTGCCTCGCCCTCCTGCTGGTAGTAATTCTGGATCTGGCTCTTGCCGACCGCGGCGCCCATGCCCGGCAGCTTGGGCACCGGCAGGTGCACCGTCACCAGCAGCACCTCGGGTTTACCCTTGTACCAGTCGGCGTGGTCGATCAGGCATTGCACCGCGTCGAGCGAGCACTTGGAGCCGTCCACCGCGATGAGTAT
Organism: Gammaproteobacteria bacterium; assembly: GCA_041488375.1. GTDB lineage: Bacteria > Pseudomonadota > Gammaproteobacteria > Burkholderiales > SG8-39 > JAABQT01. Next base: position 167 of record JBGPPD010000016.1, on the reverse strand, counting down.
TTTCATGGGCGGAATTCTAACCCGCTAGAACAGCCCGACCACCTTGCCATCCACCAGGTCGATCTTGCTGGCCGAGGGCACCTTCGGCAGCCCCGGCATGGTCATGATGTCGCCGCAGATCATCACCACGAATTCCGCGCCGGCGGCCAGGCGCACCTCGCGCACGT
>JBGPPD010000015.1:0-26858 GCA_041488375.1 Gammaproteobacteria bacterium | reverse complement strand
TTGCCCTTGCTTATTTCCGCGAATCCTTCGATTCCGTCGCCGACCTTGAACTGCCGCCCGACGTGAAGGTCCAGCCAGACATAGATGCCTTCGTCCTTCAGACACTTGATCCACCAATCCAGCTTTTCGAGCATGGCGGGATTCAGATTCTGCGTATCCGATTTGCGGTCGCCGAATATGTTTGGACTGACCCAGGCAGAGTCATGGTGATGCAGGCGCACGAGATTGAACCCGAGCTCCGACAGTCGGCGCGCCTGCTGCCGCACGTTGTCCGTAGAGGTTCCGAAAAGCGTGCCAGCCGTCAAATTGGTTCCCCAGAACCTAACCGGTGTGCCGTCCTCGAACACCAGTTCTTCCTTCCTTGCCTGCAGAAAGCCGTGCTTGCCGGCAGGCCGCTCGGCTGCGTTCAGAAAAGACAGATCGACTGGCGAAGTCTTCCAGTCCACCAGGTTCGTCGGCCAGGCCGCGTGGTCTTGCATTCCAAACCGTTCCGCCTCAGTCGGGCCGATTCTCATATCGCCGGAAACGCTGAGCGTGGCGACAAAGCGTCGCAGTCCTTGGGGTACCTCGCCTTGGAAGAAAAACGCACGCACCTCTGTCTTGCGGCGAGATTCGAATTGCACCGAGGACATCGGGGGCTCGAACCGCATCTCGATCCGGCTGCCGCCCGATCGGCCCCAGGCCCAGCCTGCGTTGGCCGGAAGCAGTTCCGGCTCACCCAATTCCGACCCGAACGTCGCAAGATTGAACTTGAAAACGATTCCCCCGCCCACCACGTCAGGGATGGCGTTGCCGGCGTTCAGGTCGAATTTCCAGACCAATTGCCGGGCAGACACCTTTCTGATGCGGCTCGCCAGATGGAATCGGAGTGCTTGGTTGCTCCCCGCCACGGTGTATTCGAAAGGAGCGACCACCTTGAATTCCGTCTGCTGGCCGGCCCACGCCCAGTTCCCCCCCCAGAATCCGAATGCGCTCGATAGCGCACTGGCCCCACCCCTGGATATCGCGGGCAATCCCTGCCGTTCGTCGACACTGGCAACCCACGTCGCGGCGGCGGCCGAACTGCCGAGCAAAATCGCCGCAAACAGCAGGCTGGCAACGCATGCCCTGCCATGCATGGCCACTATGCGCCGCTCCCACCCGGCAACTTGCTCACGCTCCGACCTCCGTGGTCGCCCGCGGGTCACGCACGGGCACCGCGGAAGCGGGAGCCTTCGCCCGCGCAAGCGTTCGGGCGAACGCGACGCCGAGACCCGCCACCGACCAGTAGACAATTGGGATGCTCGAGATGCTGCTGACAGTAAAAATAATGACCAGGATGCCGATGAGGGTCGCCAAAAGCGCCTGCCCCAAGAGGTGAAGCTCCCCATTGCGGTTGCCCAGCGCTCTCATGCCCCTGTAAATGCCGAATGCAACGGAAATGAAGAATCCTGAAAAAAGTGCCAGACCGACGAGACCGCTTGCCAGGCCGACCCCCAAGTACGTATTGACAACATCGATGATGCCTTGCCCCTGCCTCAACGACTGCATTGCCGGCGAATACAGGTAGTCAACGGTGCCGAAGAAGGGGTTCTGCATCATGACCTGGATGGACGTCTGGAGCAGCCGCTGCCGGTAAGTTATGTTCCCTTCTTCGACGGTACCGACAAACGGCAAGAGGTCGAACAACTTCTCGCCGGCGGGAGTAGCCAGCATTGCCAGAAGGACGATGGCGCCGAGCAGTCCAAGTCTTGCGATTCCCAGGACGGGAGACGGGCCGGTCGCGACGAACACCAAGAGCATTGCGGCAGCGCCCACCCACGGTCCACGGGACACCGGGGCGATCAGTCCTACCAGCAGTAGAGTCAGGCCGAGACTCCAAGCCAACTGATTGGGCACCGACCTTCTCAAGAAAAGGAAGAATCCGAAGGCGACCGCCGTGACGTAGCCCAGGACAATGGGGTGCCCCGCACTCGCTTGAGCGCGCAAGATCCCTCCCCGCGCCAGATAGTCAGCCACACCCCATGGCACTTGCAGTGCGTCCCTCAGCGCGTTGTAGAGATGCCAGAGCCTCGCCGCCTCGAACGCCCCAATCGCGCTCAGCACCATGGCGCCGGTGACAAATGCCATGAGCACATCGCGAAATTCCGCAAGATTCTTCAGCGACCGGCTGGCCACATAGTAGGGCAGAAAGATATCGCTGAACGCGTAAAACACGCCGTGCCGCAAGCTGTTCGTCAGCGTGTCGTCCCTCAGCTGCACGAAAAACTGGAGCACCAGGTAAATCGCGATAAGTACGTCGGGAACTGATCGACCAAATGGTTCCGTGTCCAGCCGCTTGCGCAAGTGCAGAAACGCGGGCACCAGAACCGCGAGCGAGAGCAGGCGAACGTAGTGAATCGTGAACAAATGCTCGATCACGCCCATGCCGGAGATCTGGACAGATATCGCCGGCACGGCAAACAGGAGAAAAAAGAACATCGCGAGCCTGTTTTCCTCCCTTCGCACCGCGAACACCAACAGCGCGGCAACGACACCCGTATAGATCCAATAGTTATGGGACAGGAAGGCCGCGAGGGTAATCCCGAACCACAAGTTGCGCCGGCGCACGAAATCTCCTGTGGTAGACGCCAAAGCGCAGGCCGGCGCCTTGGCCAGCGCAAACACCGCGGTGGCCAGAGCCAGAATGACGACCAGCGCCCTCAGATGTTCCGGCATGCGGCAGCTAGGGCGAAGGTCGCGGTCTGATGATTCGCGCCAGGCCGGCGTCGAGCAGCAGCAGGATGACCAGCGCCGCCATCACCAGCACCATCCCGGCGGCACCGTGCAGGAAGCCTTGCCCTGCGGCGTCGCCGAAGTGGTAGGTGATGAGGATCAGCGCCAGCACGCGGACGATGTTGGCGGCGAAGGCGATCGGCAGGATGCTCGCCAGCATGATGGCGTTGTGCAGCGGACTGGCGCGCGCCGTCAGGTACATGAACAGCAGGCCCAGCGCCGACAGGCTGAACATGGATTGCAATCCGGAACAGGCGTCTGCCACCAGGAGCTGGTACTGGCCCACGATGAGCACCACTCCGACGCGCGCGACAGGATAGCCGATGGCGTAGAGCAACTGCTCCGCGATTTCCGAGACGCCTTGCTTCAGCGGACCGGTCAGCGCATCGACGAACAGGCCCGGCAGGGGCACCAGAAAGGCGACAAAAAAAATCGGGAGCCACAGGCTGCGCAGCGCCGGCCAGCCGCGCACGGCCAGCAGGGTGCCCGCGAGGATGGGCGCCAGCGCGCCGACTTCGAACAGGATGATTTCCTGTGAGCGCCCCAGGATGTACAGCAGCAGGCCGAAGGCCAGCAACGCGATCCCGGAAGCTGGCGCCGCGTGCGCCCGCGAGGCGAACAACGCCTCGCGCCTGCGCCAGATCAGCCAGACGATCAGCGCCAGAATGACCGGGCCGTGCGTCCCCTCTTCGCGCGACCAGTGCCACGTCGCGAGGTCGTAGAACGTGGGCAAGCAGAGCGCCAGCAAGCCGGCAAATACGGGCAACCAGAGCAACCGGCCGGACTCACCCGCGGGATCCTTGGAGTCGAACACCGCGGACATGCGGTCCGGATCAATAACTGTTGAGCACCGCGCCAACGATGGTGGCCCTGGCCTGGGCAACAGTGTCGGACACGCCCTGCACATGCCACTTGCGGGCAGTATCCTTGCGAGCGACGATGAGCGCCGCCCCGGTGCGCACCGCGATGATCTGCGCGTCGGCGGTTTCGGACGCTGCCGGAGAGTCGAGCAGGATGACATCCAGCTGCGGCGCCAACTGCTGCAGCAGCTGCGGAAAATGCGGCCGCGCCAGGAGTTCCTGCGGGTTGGGCGGCAGGGCGCCGGCGGACAGCACCGACAGGTTGCGCAGGGGCGCGACGCGCTGCACCGCATCCGGGCCTGCTCGACCGGCGAGCACGGCCGAGAGGCCCGCGCGGTTGTCGATGCCGAACAGGCGGTGCTGGCACGGGTTGCGCATGTCGGCGTCGATCAGCAGGGTGCGCTCGCCCAGCTGGGAGAACACCACCGCCAGATTGGCCGCAATGAAGCTGCGGCCTTCCTTCCTTTCCGCGCTCACGACGGCCAGCGCCTTGTGCGCCGGGCCGGTATCGAACCAGCGCAGCATGAGCTGGCTGCGCAGCGCCCGCAGTGCCTCCACCTGCGGCGGAAACGGGGCATAGGCGGCCACCACCTCCTCGCTGATCGTGCTTTCGCCGCGCCGCAGATAGGGAAAATCGAACTGGCGCGAAAGGGCAAAGTCGATGTCCGCCTGGGTCAGCAGGCCGAGCTGCGTTGCTGCGTCGCCGAAACGGAGTTTCTTTTCACGCTGCAGGCGCAGGATGCGCTCCACATCCTCGATCCTGAGCCGGCCTGCATCGACCAGTACCGCGCCGATCGAGCGCCCGTCGCGGGCGAGCGCGGGCCTCGCAGACGAAGTTGGAATGACGTTGCTTTCCGGCAAGGCGCTACCTCACCTCAACGGCAGCGCTGCCGTACGGCGCTGGTACGGCAGCCTGGCCGCCCGCCCGGCTCTTGCGATCACCGCAAGGACCGGCAATTGCAGCATTTCCGCCAGGTCATCGGCCGTGCGGATGCGACTGTCGACCATTTCGAGCCCCACTACGCAGGCGCCCGCCAGCACAATGCCCAGGGCAATCGCCATCAGCAGCGTCTTGCCCAGCGGTTTCGGAAACGACGGTTCCAGCGGAGCCACCGCCACCGCGAGCACCGCGATATTGGATCGGGTCGCCTGGCTTTCGAGATTTGTCTGGTTGAACCGGTTGGTCACGGCTTCATAGGCTCGCTTCGCGGTCTCCACGTCACGCATCAGCACTGCGATCTCATCGCGCTCCTTCTTCGTGGCGAGAAGCTTCTTCCTCTGCGCCTCGAGCGCCGCCTTGAGCTCGCCCTCCTTGCTCTTGCCCACGGCGCTGGCGAACGAATAGGCACCCGTGACATGGCGGGATTCGAGCACGAGCCTGTTCTTCAGCTCGGCAATTTCCGATTCCATGCGCTGGTACTGCGGGTGCTTGGTGCCGAGATTGACCGCGGCCTCCATGAGCTTGGCCTCCAGCTGCGCAATGTTGGTCCTGAGACCCATGACCACCGAGTCCTGCAGCACTTCGCCTTCCGCAGCGCCGCCGCGCGAGCGCTGCTGTCTGCTCTGGGCGTCCCTGGTTTCCGCCTGGACGGCAGTCAGCCTCGCGGAAAGATCGTTGAGCTTGGCGAGTTCGTTGTCCATCGACTCGACGCTCGCCACGATGCCCTTCTGCTGCTGAAATTCCGTAAGGCGATCCTGGGCCTTCTCCACCTGGTCGCGAAGAATCCTGGACTGCTCCCCGAACCATTTGGCGTATTGCCGCGCTGGCTCGACTTTCAGTTCGATGGAGGCGTCGATGTAAGCCTGCGCGAAAGCATTCGCAACATCTGCCGTAAATCCCGGATCGGCTCCGTGGAAAGAGATGTTGATGATGTTGCTATCGCGCGACGGGGCCGCCTTGAGGTTTCTTAGCAGGCCTTGGGCGACCCAATCCTCGAGCTTGCCTCTGCCTGCGGTTGCGTTGAGCCACAGTTCCTTCGTCGCCGGGTCCTGGTCCAGCTTCAGCGCCTTGACGACTTTGCGCGCAACCAGTTCGCTCTGGATGATCTCCAATTGCGTACTCATGTTGCCGGGCATCAAGATCGGTGGAAGCAATACACCCGCCACAGGGTCGGCAGAGCGGATGTCGACCATGACCGAGGTCTCCGCCGAGTACTGCTTGGGCAAGTATTCATGGGCAAGCAGCGCGGCCACGATGCAAAGCGCAAACGCGACGATTGCCGCCTTGTATCGCGCTCGCAGGATGATCAGGAACTGACGTGGATCCATCGGCTTGTCCTTAGAACAGACTCTCCTGCACGTAGAGCACGTCGTTCGGCAGCACCCGGTCGCCCGGCTCGGGATTGGAGGATTCGATCTGTCCGCCGGCGCTGCGCCGGAATGCGCGCAAGCCCCGCTCGGTGCCGCGCAGCGTCGGGCCCCCGCCCTGCGCCAGTGCCTGGCGCACGGTCATGCCGCGTTCCACGCGGTAGGAGCCCGGCCGCTGCACCTGACCATAAATGTAGAACAGGGGCTGGCTGCTCACATAGATCACGTCGCCGCCCGCGACGACAATATCTTCCTCCAGCTTGCCGTCGAGGAACATGCCGGCGACATCGATCACCTTGCGCAGCGGCTTGCCGTTGCGCGCGCCCGTCAATATGACGATGTCGCCGCCGGTCGGCGCAATGCCTCCGGCGATAGCCAGCATTTCGGACACGCGGATATTGACGGTCTCCAGCGGAAAACGCCCCGCCTTGTTGACTGCGCCCAATACGGAAACCTGGTTGCCGCGGTTCTGCAGCAGGGAAATGTTGACCTGCGGCTGGCGGATGAAATTTCCGTCCTTGAGCGCCTTCGCGATCACCAGCTCGGCGGCGGGTATGGTCATGCCGCCGATCCTCACCGAGCCGACGAGCGGATAGCTGATGCTGCCGTTTTCCGTCACCCGCGTCTCCACGGTGAGATCGGGGTTCTGGAACACGAAAATGCGAATCGTGTCGCCTGCGCCAAGCTGATACTCGGGAAGCCTTTCCTGCGCGCTCGCGCCGTTGCCGGATACAGCGGCAACGGCGAGCAGCAGCCCGAAGCACAAGTGCGCGATGCGCAGCAAACCACCCCCGTTGCGGCCGTGTTTCATCGAAGTCCCCGCACCCCTTTTTCAACACTCGAGTTCGGCGCCGCGCGCGTTCGCGGTGAGAGCGTATTCTGCTCACCGGAATTGTCGGCGACAGCACCCGGATTCTCTTCGCTTGCGGGAGCTGCAGCGAATTCGCCCAGGTATCGTATCTTGGAGCGTTCCTTGTTCAGCTTCATTTCCCTGACCAAAGCCTCGCTCGCGCGCTGGTTGAACAGGAACTGCTGGATGCGTGGCGCGGCAGTCGCCTGGTCCACCGGCGCCGGCCTCGCGGCCACCATCCGTATCACGTCGACACGCCCGGCGCCTTCGTCAAACAGCTCGATTTCGCCATCTTGCATCGCTTGCAGCCTAGGCAGCTTCTCGAGGGCAATCTGCTCCGCGGCCCGGAGCCCGCGACTTTCAGCAAACTTGACGTCCCTCGATCTCAGCCACGCCGCGACGTCCTGCATCGATCGCGCCCCGGCGATCCGCTCCCTCAACCCGGCGGCCACGCTTGGCGGAGCAGTGACTCTGATCTCCTCAAGCACGAACACGCGCCGTTCCGCGAATAGACCGGGATGTGCCGCAAAGTATTCTTTGATTTCGTCGGCAGTCGGCTTCGGCTGGGCACGGGCGACCTCTTCCGCATAGGCGCGCGCGAGGATTTCCGCGCGCGCCATCGCCAGGGCCTGAACCACATAGGGCGAGCGGTCAAGCTTTCTGCCGATCGCCAGCTGCACGGCCAGCTGCTGGTCGATCAATCGATCCAGTATTTCGCGCTTGGCGCGAGGCGCGGCAGCGTTGGTCACGTCAGGGGATCTGGCAAGAACGGCATTGATCTGGTGCACGGTAATTTCATCGCTATTCACCTGCGCGGCAACCTGGGTTGCGGCAGGACTGCCATTTCTGCCGCAACCCGCCATGGTCGCAAGCGCGAACAACAGTGACGCGAGATGCAAGCGGCGGTGAAGCGAATTGATTTCCATGGCATTGAACCAAGAGGCGACGGTCTTTCAGCAGGATGCAAAAGACCGGGTAGTCTAAACCACGGCCCCCCGCTGTCCAAGCGTATTGCCTCGGAAATTGCCGCCGAATCGACGGCACACTCCAGCCGTTGACGTGAACAATTGTCAGCGCCGGCATCCTGGCAATCGTCAGAAATTCAGGGAGGCATCCACGCCAGCAATGTTGGCGTCGAATACGACGCTCGCATCCGTCGAGGAGCGCCGCTGACGCTGCAAGTTGACGCCCAGCGTTAGCCTGCGGTTGGGCGCCCAGCTCGCGGCAATGTGTACAACATGCAGGACGTCGCGGCGCGCGGGGCCAGGGGCGGGGACGATCATTCCCAGAAATTCGCTTTCCACGCGGTAGGCTTGCATCTGCAGCGTCGTCTTTTCGCCAATCCTCCATACCGGCGCGAACGAAAACGTGTCATCCACCCTGTAGCTGACGCTGGCGTCAGGCGCCCACGGGGAAAGGTTGCGCAGCGCTGAAAAGTTCACTGCCAAGGCGGCCGTCGGTGTCCACTGATACAGGATTTCGCCGGCGTTGCCGGCAAAATCGCGCTGCGGAACGTGCTCGTGGCGGCGTTCCACGGCCGTTAGGCGGCCGCTGATATTGTGCCGCGCCCCCACCATCCATGTCGCTGCCACTTCGCGCTGCTCGACCATGAATCCGCTGTCGATAAAGTTGACGGTATCCACGGACTGATTCGTATAGGTGCCCCTAGACGATCTGCGCATGAACGTGATCGAATTCTGGGATTCGGTTACATAGCGAAGGCCCGCCTCTCCGCCGGACTGGCGGTTGTCGGGTTGCTCGCGGATTTGCACGCTGTTCTTGATCTCCGATTCCAGCACCCCGCCCAACAGGTGCCAGCCTCCGGATAGCCACCCGTCAACCATGGCGCCACGATTGGAGCTGGTTCTGACGAAGCTGCGCTGGAATTGCGTCTCGACGAGTCCTATGAGGCCTTCCGCGCGATCGGCGCGGAGCGTGCCGCTGATCCGCGGGCTCATTTGCCACTGCCAGGAGCCGCGATAGTTGAGTTCGTTGCGATCAAGGGCATCAAACTTGTCGTAGCGCACGACTTGTTCGACGGCATCAAGGAAAATCCTTTGCTGCGAGTAGGTCTTGTCCAGACCCAAGCCGACATAAGCTGTCGAATAGCGGTCCGATTTGCCAAGCTTGCCGCTCGCAATCTGAGGATCGGGGACGGAGTCGGGCACTTTGTACACGTTGGAGTCCCAGGTGACGCTACCGCCGACTCTGAGAATGAGAGGAGTGTTTTCAATTGCGGAGGAAGCTTCGCTCTGGGCCACCGCCTGGTGCCAGAACAACGCTGCTACGAGCAGGCACGATGCCCGTTGACCCCAGTCGGCCCACCTGCACCAACAGATACTCGCGCTGGCTGATCCGGCGGCCGAGCGATGCCGTCCGTAGCGGTGCATCCCGGTGGCGCCATGCACCAGGTCGGCACCTTCCCGGGTGATTCGGAGCTTTCCGAACCGCGCTACTTTGGTATTCTCACCACAACATTTAACACGGACGGGCACGCACGATCTCCAGGGGAGCATGCAAGAATGGACCGTATTCAGTGGCCGCTGTTCTTTTGGCATCGGGGGTCGGCACCAAGTCGGGCGCTGAAAGGCGCCGCAGCTATAGATCAGACTATCACAGCAAGAACGGCTAAGCGCATGCGGCGAAGGGAATTCGAGAACGGCGAGCAGGCAGTTCGCAATGCCTGGGTGGACCGGCACGCCCCAGGGCAAGGAGCGGAAGACGTGAATCTGGCGGAAGACGAGAGCAGGAGATTCTTGCGCATCATCTGCCGCAGCCGCCGCGTCAACCGGCATAGTGAGTTGTTCCAGCTCATGCACGGCGCGGAAGTGCAATCCTTCTTCCCGCATCAGATTTTGGTGTCCGCCTGGGGCGAATTCCGCGGGCGCAACTTGCAAATCGATGTCGTCTCCGCGCTTCCCGGGGTACGCACCGGTCAGCTCAAGGGGTGCGATGCCGCAGACCTGCTCAAGGCCCTCCACGAGCGCTGGCTGTCCGGCAGCCGTCATCCGTTGCTGCTCGAGGGCGATTCGATCAAGCGGCTGCTGCAGACTGGTTGCAGCTGCGTCATGCACCGGCACTTGCGTGCCATGCGCTCGTTCCTTGCGCACGGTGTGCACAGTGCGCGTGATGGCACAGACACCTTGTATCTGGCGGCAAATTCCGCTTCGATCGTGGTGGGTAGCGAGATCGAACGCTTCCGCCGGCTAATCGACCTGGTGATTGCGCAGATTGACATTGCGTTTCGCAGGGTCGCCGGATTCCAGATTTCCGGCGTTTCGCCCGTCCGCAGGCTCCGTGCCAAGGTCCACGGATTGAGCGAGCGCGAGGAGGAAACCCTCTCGCTGGTTGCGCAAGGCCGGACCAATCGCGAAATTGCGGAAATCCTCGTCATCAGCAAGTACACGGTGAAGAACCACGTCCAGAGAATCATGCGCAAGCTCGGCGCCGCCAATCGCACGGAGGCAGCGGCGAAGTACCGCGTCGGCGGCTGGCAGATGCAGGGACTGGGGGGAGAGAAGGATTTCTTGCCGGTCGCCGATCCTTTCGAATCTCCGCGCGAGCTTTTCGAACAGCCATGACCCCGCGGCGGCTGCCGGAAGTCCCGCGCTGGCGGCTGTCGAGTAAGCTCTCCGCGATGCAGGGCTCCCGGCAGGCGCCCCCGTTCAGCAACCGAAGGGTGGCGTCGGCATGGACCATCCCAACTTTGCTCTGACCATGGCGGACCGCGCGGTCCCGGTGACCTTTCGCAGGGCGACACGCCTATCGGTCGGGCGCGACCAGCTCCTCACTGTGATCGAGATCGCGCTCGACCCGCTGGTGCTGGCCGCCTCGCTGTGGCTGGTGACGTTGGTGATCGAAGGTCGCCTTGGGGGACACATCATGATCCTCTCCGTGATCGTGTTCTCGCTCACTTTCCCGGGGTCCTCCCGCCTGGCCATGGCGCCCTGGCGCGTCGTCCGGCACATTGCATTGGGTTGGGTGGCGATGGCGGGGCTGTTGATGCTGTTCGGCTACGCAACGCGCTACATCGAGTATTTCGATCGGGACGTGCTGCTGACCTGGCTTTGGGCCGCGCCGCTCAGCCAGCTCACCGCTCAATTCCTGCTGCAGGCCGGCGCGCCTGCGATCCGCAGGTTCCAGGGTCCCGCGCGCCGCGTGGTGGTGGCGGGCATGAATGTACAAGGGCTCGAGCTCGCGCAGCGCCTCGCCGAGGAACTGTATTCCGAGGTGCGCGTGCTGGGCTTCTTCGACGACCGGGAGCCCGGGCGCCTCAACAACCAAAAAGGGCATGCCGTCCTCGGCAAGATCGCCGACCTGCCGGCTTTTGCCAAGAGCCATCACGTCGACGTGATCTACCTCTCGTTGCCGATGGCTTCGCAGGCGCGCATCCTGTCCCTGCTGGAAGCGCTGCGGGACACGACCAGCTCGATCTACTTCGTGCCGGACACTTTCGTTACTGACTTGATCCAGGGACGCATGGATGCCGTCGGCGGCGTTCCCGTCGTAGCGGTGTGCGAGACCCCTTTCACCGGCCTGGTCGGCGCGCTGAAGCGCGGTAGCGACATCGTGATCGCGTTGCTGATACTCATCCTGATCTTGCCGCTGCTGCTGTTGATCGCCATCGGCGTCAAGCTGAGTTCCCCCGGGCCTGCGTTGTTCAGGCAACGGCGCTATGGCCTGGACGGCGACGAGATCACAGTCTACAAGTTCCGCTCGATGAAGGTGCTGGAGGACGGCGCCACGATCGTGCAGGCGCACAGGGACGATCCGCGATTGACGCGCTTTGGCGCCTTCTTGCGCAGGACGTCGATGGACGAATTGCCACAGTTCATCAACGTCCTGCAAGGGCGCATGAGCATCGTCGGCCCACGGCCCCACGCAGTCGCCCACAACGAGATGTACCGCAAGCTGATCAAGGGATACATGCTGCGCCACAAGGTCAAGCCCGGGATCACCGGGTGGGCTCAGGTCAACGGCTTCCGCGGGGAGACTGAAACCCTGGAGAAGATGAAAGGGCGCATCGACTGCGACCTGGAATACCTGCGCAACTGGTCGCTGCGGCTCGATCTCTACATCATGGCCAAGACGGTGTGGGTCGTGCTGAAAAACCAGAACGCCTACTAGCGGTCCCGCGCGGACCTCAGGTCCGCACCAACTGGTTCATCTCGATGATCGGCAGCAGGATCGCCAGCACGATCAGCAGCACCACCAGCCCCATCGTCACAATGACCAGCGGCTCGAGGATGCCGGTGAGCAGGCGGATGCGCCTCTCGTTCTCGATCTCCTGGTGCCTTGCTGCCTGCTGCAGCATGTGCGCCAGGCGCCCGCTCGCCTCGCCGGAGGCTACCAGGTGGATGAATATCGGCGGAAAGAGTTTCCGCCTGTCGAGCGCGCGGCTGAGGCTGCTGCCTTCGCGCACCAGCCTCGCCGCTTCCTCGACGGCGGCACGCAGCGGGAGAATGCCCAGGACCCTGGCGCCCGCGGCGAGCGCCTGCAGCAGCGGGACACTGCTGCTGACCAGGATTGCCAACGTGGCGGCAAGCCGCGCCGTGGCGATCCCCTGCAGCAGCGGCCCGAGAATCGGCAGCTTCAGCAGGCGGGCCTGCCACCGCGCCCTCCAGGATTGGCTTGACCAAGCCGCGCGAGCGGCGACCGCGATCGCGGCGACTGCGACTCCAATGAACGGCCAGCTTCCCTGCAACGCGGCGCTCAGCCAGAGCATCGCCCGCGTGAGGAACGGCAGTTCCTGGCGGCTGTGCTGGAAAACCTGGACCACCTGCGGCACCACATAAGTGAGCAGCCCCGCCACGATCAGCAGCGCGACGCCCGCCACAATGGCGGGATAGAGCAGCGCCAGGCCGGCGCTCTGCGCCATCGCCCGCCGGCTCTCGAGGTAGTCCGCCAGGCGCGACATGACGCTGGCGAGATCGCCCGACTGCTCACCCGTGGAGACCAGCGCGCGATAGATGTCCGGAAATGAGGACGGCACCTGGTCGAGCGCGGCCGCCAGGCTCTGGCCGGACAGCACCTCCGCCCGCACGGCGGCGAGGATGCGCCCGCTCGATTCGTCCTGCGCCTGCTCGATGAGCGCGTCGAGGCACTGCTCGATGGTGAGCCCCGCCTCCAGGAGCAGCGCGAAGCGCCGTGTGGTCAGCGACAGCTCCGCTCCCGAGAGACGATGGCGCCGCGCCAGCCAGCGCCCCGGCCCGCGCGCTTGCGCTTCCGGGTCCAGCGCTGCGAGTTCCACCGGGACGAGCCCGGCGTTCCTCAGCCCCGCGCGCGCCTGCCGCGGCGCCTCCGCCTCCACGACTCCGCGCCTGGTCCGGCCGTCCGCGTCGACGGCGACGTAGCTATAGGCGGGCATGCTCAGGTCTCACGCGTCACCCTGACCACCTCCTCGAGCGAGGTCATGCCCGCGAGCACCCAGCGCAATCCGTCCTGGCGCAGCGTGCGCATGCCTGTGCTCGCCGCGTGGACACGCAGTTGTTGCTCCGCGCCGGCCGCGTGGATCAGGCGCTTTGCGTCATCATCGATGCCGAACAACTCGTAGATTCCGGTGCGCCCGACATAGCCGGTGTCGTGGCACGCCGCGCAGGCTCCCGGCCCGAACAGCGCTTCGCCGGAGAATCCAGCGCCGAGTTCCACCAGGTCGACGGCGACTGGCTTGTACGCCTGCTTGCAGGCGGAGCAGAGTTTCCTCACCAGGCGCTGCGCCAGCACCCCGAGCAGGCTCGAGGACAGGAGGTAGGGCTCGACGCCCATGTCGACCAGCCGCGTGGTCGCGCTCACCGCGTCGTTGGTGTGCAGCGTGGCGAGCACGAGGTGCCCCGTCAGGCTCGCCTGCACCGCGATCTGCGCGGTTTCGAGGTCCCTGATCTCGCCGATCATGATGACATCCGGGTCATGGCGCAGGATCGAGCGCAGCGCGCGCGCGAACGTCATGTCGATTTTCGGGTTGACCTGGGTCTGCGACACCCCCTCGAGCTCATACTCGATCGGGTCTTCGACGGTCATGATGTTGAGTCCGAGCGAGTCGATGCGGGAAAGGGCTGCGTAAAGCGTCGTGGTCTTGCCGGACCCCGTCGGGCCTGTCACAAGCACGATGCCGTGAGGCTGGTGAACCAGAGCGTCGACCGCGGCCAGCGTCGCCCGGTCCATGCCGAGGCCCTGCAATTCCAGCCTGCCGCCTTCTTTGTCGAGCAGGCGAAGCACCGCCCGCTCGCCGTGGCCCGTGGGCAAGGTGGCGACCCGCACGTCGACCTGGCGCCCGGCGAGGTGCAGGGAGATTCGGCCGTCTTGCGGCAGGCGCTTCTCGGCGATGTCCAGTTTCGCCATCACCTTGATGCGCGAGAGCATTGCCGCATGCAGCGCACGGTGAGGCTCGACCACGCTGTGCAGGGCGCCGTCGAGCCGGAACCTCACCACCGAACGCGTCTCGTATGGCTCGATATGGATGTCGGAGGCGCCCTGCCGCAGCGCCTGCGTGAGCAGCACGTTGATCATGCGGATGATCGGGGCGTCGTCCTCCGAATCGAGGAGGTCCTCGACCTTCGGCATTTCCCGCACCAGGCGGGAGAGGTCCATGTCCTGCTCGAGATTGTCGGCGACAAACGCGGCCGACTGGTTCGCCCGGGAATACGCGTCGGCCAGCCTGCGTTCGAAGATTTCCGCCGGCTCCACGCTCGCAACGCGCACTGGCACGCCGAGTACGCGGCGCAGCTCCGCCACCACTTGCGCCCTGGCGCCTTGCCTGAGGCACACGACGGCCCGCTCGGCGGACACCTCGAGCAGCAGTGCGCCCTGAGCCTTGGCAAACGGGTAAGGAACCAGTCGAACGGCGGGGTCGCGAACAGCGTCCATGGCGGACAGGCCTAAGGCCGGTAAGGATCGATCGGGGGCAACTGTGGCACCTGGATATCCGGCAGCACCGCGTGATGCGGGATCCCGGATTGCTCCTGTTCCCCCAGCAGTTGCCGGTAGCGCTCCCCCGTGACCCCGCCATAGGCTTCGGCATCCCGCATCACGATCGGCCGCAGGAACACCATCAGGTTGGTCTTGGTCTGCTTGCGCTTGTCGTAGCGGAACAGGGCGCCCAGGAAGGGGATGTCGCCGAGCAGCGGGACTTTCTCGACGTTCGTGCTCGTGCTGTCCTGCACCAGGCCGCCGAGCGCGACGAACTGGCCATCGTCGACCAGCACCATGGACTCGATGGACCTCTTGTTGGTGATGACTCCCGCAGGGTTGGTGGTGTCCTGCACGCTGGACACCTCCTGGTAGATCTGCAGCCGCACCGCGCCGCCTTCGGAGATCTGCGGCTTGATGCGCAGGGTGAGCCCCACGTCGCGCCGCTCGATGGTCTGGAAGGGAGTCGCCGTGGTCGCGCTCCCCGTCTGCGCATACTGGCCGGTGATGAAGGGCACGTTCTGGCCGATGACGATCTTCGCCTCCTCGTTGTCCAGGGTCAGCAGGTTGGGCGTGGAAAGGATGTTCGCGCGCGCGTCCGTCTCGAGTGCGCGCGCCAGCGCCGACAGGTTGGTCACGGTGCCGATCCCCGGAATCGTGATCTGCCCCTTGACCACGCCGATGTTGAGCCCGGTGCCCAGGCTGCCGAGGTTGGTGGCCGCGTCGATGATGTTGGTGCCGACTCCGCCGAAATTAGTTCCGCCGATCACGCGGCTCTGCGTGGAGGAGAGATCGCCAAGCGACTGCCACTGGATGCCGAACTCGGCGGCCTTGTCCGCAGTGATTTCCACGATGAGCGCCTCCACGTAAACCTGCGCGCGGCGCACGTCGAGCTTCTCGACGATCGCCTTGATGTGGGCGAACATCGCGTCGGGCGCCGAGATCAGCAGCGCGTTGGAGGCCGCATCGGCCTGCACCATGCCGC
Source organism: Gammaproteobacteria bacterium (assembly GCA_041488375.1). GTDB lineage: Bacteria > Pseudomonadota > Gammaproteobacteria > Burkholderiales > SG8-39 > JAABQT01. The sequence continues at coordinate 11,197 of JBGPPD010000015.1, read as the reverse complement.
CGCCCGCTGCAGCCGAGGACGGCGCCGACGTACCCGCCGCCCCCGTGGCGGCGGCCGGGACCGCACCCGCGTCGCCCGAGAGCACGGCGCGAAGCGTCTGCGCCACCCGCAGCGCCTCGGCATTCTTCAGGTAGATGACATGCACGTTGCCGGCCGTGCCGGTCTGCACGTCCAGCTGCTGCACCATGGCCTGCACGTTCGCGACACGCGCCGGATTGTCCGAGCGCACGATGACGCTGTTGGTGCGCGTATCTGGCGCGATGAACAAGCGCGCGGATGGATCGATCGCGGCCGCCTGCGCTCCGGACCCGACGACGCTGTCGGCGAGAACCCGGTTCAGGGTCTGGACCACTTCCGCCGCGGAGGCATAGCGCAGCGGTATGACGACCGGCTCGCCGCCTCCCGGCCGGTCGAGGGCGTCGACGATCCGGTCGATGCGGCGCAGGTTGTCCGCGTAGTCCGTGATCACCAGGGAGTTGTTGCCGGCGAACACGGCGATCGTGTTGTTCGGGCTGATGATGGGGCGCAGCACGGGAAGCAACTGGTTTGCGGACGTGTACTTGAGCGCATAGACCTGCGTGGTCAGGCGGTCGCCACCCGCCGTGCTGCGCCCGCTGACCCCGCCCAGATGCAGCTTCGCGTCAGCCTCGGGCAGGATTTTGGTGACGCCGCCCGCCTCCACCGCGGTAAATCCCTGGAGCCTCAAGGCGGACAGGAAAATGTCATAAGCGGCGGACGCGGGCACCGGCCGCGAGGAGACCAGGTTAACCGTCCCCTTGACGCGCGGATCGATCAGGAAATTGCGTTTCGAGATCTTGCCGATCGCGACGGCGACGGATTCGATGTCGGCATTCACGAAATTGAGCGTCACCGGATCTTGCGGCGCCTGCGCGCCGGCGACCAGAACATTTCCCGCCGCGAGCAGGGCGGCCAGCGCGCGTCGCATCACTTGGGGGCCGGGCGCGGCGCGTCCGGCTTGGTGTGCAGGCTTGCGGCACGGCGTTCCAGATTGATGCGCTCGACAACGCCGCCGCGAAGCACGAGCACATGGTCAGGGTAGACCTCCTGCAACACAATGCCGGCGGCGATGGTATCCCCGGCCGTCACGCTTGCCGGCCTGCCATTCTCCGGAGCAACGATGGCGCGTCCGGCACCAGGTTCTCCACGCGCGAATACGCCCAGGAGTTTCAGCCGCAATGTCGAGCCGGCACCACCTTCGCCGCTCGCCACTGCGTCCCCTGAATCACCAAAAAGATGCCGCTGCACGATTGCGCCGGGTCGCAGATTCTCCACCTCGACAAGGACTGCCGAAGCGGCGGTCGAGTGCGGCGTGAGCGCAACCCATGTCCAGTGCGCCAGACTCACTGCCAGCGCCGCGACGAGCGCGAACTCGAGCAGAAAGACCCATCCTGGCCGCAGGATCCAGTCCTTCAACTTTTGCATGGTATGAGGGTCATCGCGGACGAACGTAAAGCACAGTTCTCAATGTATAGTACACCGTCCGACAACCCCAGGTACCTGCAGGCGATGCGTCGCAACGCTCCCGGAAAATCGCGCGGATTCACGCTGATCGAGATCATGGTGGTGGTGGTGATCCTGGCGATTCTAGCGGCGTTGATCGTGCCCAAACTGATGAGCCGCCCGGACGAGGCCCGGGTGATCGCTGCTCAGCAGGACATCCGCGCCATCGTCCAGGCGCTGAAGCTCTACCGCCTGGACAACATGCGCTATCCGTCCACGGAGCAAGGGCTGGCGGCGCTGGTCAAGCCGCCGAGCGTCCCGCCGCTGCCGGCCAACTGGAAGACGGGCGGCTACCTGGAGCGCCTGCACAAGGACCCCTGGGGCAACGACTACCTTTATCTCAACCCCGGAATACGCGGCGAGATCGACGTGTTCAGCTTCGGCGCAGACGGCGTCGCTGGCGGCGACGGGTTCGACGCCGACATCGGCTCGTGGAGCCTTTGATGCACGGCACGGCGGGAGCTGCGCGCGCGCGGCATGCGGGCTTCACTCTGCTCGAACTGCTGATCGCGATGTCCATCGTTGGCGTGCTGTCGGCCATGCTGGTCGTCATCTCGACCCCGGGAGAGAGCGCGTTGGCCAGAACCGAAGCGCGTCGGCTGGCGGCGCTGCTCGAACTGGCGCTCGCCGAGGCGCATGCCAGCGGGCAAGGCATCGCGTGGTCCTCCGAACGCAGCGGTTACTCCTTCTGGCACAGGGCGGACGACGGCGAGTGGGTTCGCTTTCCGGACGGCAGCGAATTCAGGCGAAGATCGCTGCCCGGGGCGACCCAACTGCGCGACGTGCTCATCGATGCGCGGGAGCTGCCCGAGGGCGAGCGCGTCGTGCTGTCTCCCTACGGCTTCGGCGGGGCGCTTGAGGCAACGATGTCAGGCGGCAGCGCGAGCTTCGCGATTCGCGCCGGCGTCGTCGGCCGCGTATCGGTACAACCCGACTTCCATGCAGGCACAGAAGTCCGCCGGCCCGCCGCGGGCCCGCGGGTTCACCCTGGTTGAGGTCCTGGTCGCGCTCGCGATCGTGGCCATCGCGCTCGCCGCCGCGAGCCGCTCCGTCGCGCTGTCCACCACTTCCGCCACGGATCACAAGCTGCGTGTGCTCGCGGGCTTTGTCGCGGAGAATCGCTTGGGCGAGCTCTCCGCGCGCCTTGCCTGGCCCGGCATCGGCGTTTCCGAGGGGTCCGAACGCCAGGCGGGGATCGAGTTCCGCTGGCGTGCCGAGGTCCTCACCACGCCGCATCCCCTGCTGCGGCGCGTCGAGATCCAGGTCATGGACCCGAACGATCCCTCCCACGAGTTGCGCCGCCTGGTCGGCGTGCTCACCAGGGAGAATTGAATGCGCGACGGGCATCGCGGATTTTCCCTGCTCGAGCTGCTGGTGGCCATGGCGGTGCTCGCGGTGCTCGGAGCGCTCAGCTTTCGCGGACTGGGTTCGATCCTCGATACGGAAGCGCGGCTGCAGGCGGAATCGCGCCGCTGGAACGACGTGGCCCTCCTCGCTTCGCAATTGAGCCAGGACGTGTCGGGGGCGATCGAGCGCACGGTTCGAGACGAGGCCGACCGCGTACGCCCTGCCCTGCTCCTGCGCGGCGCGCCGAGCGAGACTGCGGACCTGGAAGAAGGGCAGCTCGTCATTACGCGTCTCGGCCAAGGTGAACCCGGAACCGCGCAAGGCGCTGCGCGTCGCGTGGGTTATCGCCTGCACGAAGGCACGGTGGAATATCTGGTGTGGCCGGCCGCGGACTCCGCGCCCGGATCGGCGCCCATCGCCGAACCGGTCCTGCATAACGTCGCGGACCTGCAATTCCAGGCGCTCGACTACGACGGCAACTGGACCGATGCCTGGCCCGCGGGAAGGCTGGCGAGCTCGATGCCCAGGGCGGTCGCGGTACAGATCGTGCTGGCCGGCGGCGAGCGCGTCAGCCGTGTTTTTCCGGTCAGATGAGACCTGCGAGCCGCCAGCGCGGTGCCGTCATCCTCGTCGCCATGCTGATCGTCGCGCTGGCGGCGGCATCTGCGAGCGCCCTGATTCAGCAGCAGCACGTGGCGCTGCGCCAGCTTGAGGTCGCTCGCGACTACGAACAGGCTCGCTGGATCCTGAAGGGCGGGGTGCAATGGGCCCGCTCGATACTGGCGCAGGATGCCCGCACGTCCGTATTGGACCACGGCGGAGAATTGTGGGCCACCGGATTGCCCGCGACGCAAATCGAGCAGGGCGCGATATCCGGCGAAATCAGGGATCAGCAGGGACTGTTCAATCTCAACAACCTGGTGCTCGATGGCAAGCAGAGCGCCCGCGACCTCGCGGCGTTCAGGCGGCTGCTGCAGACGATCGGCTTGCGCACCGACTTGGCGGACGCGATCGCCGATTGGATCGACGCCGACAGGGAATCGAATGCTCCTGGCGGTGCCGAGGACGCGTACTACCTGCGCCTGCCCGTCCCGTACCGGACGGCGAATCAGCCGATGTCCGAGATCGGAGATCTTGTGCGCATTCGCGGCTGCGATGAGGCGGCGATCGCCAGCCTGCGCAGGGTCGCCACGGTGCTTCCGCGCCGCACCCCGGTCAACGTGAACCTTGCCCCGCCCGAGGTGCTTGTGGCGATCGTGAACGGGCTGACCCTGCCGGAAGCCCTTGCGCTGGCCGGCGGCCGGTCGACGGCGCCGATTCAAAACCTCGCGGATTTCCGCTCTCGGCTGCCGCGCGCTGCGCTTCAGGTGGACGACGAGACGATATCCGTCGACAGCCAGTTCTTCCAGGTCGAAGGCCGGGCGCAAGTCGGCAAGGCCGATGTGCGCATGTCCGCCCTGCTGCAGCGTGGCAAGGGCGCTCCGCCCGTCATCGTCTGGCAGCGCATGCTATGACGACCTGCCGCATCCGGGTGGAGCGTGACGCGCCCGACTCGGGCCGGTTCGAATGGGCGATGCTGGATGGCAACGGGACGGCGCTCGCGTCGGGCGTTGCCGACCTGGACCACCCGCCTGTGCAGGGCGCATGCGAGGTCGTGCTTGCGTGTGACCTCGTAGTACTCGAGGGGGTGGCTGCGCCTGCGGCTCAGCAGCGGCGGCTTTCTGCCGCATTGCGTTATCTGGTCGAAGACAGCGCCATTCCCGAGCCCGAGCGGCTGCATGTGGCCGCCACATCGTTGTCCAAGGACCGCCTGTGCCTGGCCATCGTGGACCGGCAGTGGTTGGAGAAGCTGCTCTCCAGACTGGAGAGGTCGGGCCTAATTCCCCAGCGCGTCTATCCCGAGTGCCTGCTGCCTGGGCTCCTCCCGCACGCTTGGACGGTCGTATGGAACGGCCGCGACGGCTTCGCGCGCACCGGGGACGCGGAAGGCTTCTCGCTGGACAGCACGGAAGGGGGAAATCCCCCGGTCGCGCTGCGCCTTGCCCTTGAGAATTCGCGCAAGGCGGGCGCGGAACCCTGGACGATCATTGCGAGGGCCGCTCCCGGGGCCGAAGAACCGGACATTCAACAATGGTCAGCCGCGCTAGGCACGCCCGTGGAAAGCGGTCCGGCCTGGCACTGGGCCAGTGGACGGAGCCAGCCCGGTCTGGACCTCCTGCAAGGCGAGTTTGCCCTGCGCGGCGCCGGCGGCGCGGCGTTGCGCCGGCTGCGCCGTCCTGCGGTCCTCGCTGCCGCGTTGCTTGTTCTCGGGTCCTTCGGTATTGCGCTCGATTGGGGAGCGAAAGCCCATGATCGAAAAACGCTCCTTGCCGAGATGCGCGCCATCTACCGCGAGACGTTTGGCGACAACGCCGTCGTGGTCGACCCGCCCCTGCAGATGACCCGCGCGCTCGCCGATCTGAGGCAGCAGGCCGGACAGATCGGCCCTGCGGATCTTCTTGCGTTGCTGGGAACGGCAGCCGACCAGCTGCTCGATCCGCGAAGGCATCGCATCGAAAGCATGGTCTACGAAAAGGGAGCGCTGAGCGTCACACTGCAGCCGTATGACCCGCAGCAGGCAGGCGCGCTGCTCGATGAACTGCGCGCCAAGGCGCGGCTCGGGGGGCTCGACGTGGCGGTCGACGCAGCGGGATCGACCGGCCGGGTCACGCTGCGTCTGCGAGCGAAGACAAGCGCGGGAACATGAGATTCGCGGCGACCGCGGCCGGGTTCTGGAACGGACGCTCCAGCAGAGAGCGTGGCGTCCTGCTTGCCGCCGGCGCGCTGATTCTCGTGGCGGCGCTCTACGCGCTCCTATGGGATCCCGGGCTGGCCGCACGCAAGGCGCTGTCGGCCGGCCTGCCGCGGTTGCGCGCGCAGCTCGACGACATGCGCCGCCAGCAAAAGGAAATCCTGAGCCTGCGCAAGAAGCTGGCCGCCGAATCGCAGCGCGGCGATCTGAGATCACTGCTGCAAGCGTCGGTGGCGCGCGCGTCATTCGCGAAAGCGGTGCAGCGCAGCGAGTCCCTGTCGAGCGGCAGAGTGCTGTTGCAGGCCGGGCCGCTGGATTTCGACGCATGGCTCGAATGGATCGAGACCCTGCAGCGCGAACTGGGTGTTCGCATCGATACCTGCAGGATCACCGCGCTGGACAAGCCCGGCCTGGTTCGAGTCGAAGCGACCTTCGTGTCGGGCAGCGCCTTGGCTACCGGAAATCCTCCGTGAGAATACGGCGCACCATGTTCTATGGCGTCGCCGGCTGCGCTATCTACGCAGCCACGCTGATGGCGACGATTCCCGCAGCTTGGGTCTCCAGCGCGGTGGAGCGTGCGTCTGGGGAGAGGCTGCTGCTGCGCGATCCGAGCGGCAGCCTTTGGACGGGAAGTGGGCACCTGTACGCAAGCCGGAGATCCGAGCGTCCGCTCGATCTTGGCGCCCTGCGCTGGAAAACATCGTGGTCAGGCATCCTTTCGGGCGGGCTCGAAACCGACCTTGTCGTCGGGGATGCCGCGAGGTCCATGCAAGTCCGGCTATCTCCTTCGAGTACGACGATCCGCGGCTTGGACATCAAGCTGCCCGGACGGATCCTGTCGGCTTTGGTACCCGCTCTCGAGGCGTTTGGACCCGAGGGGTTGCTGCGCATTCGATCGGATGACCTGCGTCTCGATGCCGGTTCGATTCTCGGGCTCGCGGAGATCGAATGGCGGCGGATTCGCCTGGCACGCTTGAATGGCGTGGACCTGGGATCGCATGTCGCGAGGCTGCGCGGCAGCGGGAGTAAAGTGGACATCGAACTTGGCACGCTTGCTGGCCCTCTGAAGCTGAGTGGCGGGGGTACGTGGACTCGCGAGGCCGGCCTCGATGTGTCGGGCACTGCCGTGCACGATGCGGAGCAACCTGCCGCCCTTGGATCGTTCCTGAGGGGCATATGCAACGAATATCGGAATGGCCGTTGCGTGTTCCGGCTCAAGCTTTAGGGTTGGGGTTCTTCAGGCGCGCGCTGCCGGCCCTTGCGTTTGCGGCCTCGGCGGTCGCGCAGGAGCAGGACGTCCAGCGTGCGCTCATCCAGCGCGACCAGCAATCGGCGGATTTCGCGCTGCGCCTGAAGCAATCGCAGGAGAGGACCAAGCCTGCGCCGGGCGATAACCGTCATTTGAACGAACAACAAAGACTGGACAACCTGTCGGCGCAGCAACTGCAATCCGTGGGCAAAGACACGCCGCAGGAGCAGCGACCTTACGAGCGCCAGAAAGCGGCCGACGAGCGCAGGCTGCTGTTCCCGCCACCGGTCGTGCGCACGAAGCCGCCGCAGAAACCGCGACTGCTGCCGGCAGAATTCCCGCAGGCGGTCACGCCGGTGGCTCCGGCGTACTAGAGGTTGTTGGGGCTGGTGCCGGCTGAGAGTTTCGAACTCCCGACCTTCGGTTTACAAAACCGCTGCTCTACCAACTGAGCTAAGCCGGCCCGGGGGAAAGTCTACTTGACCCGGCGCAGCTGCGGCTTGGGCTTGCCGCCGCCGGGCTTGCCGGGCTGGGGCGGTGGGGTATTGGCCGGGGCCGGCAGGGCGAACGGCGCCTCTCTCGGCGCCGAGGGCTGCGCCTCCGCCACCGCCTGCGTCGCCGGCTTGGCCGAGGCGTCCACTTCGAAAGTCATGCCGTGCCCGGTCTCGCGCGCGTAAATGGCGTAGACGTTGGCGATCGGCACCGAGATCTGCCGTGCCACCCCGGCGAAGCGCGCCGAGAACTCGATCAGCTCGTTGCCCATCTGCAGCTTGTGCACCGCCGAGGGCGAAACGTTCAAGGTGATCTCGCCGTTCTTCACGTACTCGGAAGGCACCTGGGTCTTGGAATCCACCTTCACGCCCACGTGCGGCGTGTAGCCGTTGTCCACGCACCACTCGTAGAGCGCGCGCAGCAGGTAAGGCTTGGTGGCGATCTCGTTCATGGGCCTACTTGCGCATCACCTTCTCGGAAGGCGTCAGGGCCTCGATGAACGCCGGCCGCGAGAAGATCCGTTCCGCGTACTTCATCAGCGGCGCCGCGGGCTTGCCGAGCTTGATGCCGTAATGGTCCAGCCGCCACAGCAGTGGCGCGATGGCGACATCCAGCATGGTGAAGTCGTCGCCCAGCATGTGCTTGGTCTTGGTAAAGAGCGGCGAGAGCTCGACCAGCCGGTCGGTGACCTGGGCGCGCGCCTTGTCCACCTGCTTGTCCTTGCCCGATTCAAGACCCTCGATCTGGCTGAACAGCTCGACTTCCATGTTGAACAGCATCAGCCGCGCGCGCGCGCGCATCACCGGGTCGGCCGGCATCAGCTGCGGATGCGGGAAGCGCTCGTCGATGTACTCGTTGATGATGTTCGATTCGTACAGGATCAGGTCCCTCTCCACCAGCACCGGCAGCCGGTTGTACGGGTTCATCACCGCGATGTCTTCCGGCTTGTTGTACATGTCCACGTCGATGACCTGGAAGTCCATGCCCTTCTCGTAGAGCACGAAGCGGCAGCGGTGGCTGAAGGGGCACGTGGTACCGGAGTACAGTTGCATCATGGGGCGTGATTCCTGATGAAAAAGCCGGATGGAGCGCTCCGCCCGGCTTCGGGGTTGGGCTTGCGCCGGCTTAGCGTACGTCCTTCCAGAACGCCATCTTCATGGCGTAGGCGAGGATGAAGAGCATGCCCAGCACGAACAGCACGACGACGCCGATCGCCTTGCGCGACTGCGCCGCGGGCTCGCCGACATACTCCAGGAAGTTGACCAGGTCGCGCACGGTGGTGTCGTACTGCACCATGCTCTGCTCCTCCTGCAGCTTCCACAGCACGTGCGGCATGGCGGCGTTCGGGAACACTTTGTTGTTCCAGCCGCTGGCGGTCTTCGGGTCGCGGTGAAAGGTGCGCAGGTAGGTATAGATCCAGTCCGCGCCGCGCGAGCGCCCGATCACCGACAGGTCGGGCGGCGACACGCCGAACCAGGCCTTGCCGTCCTTCACCGTCATGGCGGTCTTCATCGTCTCGCCGACCTTGTCGGCGCTGAACATCAGGTTGTCGCGGATCTGCGCTTCGGTCAGGTCGAGGTCGGTGAGGCGGTTGTAGCGCATGTACTGGGCGCCGTGGCAGCCGAGGCAGTAATTGACGAAGGTGCGCGCGCCGGACTGCAGGCTGACCAGGTCGCGCGGATCGATCGGCGCGTGATCCAGCGGGTGGCCGGCCTCGGCGGCGAACAGCGCGGCGGGAAGCGCGAGCAGCAGGGCAACGAGCAGGTTTTTCACGGTGGCGCGCCTCACATCGTCACCCGGTCGGGCACCGGCTTGGTCTTGTCCTTCGCCGTGTACCAGGGCATCAGGATGAAGAAGCCGAAGTAGATCAGCGTGCACAGTCGCGCCGCCCAGGTGGCGCGCTCCTTGGTGTCGAGGAAGAAGGCGTCGAAGCCGAACTGCCCCCACACCGTCGTCGGCTTCACGCCGAGGTAGCCGAGCACCAGGAACACGACGACGAACAGCGCCACCGCCCCCTTCCAGTAGGCGCCGCGGTAGCGGATCGACTTCACCGGCGAACGGTCGAGCCACGGCAGCAGGAACAGCACCAGCACCGCGATGCCCATCGCCAGCACGCCCGGGAATTGCGAATTGAACAGCGGCGGCACCGCGCGCAGGATCGAGTAGTAGGGCGTGAAGTACCACACCGGCGCGATGTGCTCCGGGGTCTGCAGCGGGTTGGCCGGGATGAAATTGTTGCTCTCGAGGAAGTAGCCGCCCATCTCCGGCAGGAAGAACATGACCACGCAGAACGCCGCCATGAACACGATGGCGCCGACGGTGTCCTTGACCGTGTAGTAGGGGTGGAACGGGATGCCGTCCACCGGCCTGCCGTTGGCGTCCTTGTGCTTCTTGATCTCCACCCCGTCCGGATTGTTCGAACCGACGTCGTGCAGCGCGAGGATGTGCGCCGCCACCAGGCCGAGCAGCACCAGCGGCAGGGCGATCACGTGCAGCGCGAAAAAGCGGTTGAGCGTGGCGTCCGACACCACGTAGTCGCCGCGGATCCACAGCGCGAGGTCGGGGCCGATGAAGGGTACCGCGCCGAACAGGTTGACGATCACCTGCGCGCCCCAGTAGGACATCTGGCCCCAGGGCAGGAGATAACCGAAGAACGCCTCGCCCATCAGCGTGAGGTAGATCAGCACGCCGAAAATCCACACCAGTTCCCGCGGCTCCTTGAACGAGCCGTAGAGCAGCGCGCGGAACATGTGCAGGTAGACGACGATGAAGAACGCCGAAGCGCCGGTGGAATGGATGTAGCGGATCAGCCAGCCGCCCGGCACGTCGCGCATGATGTACTCGACCGAGCCGAAGGCGAGCGCGGCGTCGGGCTTGTAGTTCATGGTGAGGAAGATGCCGGAGACGATCTGGATCGCCAGCACCAGGATCGACAGGGCGCCGAAGTAGTACCAGAAGTTGAAATTCTTCGGCGCGTAGTATTCGGAGGCGTGCTTGCGCCACTCCTCGCCCACGGTGGGCATGCGCGCATCGAACCAGTCCCACAGTGCCAGCAGCCGGGAAGCCATCGCTCAGGCCCCCTTCTTGTCGTCGCCGATCAGCAGCGTGCTGTCGGACAGGAAAGTGTAGGGCGGCACCGGAAGGTTGATCGGCGCCGGCGAGCCCTTGTAGACGCGCCCGGCGAAATCGAACTTGGAGCCGTGGCAGGGGCAATAGAACCCGCCGAGCCAGTCGGCGCCCATTTCGGCCTTGTCATCGATGCCCTTTTCCTTCGGCGAGCATCCCAGATGCGTGCAAACGCCGACCACCACCATCACCTCGGGCTTGATCGAGCGGAATTCGTTCTGCGCGTAGCCGGGCTGCTGCGGCACCTCGGACTTGGGATCCGACAATTTGGGGTCGGACTTCGAGATCGACTCGAGCATCTCCTTGGAGCGCCGGATCACCCACACCGGCTTGCCGCGCCACTCATAGATCTTCATTTCGCCCGACGCGATCGCCGAGATGTCCACTTCTATCGGGGCGCCGGCCGCCTTGGCGCGTTCCGAGGGAAACATGCTGGCGACGAAGGGGATTGCCGCGCCGATCGTGGCGGCGCCGCCCGCCACCGAAGTCGCGACCACGAGGTTGCGCCGCGTCTTGTCGACTTTCTGGTTGTCGCTCATGGAGTTGAATCGCGCCTGGAAAGGATGGAGAGTACGAAACAGGCGCCATTCTATAGAGCGAGCGCGGGAATGTCCACGATTTGCCGTCTAAGCGGTTCAATTTGCAGGGTTTTGTGCTAGATTAGCGGCCCC